>NZ_JAAHHT010000011.1:0-26925 GCF_010672085.1 Okeania sp. SIO3I5
CTGTTTCATCTTAAATGATGCAATAGGCTTTTTTCTCCCTTACCACCTTGTCTTCCTTGTCCTCCTTGTCTTCCTTGTCTTCCCACAACCTAAAATAATCATGCACAGTTTTAGCTGAAACAGTCCAGTAGAAGCTATTTACTATTTGTTATCTTTGTCCGCGATTAAATTGTGAGTTACGAGTCGGGAGTAGAATAGAGGCAATACATCGAAAAGATTGAAAAATTCTCCCTTACTCCCTTACTCCCTTGGAGTTGCCAAAATGCTAATTTTTCCCTCATCAAATCTTTCTATCCATCCCTCCTAGCGTGAAAAACTACGAACATTTTCATTCTCTGAAGCTCCCGAAAAAAATCGCCGCGGCAAAGGATTTTCGGTTGCATCCTCAGAATTTTTGTGATATCCTAAAGTTTAAATGGGGTAGTTCGCCCGTGCACATGACTTTTTATTCAACTCAATTTCATTACTGAGAGACTTTTCAATATTCAGAAATTTTTATACGAGCAATACTAGAAATATTGTCATCTTTTGGAGCTTCCAAAATGCTAGTTTTTCCCTGATCAAATTTTTCTATCCATCCCTCCTAGCGTGAAAAACTACGAACATTTTCATTCTCTGAAGCTCCCGAAAAAAAATCGCCGCGGCAAAGGATTTTCGGTTGCATCCTCAGAATTTTTGTGATATCCTAAAGTTTAAATGGGGTAGTTGGCCCGTGCACATGATTTTTTATTCAACCCAATTTCATTACGACTTTTCAATATCAATACTAATTGTATAACAAATGACTAAATATATAATTATTACTTCAATCAATAAACCAACCAAGGCAGTTAAGAGTTTTGCGAATCTTCCAGAGTGGCATACCATAGTAGTTGGCGATCGCAAAACTCCTTCAGATTGGTTTTGCGAAGGAGTAGATTTTATTTCAGTTAGTCAGCAAGCATCAGTAAATTTTAAGATATGTCAGCTATTACCCTTTAATCATTATTCCCGAAAAATGGTGGGGTATTTAGCAGCTATACAAAAGGGAGCAACCTTAATTTTTGATACTGACGATGATAATATTCCCAAAGATCAAATAGTTCTTCCTCAAGTTGATAATAAAGCAGTTACTATACCAAAAGACTTAGGTTTTATCAATATTTACCAATGGTATACCAATCAAATGATATGGCCTAGAGGATTGCCTCTAAAATTTGTTAAGAAATCTACTGAATGGATGAATAAAGTAGTACCTGCTTCAGATAACATCCAAGTACAAGTATGGCAAGGACTTGCTGATGGCGATCCCGACGTAGATGCGATTTATAGACTAACCAACAATACACCCTGTTATTTTCATAATCGAGGTAGCTTGGTATTGAACTCTAAAACAATTACACCATTTAATTCTCAAGCAACCTTTTTTAACAAGGATTGTTTCCCTCTTTTGTATTTGCCTGCTACTGTATCATTTCGTTTTACTGATATATTGCGTGGAATTGTTGCCCAACCTATATTATGGTATAAAAATTGGTATTTAGGCTTTACTAACCCTATTGTATTTCAAGAGCGTAATAAACATGATTTTATGAAAGATTTTGAACAGGAAGTTCCTGTTTTTTTGCAGGTAGAAAAGGCATTAGAAGTAGTTGAAAAAGCTTTGAATTCCTCAATGAGTGTTACGGAAATGTTGATGGCTGCATATACCGCTCTCAATCATCATAAAATTGTTGATTATAGTGAAATAGACTTACTACAAAGGTGGCTTGATGATTTAAGATCTTTGTATTAACGTAAACTCTTACTTAATAGCAATTGCAGTTGCATAATGAGTCTCACCCAATTCTGAACACAAATCATCTATAAGCATTAAAAAGTCTAACAGATGTTTATCTTTTGATTCATCAAAATTATGAAGAATATCAGACAAAGCTAGATGGTAAACTACCCCACCAGTAATAATTATTTCTGCTTGAGGAAAATACTTTTTTATACTATCAATAATTCTCTCAGAGTCTGCTGCTTCTGAAGGGTCAAAATGAATAATGAATAATTACAAAACTTACGCCAAGGTACTATATAATGAATAATTACAGAACTTACGCCAAGGTACTATATCTATATCAAGCTACTATATCTATATATAGATATAAATGTAAAAACTATAACTTTGTAGTTTTGAACGCTATATTTATGGTCTCTGCGTCAATCCTAAATTAATAATTATTAATTATTAATTATTAATTAGATTAGTACCTCGTAATGGTTATTATGTATTGGAGGCAGTTTATGAAGTTGAACCAGAAAAACTGATAGATAATAACCGAGTTGCAGCCATTGATTTAGGGTTGTCTTTCTTTAGCAACAGTTTTCTCAAATGTCAAAGGATTTCAACCATTCATAATAAATGGTAAACCTTTGAAATCAATTAATCAATTTTATAACAAAAAGAAAGAAGAACTACAGAGTAAATTACAAAAACAAGATGAAAAACGTTTTCATTCAAATAAAATCCAGAAACTAACGATAAAAAGTAACTTTAAAGTAGAGAGTTATTTACCGAAAAATTCTGCTTTAAAGCCTCCCCTTGGATAGGGGATAATAAATAAAAAATTTCATGATTAGTCAATCCTATCAGTTTCAACAATTAATAATTATTAATTATTCATTATTAATTATTAATTGTTGAAACCAAGCCAGCAGAATAATAATTAATAATCTTCGATTTCACCAGATAGGAGCTTTGGTAATAGACAATAATCAAAAATGGAAACAAGAAACTAACTTAGGGAAAAGAAACAACCAAAATTTTATTCAAATCCCTCATCATAAATTTATAGAACAACTAAAATATAAAGCCGAATTAGAATAAAAAAAAAGTTAATTTATGAAAGTTTTTGTTTAATATTCATCAAGAATAATGTTTGAATAAATTAAGCTAAATATAGCTAAATATATAATAAAAATTCAACAATGAATCAAAAAAATCAGAAAGCCAAGTTACACAATATCAATTTAGATAAGTTTATATTAATTAGAGATGCTGAGTTAGCAAGTTATATTAATGAGAAAGGTTTGATTAGTTTCGTTCCTGCAAATACTCCACGATTTAATTGGCTTTCTCATCCTAACTTTACTGTTGATAGCAAGCACAAATTTTTAGGATTATTAATAGAATGTTCTTCTACTAATCGTCTCATCCATAGTACAAATTTAACTGACAAAAGCTGGATTGATTTTCATCAGATAGCTAGAGTAGCAGAGAATGAAGTTTTGTCGCCAGAGGGAACATCTGGAAATAATAAAGTTATCAGTATTATTGATTTACCTAAAAACGATTTTCATCTGATCAAGCAAACAGTTATTAATGGTAGTAGAAAAGATCGTACAGTTAGTATATTTGTCAAAAGAGTAGATAATGCTGGTACAAAAGACTTTACAATGTGGGGATTATCAGGACTACAAATTGCAGTTTTTCAAAGAAAAGACTGGCAATTTATATCAGGAAAAGCCACTAAAACAACTGTAGATTTATACCCTAATGGGTGGGTAAGATTGTCAGCGACATATAACGCGAGTAACGATGATATTTATTTTGGTACATCTGACGGAAGCAATTCTATATATATGGGAGAAAATCAGAAGCAATTTTATTTATACGGACCACAACTTGAAGATTTATCTGAAGTCACCTCATATATTCCAACTGATGAAACCCAAAAATTAAGAGGTACGGACATAGCATACATTCAAGATATATACTACCAGGGTAACCATCAGAAAAAGAGACAATATATAGATATAAATAATATAGAATTTGAAAAGTTTGAACAATTTAATAAACAGCAAATTAGTTATTGGCGAAATGATATTTCTGAGACGTTAACTCTAGTGGAAAATTTAGTCAACAAAGGAGAATATGAAAAAGCTGTCATATATTATGGTTTAAGTTTATACCTAAATTCAGAGCAATTTATCACTTGCTCTCAATTACTTACTAGATTTGCTAGGGAAGAATTGGTAATAAAAATAATTGAATACTTGGAGAATCTTTTACTAGGCGAGCAAAATAAAATCAAACTTTTCCATGATTTTTCTGTTGCTCTAGCAAAACAAAATTTAATGAATGAAGCTATAATTTGTTGGCAAAAGTCTCCTCAGAATGTACCTAGTGTGAAGAAAATTACTGAAAAAATATGGCAGGAACTAAATCAACAAGCTTCGTATAATATATGTGATGATTTGTATAAAATAAAATTGAATCCAGAAGAAGTTAGAGAATATTTAAAAATCACAAACAAATATACAGTTATTGATTTGAATAATTTAACTAATAGGGATATAGAAATTATTGAAGCAGCAGAACTATCTTTAGCTAATGTTGAATTTATGAGGCGTGATGGTATCGCAATAGAAAACCTTTATATTAATGGTTATTCTTGTGATTCTGGACTTAGACTGTCAGAAAAAATCAAAAAAAATACTAATTATTCATGGCACTTATTGAACGAAACGAGAGACTTTCAGCAAAGTATTATTGAAACAGGTTATGTATATACATTATGTCCGGTTACTGGAAAAATTATCAAAAGTAATCAATCATTTTATTTTCTATATATAAATGACAGAGGAATTCCCTTGTGTTTTTACCGATTTGTTGGCTCTGAAGTCTTTTATTTAATAGTAGGAGGATGGGATGGAGGAAAAATAGGAATTTATTTACCTCGACTTGATTTAGTTATTCATTGGAGTATTACTTGGGGAAAAAAAATAGATTACAAACTATTAATAGATGAATTTAAAACAAAATCTGTAATTAATGGTTCAGTTGTTAAGAACTATATATCAACTAAAGAACCTAAGATAATTACAGCTATAATTGGTTGTTACTTTAATTTAGGACACTACTTTTGGAATGAACTAGGTGGACTACAATATTTATATGAATCTGGAATTTTAGAAAAAGTTGACAAGTTTTTGATAGCTCCCCATAATCGGTTAGATATAACTGAAATTTTTCCAGAAATCCCAAAAGAAAAAATCACATCTGTATCAGATTTTCAGAGTACATTTTCCACAATACTACATAACAATTATTTCGTAGTTAGACCTACAGAATCTTGTATTAGAAAAGGATTATCTAGCAGAGTCTACCAAGCTAGCATGAAAAAATGCAGTCAGTCTTTCCTAGAAAAAGTAGAACAATCTCAGAAATACTTTCCTCTGTTATGGATAAATCTTCGTCAGCATAACAAATGTTGGAAAAATCAAATACAAGGAAATGCCAATATCATCACAAATCTCTCTCAGGAATATCCAAATATGGCTGTCATTTTTGATGGGATGGTTGACACAAAAGAGTTGATGGAAAAAATTACAGCACTCATACCCTCTAATGTCAAAACATACGATGCTACTACCTGCACTATGAATGAAACCATTTATTGGGCTTATTCTGTAGACACATATATAGCAGTAGTAGGTTCTGGACTTACTTTTTTAAGTTGGTTGGCTAATAAGCCAGGTATAGCACATGGAAACCATGCACATTTATCTCAGGGAGTGTTTTGGGGAGAAGTTCGTGAAGAAGGTATACCTCCTATATTTATAGACAAGAAGTATGTGTTCGATCAAAGAAATGTACCAGGAATTTACCAAAACTATGATTGTGATTGGAAAATTATTTATGATGAGTTAATAAAAATAATTAAAGACCTAGAATTGGGTACTCATTATCAAAATAATTTTTTTGTTAATAAAAAGTATCAAATAGAATTAAATAACTGGCAACTTAGGTTACAGGAAATCAAAAAAAAATTAAAATAAAATAAGGAAAAGTTATACTTTTAAATGAGTAAACAAACCTTATTAATTTGAGAATAAATGAACCAGTATATAGTTATTACTTCAATCAATAAACCTACCAAAGCAGTCAAGAGTTTTAGCAATCTTGAAGAGTGGAATACGATAGTAGTAGCCGATCATAAAAGTCCTTGAGATTAGTATTGTGAAGGATTAGATTTTATTTCAGTTCCTATTGTCTTTCAAGAGCGTAATGAACATGATTTTATGAAAGATTTTGACGAGGAAGTTCCTGTGTTTTTGCAAGTAGAGGACACACTAGCAGTGGTCGAAAAAGCATTAAAACCTTCAATGAATGTGACAGAGATGTTGATAGCTGCATATATAGCTTTGAGCGATCGAGGAATTGTAGAATCAGGAGAAATTGATTTGTTAAACGCATGGCTTGAGGATTTAAGTTTGCTTGATGTTGATAATTAAGTTATTCTAAACTTTGCTAATTCTTTTTTAATGTGTGTTAAAGCAGTTAGATATAAATTCATTTCACCTTTGATCTGCTGTAAGCGAGATGAAGGTATATCTATACCTTTATTTTTCAGAGTCAATTCCGTTTTACCTTGCTCAATCATTAATTGATAAGCCTCTTGCCAGACTCTTGTCTGATACCAGAAATTATCATTAATTAATCCCATAGTAATGTAGGGATGATTGGAAGGTAACTGATTATTTTTTATTGTTTCTAATTGACTACGAAGAGGTTTAGGTCCGTGAAAGTGAAGTATCTTAATCTCTTGATTAATTTTCCAATAAGGTTTCCAATTCATTGTTAAATCTAACCTATCCCACTTTCCCCGAAAATACCTTTTATAGGCTCCTTGATCGTAAGATTGCTTCAACAATTCACCTAAATTTTGAGCTATAAATTTGTTGAAATCTTCATGAACATCTAAAAGATTTCTAGTGTTCATATACATCACACCAGTGTTGACTTGATTAACCCAATCATTAGGGTTTTCTTGTGGTGCTATGGCAAAATATTTGCAGGTTAAATTCTGTAGATAATCAACTACATCATTAAAAAACATTACATCACAATCTGTGTACAAAACATATTCATCTTTTATACCCTTAATTTCAACTATTTTGGGAATTTCTACTCTCAAAAATGCTCCTGCTGCAGTAGGTAAAGCATGGGGAAAAGATTGTTTTAATTGTTGATAGTGAGGACTGCGGTGAAAAATAATGTCAACATTATTTTCCCTAAGCCATTTAGTCAATTCATTTTCTTGACCATCATAAATACAAAATGGTTCCAGGGTAGTATTTTTATTAGCCGTATATACAGCAACTTTAATTAGTTGTGAGTAATTTTCAAAGTAATTAGAAAAATCATTAATTCCAAAAAACCATTTCATTATTATTCTCCCCAGTTAATTATTAATATTTGGGTGCATCTCAATATTTGCCAAAATACTTTCTTCCTATTCCCTATTCTCAGTTAAGTGTTAAGTGTTAAGTGTTCCCTATGCATCAATAAATTTTTGCCTTTCTTCTTGCATTGAGATGCACCCTAATATTTTGCATAAATATTTCCCCATAATGATTTTTTATTAGTAGACTTAGACTCTATAAAATCAAAAAGCTTTGTTTCAGACACCCATTCAGAAATTGCTAGTTTTGTTTGGTCTTCTTGAGTAATATTGAACAAACTATATCCCAAACTTACTAAGTGTTGAATACTTTTTTTGGCATTATCAATAAACTCGATAGTAAATTCAAACGATAGATAACTTATTGGTTGGGAAAGTCCTTTTAATACTTGATACTCAAAACCCTCCACATCAATTTTACAAAACTGTGGAAGACCCCAAGTTTTAATCATTTCGTCTAGAGTAGTCACTTCTACCGTGACTTTTTTCTCCCATTTTTGGTTAGCAAAACGACCAGTTTTCCATTGCTCCGAAAAAGTTGACAATACATCTGCTCGATCGCATATTGACAATTCTAACTGTCCCGATTTTGTAGCCAAGCCTTTATTGACGATCGCTACATTTTGATTATTCTGATATTTTTGATTCAGAATTTCCACGCAATGTGGTTGAGGTTCAAAACATATTACCTTGGCGCCAATACTTAAATATAAGTCTGTTTTCAAACCTTGGTTTGCTCCAACATCAAAAACTAAATCTCCCTTGTTTACAAATTGGCCGATAAAATTGTGGATACTACTCTGAGACTTAGTTACAACCTCCGTTGAGAGTTGAACATCGCCTGCTTGAGTTGGCTCTTCCCAGGTTCCATAACCATGCTGATACAAAGGTTCACTATTCCAAGGCTCGAAAGGAATCAACTTTTTAGCTAGTAGGTGAGGACGGAAGAAAAACTTACAGTTTTCATTTAGCATTGCTGCGGTAAAAGAAAAAGTGCTGTTAGAAATAGCTAAAATATCGCACTGGGTTAAAACATAAAACTCTGGATAAAAATCTGCCTCTGGCAGTTGAATACCTAAATCTTTGATTGTGATTGGATTATAATCAGCAAAATCATCTACAACTCCTGCTAACTCATCACTTGCAATGAACAATATTGGTTTTTCCAAAGTTTCCCACAAACCTTCTAGCCATTTTTTGTAACAAGCAGTAGGAGCAACAAAAGTATAGCTCCTCTTGAGCTTTTGATAATCACCACGTCGCAAATGTATACCAACAATAGTGTTGCCACGCTCTCGTAACTTATTTACAGCATCTCTCATTTTGACTTCTACTTGTGGCACTGGTTGAAATAGAGTACGAATGAAGTCTTTGTAGGGAGCATAATACTTAGTATGAAGTTGATATACGGGACCACTAAACTCTACATTTTTGAAAGGTTCTTTAGCATTAAGAATTGCCATACCAGAATCAGCAAACTCAGGCAAAGTTCTAGAAATTTGTGGATCGTTATGACCGAATAAATATTGACCTACCCAAGATACTGTTTCTACTCGTACATCATGTTCTTTTTGATGAATTTTTAAGAGGGTATATAAAAATATTTGATTGCCAAAGCGTGCCCTACTTAGTATAGACATTGTAATCAATGGCTTTTTGACATAAAAAGCATCTCCCCAAGATGGGTGTGGAGTTTTTGTTGCAACCCTTTGAAAACCATTTCTATCTAGAAACTCGTCTAATTCATCAATTAATACACATCCTTCATAAAGTTCTTCATAATTAACTTCCGTATTAATTGCATCAACATTTCGTAACCAATTAGTTGCACCTTGCAAAGCCAATAATTCTGCACCTTGGATATCAATATTTAATATATTGTAGTCTGAGGGATTAAGTTTTAATTCTGGCAATAATGTGTCTAATTTTTTAGACTCCACTTTCACTTGATGAGTTTCTTTGATGTTTGGATAAATCTCTTGATGCTTTTTCAAAGGGAGAATAGAACTACTTTGCTCATTAGAAGTTATATGGAGGTCAACAGTACCATTTACATTACTAATTGCATAGTTGACAGCTTTTACATTGGGATAAGAAGCTACTCTATTCTTTAAGCGTTCAAATACTACAGGATTAGCTTCAATAAATAATATCTTTTTAAGCCCCATTTTTTGGTAATAGCTATTCTCAGGACCTTCGTGTGCTCCTACATGAATTACACCTTTAGGATTAATTGAGTTTTCAATGCAGAGTTTAGGTACATCTAATAGTCTCGGTTTTTCACCTAATACATTATCTAGAAAACGTTCATTTACTGCTAAGTAATTATTATACTGATAGTCCTCATCACTGATCACAAAATCTGGTCTGTATTCTAATTTATTTTCTAAAACTTTAAAGATTGAGTAACGATATTTTTGCAAATAATCAAATACTTGTTTGAGAGTTATTTTAGCATCTTTATATGTACCACCATACTCAAATTGAATGTAGTCTATTTTCCCCCTCTTTAAACTTTGTTCTGCTCCCAATAAAACATCTAATTCACTACCTTCTGTATCTACTTTCAGGAAATTAATTCTTCTAATTGCCTTCTGCTGACAGTAACTATCAATGGTAGTTGTCAAAGCCTTAATTTCTCTAGGAAATCCGTATTTACCTATCTTATCAATACTAATACGACGCTTAAATGTGCTTAATACGTTATGTTTATCATAGTAATAAAATTGCTTGACAACATTATCTTCTGCAATTCCTATACAATTAGTTACAGGTTTTTCCCTAAATTGTCGCTCAGTTATTTTTCGATCAAGAACTTTGTATGTCTGGGGAGCTGGTTCAAATAAATGTAACTTCAAATTTGAGCAATAATTCAAAACTTCTTCTGTCCACTTACCAACATTTGCACCAACATCAAATATGACATTACCCTCAGTAATAAACTTTTTAATAATTGCAATTTCCGGTCCTGTAATTCCTCCTTTTGCTGGTATTGAATCAAGAAGTACTGTCTGATTTTTAGTAATTTCTCGAGATGGTTGAGGTTGAATATTTTTAACTTGCTCTAGTTCTTTTTTTGTTTGTAGTAACTCTGACTTTGTACTTTCTAATTCTTGATGTTTTTGTTGTAATTGGGATTGAGATTGTTCCAATACTACCATTGTTTCCCCAAGTTGAGAATGAGACTCTTCCAATGTTGCCATCGTCTCTTCCAACTGAGACTGATACTTCTCCAACAATTCCTCACTCTCCCGTAACTGAGACTTAGTTTCCTCCAACTCTTTTTGCAACTCCGACTCTGAACCCGACTGTTTCTGTGCTAACTCTGCCTTAACCTGCTCCAACTCTTCCTGCTTCTGCTGCAACTTCCCTTGCGACTCCTCCAAAGTCCCCATAGTCTTTTCCATCTGAGACTGATACTCTTCCAACACTCCCATCGTCTCACCTAACTGTGAGTGCGACTGCTCCAACAACTGCTCAGTCTCCTGCAACTTGGCCTTAGTTTCCTCCAACTCCTGCTTAACTTCCCCATCTGAGTGTGACTGCTGTTGCTCTCCCTTTTGTTTTAACTGATGTAACTCAAAATGGGTTTGCTCCAACTCTCCCAATACCTGCTCTAACTGAGATTGCGATCGCTCCAACTCTTCCCTCACATCATGCAACTCGGACTTAGTTTGATCTAACTCCTGCTTAACTTCCCCATCTGAGTGTGACTGCTGTTGTTCTCCCTTTTGTTTTAATTGATGTAACTCAAAATGGGTTTGCTCCAACTCTTCCCTCACATCATGCAACTCGGACTTAGTTTGATCTAGCTCCTGCTTAACTTCCCCATCTGAGTCTGACTGCTGTTGTTCTCCCTTTTGTTTTAATTGATGTAACTCAAAATGGGTTTGCTCCAACTCCCCCAATACCTCATCTAACTGAGATTGCGATCGCTCCAACTCTTCCCTCACATCATGCAATTCGGACTTAGTTTTATCTAACTCCTGGTTAACTTCCCCATCTGAGTGTGACTGCTGTTGTTCTCCCTTTTGTTTTAATTGATGTAACTCAAAATGGGTTTGCTCCAACTCTTCCCTCACATCATGCAATTCGGACTTAGTTTTATCTAACTCCTGGTTAACTTCCCCATCTGAGTGTGACTGCTGTTGCTCTCCATTTTGTTTTAACTGATGTAACTCAAAATGGGTTTGCTCCAACTCTCCCAATACCTCATCTAACTGAGATTGCGATCGCTCCAACTCTTCCCTAATATCATGCAACTCGGACTTAGTTTGATCTAACTCTTTTTGAGTTTGTTGCCACTTCGTCTGAGTTTGTTCTAATTCTTTTTCTATTGTTGCTGCCATTAATTTAGTTCCTTAATTAATACAAACTTAATTACAAATTAGTTGCTCGAATCGGGTGCATCTCAATTTTTAAGAAAGCCAAAAATTTATTGTTTTTAGAGAACAGGGAACAGAAAATAGGGAATAGGAAAAAAGTATTTTGGCAAATCTTAAGATGCACCCCTTGAATCACACTTTTATACTAGGCTTTATCCTACATCTATTTATTCCAAGTTCTCCAATTTTTTTTCAAATACCTATTAGACATCTCCCATGATCAAAAATCAAATCTTATCAATTTGATAAATTCTCAATTACCGAAAAAGGGAACAGAGAATAGGGAATAGGAAAAAAGTATTTTGGCAAATATGAGATGCACCCCTCGAATCACACTTTCCTACTAGGCTTTATCCTACATCTATTTATTCCAAATTCTCCAATTTTTTTTTCAAATGCCTATTAGAAATCTCCAATAATCAAAAATCGGTGTTGGTGAATCAAGCTATGAAATCTAAAGAGGGTAAAATTTAAAATTCTTTTCAATTATAAATTAGGAAATCCCCATTTCAGAAAAATCATAGCCAAAATCACCAACGCCCAAAAATCAAATCAATTCTTATTGATAAATTCTCAATTACTTCCCCCAGTTAAGTGTTCCCTCTTTTCTAGAGATGCCTATTTATTTCTCACTACCTACCAAAACTTTATTCTGAATTCTCATTGCGCGTTTCATCAAGTTTTGCCATTCTTCAGAATTTGTCAGTTTTTCACTATCAAACTCTATACCTTTTGTCTGAGAAAAATTAGCAAAACTATCCAACCATTCCATTACTATTTCTGTCCGAGAACTTTCTGTATATTTCAAAGACTTCTGAAGGCGCTCTTGCATTTCAGCTAAATTATCGTTTTGATAAGCAAACCATGCTTCCCAAACTAACATTTGATATTCGGTTTTACCCTCTCCCTCTGATTTGGAATTTCTCAAAATAGCTTGTTGATATTGTAATTTCTCTAATTCAGACTTAGTTGCTACTAATTCTTTCTGGGCATTTTGTTGTTGAGATTGAGATTGTTGCAACAATACTTCTGTTTTCCGCCATTGAGTCTGAACTTCTTGCAATACTGCCTGAGTTTCTTGTAGTTGCATTTGCATATTTTCCCGTTCTTCATCAGTTTGATGTAACTGAGTTTGAAACTCTGTTAATAAAGCTTTTGTTTGTTGTAATTGAGCATGGGATTTTTCCATTAATGTTTCTGTCTGCTGAAGTTGTGAATTAGACTCTACTAATTCGGTTTGAAGTTCTTGGATTTGTAGTTGCGATCGCTGCCATTCTTGCTTAGTTTTATGCAACTGAGATTTTGATATTTCCCACTCGTTTTGACTTGTTTTAATTTCTTTGAATTCTGCTTCTAACTGTTGTAATCTTGTTTCTTTTTCTTTGAGTTTAGATTGGGTTTGCTGTTCTTGTGCTTCTATCTGTTTTAGCTGAGAATTAGATTGTGCTAATACCAACTTTGTCTCCTGTAGCTGTGACTGAAATTTTTGCAACATTGCCTCGCTTACTGTTAACTGAGACCGATCTTTTTCCCAATCTTCCTGAGTTTGGTGTAGCTGATGTAGGCAAATTTTTAGTTTAGTTTGAGTCTCGTACAAATTCTGTTTTGTTTTTCCTAATTCTGCTTGATTTTGTTTTTCTTGGGAGTTAAATTTATCCAATAATTCTTCAGATTTTTCTAGCTGAGATTTAGATTTTTGCCATAATGATTCTGTTTCCTGAACTCTATAGATATATTGTTCTAATTCTTCTTGAGTTTGATGTAGTTGTGACTGATATTGTACTAATTCCCCTTGAATTTCATGGAGCTTAGATTTTGTTTCTAGAAATTCTTTTTCTGCTCCTTGATATTTTTTTAATTCACTTTCTGTATGTTGTAGTTTTGACTGACATTCTCTTAGTTCAGTTTGAGTTTGATTCAACTGAAATTTAGCTGTAGCTAATTCATTTTCTGTTTGGTCAAATTTAACTTGAATATGTTCAAATGTTTGAAGTTTACCCTGTGTTTCTGCCAATACTTTTTCTGTATTGCCAAGTTGTTTTTGGGATTCTAATAATTTTGTCTCTGTGGCATCGACTTTAGTAATATATTTTTCTAACTCATCTCGTGTTTGTGTTAACTCAGACTTAGCTTGAGTTAGTTCTAACTGACTTTGTTCGTATTGATTTTTATATTTTTCTAGTTCTGCTAGTAAAGTTTTATTTTGGTTTTCTAAACTAGATAAATTCATCCAATCTTGAAACGCCCAAATTCTATAGGGAGATGATTTAATTTTTTCTTGCCAGGAAAAGTCTGGTATTTCATCTTCTGGTTTCCATGCTCTTGCTTCTAATTCCTGATACATTTCTGTAGCTTCAGGAAAATAATAATCTATGATAGTAGGCCGATGACTTTCTGTTGATACTTGATTATTAAATAACGATGGGTTGTAGATATTTACATCGAAATTATTAAAATTCGTCTGAAATTTTTGATTAATTTTTTCAATAAATACTTCTTGGTTATTAATAATTGTCTGAATATTTGTTAACAAGCAACGATTAGCAGCATGATTATAAAAATCAATAATTTTTTGGTTATAGTGCAACCATAATTTAACTGCTAGTTCTGGTTGACTTTTAAATATCTTATCTTGCCGAATATATAGAGAATTAACAACTTCCCAAGGAGAACGATAAATTAATATAAACTTGGCATTTGGTAGTAAATCTGCCCAAAAATCTAGGAACAAAGTTGTCCGGGGTTCTTTCCATCCCCAATTTCCACTTATTGAATTTTTAGCGATAATTTCTTTAGCTTTTTCTTGAAAGTTTTCTTCTATATCTATTTTTTCTTGTAAAGTCCAACCATCCCCATCTATACCTTGAGATTGTAATACTTGCTTATGAAATTCATAGAAATCTAAATTTTCAAAATATCCTTGAGTATTGTTCTCTTTTTCCTCCATTAACTTCCTACCTATATGCAAACCTGCACTTTTAAGCATAGAAGCAGTTAAGGAACTTCCAGAACTGTACATACTGCTAATAATTAGAGTTGATTTTTCTGTTTTATGGGTCATTTCAGTTATCAGTTATCAGTTATCAGTTATCAGTATCTCATACAATAGGGAGGCTTGAAATATTTAACTTTCTTTTTTTATCCCCTTTAAAGGCTATTTATTACCGAATAATTAATAATTAATAATTAAATAATTCACCTTTAAAGCCTCCACAATAAAGGAAAAAAAACGGTCGTTTTCGGCTGCCAAAACCGACATGAAACGCGGAGGGACTTGAATTGCAGAGCATGAATGTAGGATAGGATGCTGAGGAAACCTAGCCATATCCAAATCTCTCCTTGAGAAATAAATTTTTTCCTTTTAGTCAATCTTCTCCCTAAAAGGGAGAGTTCACAAGTAATAAGTGTTAAGTAATAAGTAATAAGTAATACCTCTGCCTGTTTGCGCAGCATGAGCAGTCAAGTCAGAGGATTCAAAAAATTCATCATTTTTTGAATTTTTATTCATTCATCAAAAAAAATTAAACCAACATCAACGGGCTTGATTTTACTTATTACTTATTACTTCTTACTTATTACTTAAGCCCGAAGAGCTTCTGGTAATTATCCATTATCCATTATCCATTATCCATTATCCATTATCCATTAATGAACCACATCTTTCTTAATATAAAACTTGAGCATTATAGACAAATTATGAGTAAGTCTTAGTTCGGCTTTTTCAGGAGAAAAAATGTATTGAAAAATAGATTTTTTTTGACAACTCAAGTAGTTTTACTTAGCTACTATAATTCTTTCTCCTTTCTCCCCTGCTCCCTGCTGCCCACAAGGGTTTCAAGCAGGACTATTTCGTTCTAATTTTTGACTTTTTGTGCAAATCACGAAAATATGCTTTTTCAATGATTGAAGTTGATATCAACCAATCTCTAAAAGCTAGTAAAATTTTCACTTTATTCTAGAATGAAATAGCCCTGGGTTTCAAGACTTATCAGTCAAGCATAACTTTAAAAGGGAGGCTTGAGAGCTGATTTTCTGGTCATTTTTATTTTAATTATTCATTTTTATTTTAATTATTCATTGTTGATATTAGCATATAATTTTTTTCTCGTAGTTCAAATAATTAATTTTGAGTAGAACTTGCTGAGAAATTAATTCTTGAGCCAATAAGTAACTTCCTGTGTAAAAATAGTCAACTTAAATCTAGGGCTATTTCGTTCTAATTTTTGACTTCTTGTGCATTAAGAAACATAAGCCTTTTCAATGATTGAAGTTTATATTAACCAATCTCTAAAAGCTAGTAAAATTTTCACTTTATTCTAGAATCAAATAGCCCTGACTTCAATCAGTCTAATATTCAAGAGAATTTCTGAGATAATAGTTACTATTTTTCTACGGTTTACAGTTTTGGTACACCTCAGCAAATAAGTGTAATTAAATATAAAATGTCATTGGCAATAGAGTAAAGTAGGATGTTAGCCCAGGGTTTCTTTGCCAAAGAAAGCAATTGCCAGAATTTGCTTTGTGTCCATCTACTATAAGTTTTTTGATATTTTTATTTTTCTACCATTATTTGCACACATTTGTCAATCACTTTTAATTTCTAGATTAATTTTTAAGTAATGACCATTTATTGATTTCTGTCTTTAAGTAGTTACAGCAGATTGCAGGTAAATTAGCTACAAATATTAATGATGAAGGGTTTGTAGTTTAGGCGTTTTGCCCGCTGCAGGTGTAGCTAACCGAGACTTCAATAATTGTAGTTTTAGTTCCATGTTTCTAATTTTATCATTTTGTTGCTTGATTTAAGAATTCTGATTAGATAAAGACTTATTAATGCTGTAACATAAATTTTAGTATGATTGGTCATTTTCAATTTCTTTTTTTCGCCAGTCCTGCTCGTGTAATGGTAGATAATAACAAGCAATCCCTACCAGGGAAGCAAGATGTTCCTACTGTTCTCGTAACAAAAATAATTACAACACACCACCATATTTTGCTCAATTAAAATAGGGATAATCAGAAATTATCAGATGATAATTACTTCTATCCATATCCCAATACATACCCTTTTTCTAACACAAACTTTTCTAATCAACTAATAAAGTAGGAATCCAATAATTAAATTTGAAATTTACTATGGTTAACTTAGAAATATTATATAAAGTGGCAGACACAGGATAATATTTTAGAGCAGATATTAACGACCTTAGAAAAATTTTATTTTATCTAAGATTACGAGTAAGCATTCAGCTATTAGCAGTCACCTCTCAGCAATCAAAATAAACAATGTAGCTCGATAGACTAGATTATTAAGGTTAGCTGATAGACTTTGATCCATACTTTTAATTCTTTGAAACCTATCAACTGCTTTTTCCTATTTTAAAAGTAATGAAGCTGATAGCTAATAGCTGACCGCTGAATGCTTACGATTACGAACATAATTATGCTGCTCAAATAGTATAGGATATTAACAGGTAATAAGTAATATCCTTCATCCCCCAACTATCAAATCAAGGAAACTTTAAACAACAATGTCAACAACAACAGAAACAAGTGTTAACTATCTTCATATTGGCAACAAACTATTAAGACAAAGTAACTTCCCCGAAGCTGCTGATGCTTACCGCCAACTAATTCAACTTAATCCTAAATCAGTAGTAGGTTATCAAAACCTAGGAGAAACTCTCAATTTGCAAGGCAATTTAGAAGAGGCAGCAAATATCTATCACCAAGCAATTCAACTACAGAAAAACTCTCCCTGGTCTTACTATAACTTAGGAGAAATTCTGATTAAACTTCAGAGGTTTGATGAAGCAGTTATTTATCTACGTCAAGCTATTAAACTTAATCCAGATTTCCCCAATTTTTATCAGAGTTTAGGTTTAGCTTTGGCAAAACAAGGATTATTTGATGAGGCGATAGTTACTTATCGTCGCGCTATTGAAATAGACTCCAATGCAATTTTAACTTATCAATATTTAGGTGAAGCATTAGCAAGTAAAAAACAATGGGATGAAGCCATAGAAAGTTGCAATCAAGCTCTGGCAATTAATCCTTATTTGCCAGAATGTCATTTAAGTTTAGGCAAGGTTCTAGAAAAGGCAAATCGACTAGAAAACGCAATTAATTATTACCATCGCGCTCTTGAGTTAAACCCCAATTTAGCAGTAGCTCACTATTACATTGGGTTAGCATTAACCAAGTTACAAAAATGGGAAGAAGCTATTGATGCCTGTATGCAAGCTATCTCGCTAAATCTTAAAAATGCAGAAATTTATCATCATTTAGGAGCAGCTTTAGCCGAACTACAACGATGGGAAGAAGCAGTTACTGCCTATCACAATGCACTTGAATTTAATCCTAATTCTGCAATAATTAATCATCATTTAGCTTACGCTTTAGCCAAACTAAAACAGTGGGATAAAGCCGCGGTTAAATATCGCGAAGTTCTCAAAATCAACCCCAAGTCGGCAGTAGTTTATGACCAATTGGGAGAAGCTTTAACAGAAATGGAAAAGTGGGAAGAAGCCATAGAATGTTATCAGAAAGCTGTAGAAATTAAGCCAGAAAATCAAAAGTTTAATCAGCATTTACAGGAAGCATTTACAAGAAAACAAGAACAGAATAAAACTGTTATAGAATCTCATCTTAAATTAGCAGAAATGATGGAAAAACAGGGATTTATTGATGAGGCTATTTCTACTTATCGTCGAGTGATAAGTCTTAATCCTACTGCTGCTGATTTACATCATAAATTAGGGTATACTTTAGCAACTTTAGAAAGGTGGGATGAGGCTATTTCTGCTTATCGTCAGGCAATTGAAATTTATCCAAATTCAGGCGTTGTACATTATCATTTGGGTGAAGCTTTAGCAAATTTAGGCTTAGATAAAGAAGCAATATCTTCCCTAGAAAAAGCAATTAAACTTAAACCTGATCTATCTCCCGCTCATCAAACTTTAGAAAAATTACGAGCAAAATAAAAGTAAGTTAATTGATTTGAGGGAGTAGGGAGTAGAGAGTAGGGAGTAGGGAGAAATAATTGATAATTGATAATGGATAATTGATAATTACCTCTCCCTTTTTTTGCTCTGCTTTATAAACATCTTTCTCTTTTCATAAAACTTGATAACATAGACAAGTTATGTTTAAGTCTTGAATCGGCTTTTTCAGGAGAAAAGAGTATTTTTAAATACACTTTTTTATCAATGTAGACAGGATTCTTACGGACCATCCTCCCCATCCTCCCCATCCTCCCCACCCTCTCCAAAAGGGTTTCAGGAGTTCCTTATAAGGGATAGCTTTTAGGGAGAGGTAATTATCCATTATCCATTATCCATTATCCATTATTGAACTCTTTAGCTGATAGCTGAATACTTACTCAAAAACTTTCCAATACTGGGAATTTATCTTTCTAAATACTATTTATTGACGCTTTATAAGTCTTTAATAATATTTGTTATCTTTCATTTAAACCCTGCCATTAAAGGCGAGGTTTTCATAAGCGCAACATCAGGTCTAAATGGTATCAACATAATTCTGAGTTCTGAGTTCTGAGTTCTGAATTCAAAAGAGATGTTTGCTGGCAATTGTCTCTCCATTTAGTCAGAACTTTTTCTCTATAAAGCATTTGATTTCCTCGCCTCCGAATAAATTCATTATCATTAATAAAATAACCAATACGAGGATTAAAAAAACCATTATAAGCAACTTCTACAGGAAAATTTCTCCAACCAGAATTATCTCTATTTCTACGTTCAAACAAAACTAATCTATTACTATTTTGATATCGACAAATGTGGATAATTCGATTCTCAGTTCGGAAAAATGCTGACTGAGATAAATTACGATTTATACCTTCACAACTCCAGTTATTCTTGTCAAAAGAAGACTGATTATAATCATCATAAAGTCGAGGTTGTGATGGGTAAGAAGCACCAGAACGATTTTCATATTGCCCATATCTTAGATAATGATCATAACCAGACTTAAATTCACCACGACGTATAGCATCTGCTACATCAGGATTTTGTCGTAAATATTCTTGTTCATTGAATATTTTAAAAGCACCAGAACGATTTTCATATTGCCCATATCTAACATAATGTTCGTAACCAGTCCTAAACTTTCCTTGACTTACTAACTCTGCCACATCAGGATTTTGACGTAGATATCCTTGTTCGTCAAATTCTCTAGTATAGTTTTCGGCAAGTGCTAGAGGAGTGCTAAAAATAGTTATGGCAAATGCGGCGATCGCTACTATATTTGTTTTAATATTATTGATATTGAGCATTTATTAATACCTCAAAAATAATTCTTCTTAATTATCAAGATATCCTGTCAAGATTAGAAACTGTAGAGAATTTTAGGGTGTTAAAAAATTTTTTTTTACTTATTTAAGTAAAAAATTGCTCGAATCCTAATTTGATCCAACTTCTAAGGATTTTTTATTTCAATTCTTTCTCCTGTCTAACTCCTTTAAAATCCTGAAAAGGTTGCTATCTTCGTGAAGTGGATAATAACAATTAAAATTGGTGGTGGTACATAGTGCCGCTACGAGGAATTCAAAATTCAAAATTCAAAAGTATTGTTTAGTAAGGGTTTTAGGATGTATGTAACTGGTCAGTTTTTCTGCCATCCTGCAATAGTAATAGTAGAGAGTGTATGGGAAGTGTGGGAGGTGTAGGGAGTGTGGGAAGAGATTACAAAACTTATGTATCTTCAACATTACTATGCAGGACTACCTTGCAATTTACAGCAGATTCGGTAGTTAATTTGGTACAACTGACAGAATGAATATTTAATAGATCTCTTGCAAAAGTAAAAATTCAATCAATAATAGCTCTGAAATCAACAATTTCATCCCCTATTGTCTATTGTCTATTGTCTGACTTCTGCAAGAAGTCTAATAAATATTTTTGCCTGTTCCCTACTCCCTAAAAATAATATTGTTAGTGCCAGTTTCTGAAGTGTCTACTTTTAAGATTGTCCTGCTTTCCGGTATTAACAGTAAAAGGCGAGATGCACAATCATGTCTAATATTGTCTAATATGTTGTGATTAGAATAGTGGCATATATCTATAACTATTTGGAGGTAAAAGTTCGTAGAGTTAAACCATAGAGTTAATCAAGGAATTTAGCAATGACATCTAACCTGTACCTCCAACAACTTAACCCTCAGTCTTCCTCCTTTGTTGCCGATCTTAATACAGATAATTGTGTCACTATTGCGTGGCTTGACTTAGTAGCATCAACAGTAGATAATTTTGATGGAGATGATTGGTTAGCTTTGTGTGGTGATATTGACGAAGGTGAAATTTACCGAGATTGGTTTATTTGGCAAGATATAGACTTTTCCCAAGAGTGGGAAGCTTACGATCTGGTTACTAACAAGAGATTTGTAACAACAGATTTATCCTTACTTAAGGCTAAAATTGATGAAATAGAAGATGCCAGAAACTAAGAAAATTATCCTGAAACAAACAGTATTATTGCAGGTAGCAATACTTATCTATTACCTGCATTGCTGCTTTTAATTCTAATTATTCTAATTATTCTAATTATTTAGTTTCAGTAGCTTGCCCTAATACATTATCAGTCTCTTAATTGATTAAAATCACAATTGACTTATAGCAGAAATCACTTACATTTTATTGATTTCTACATAATATAAAAATATAGATTCAATTAACGAATACTATTAAAAATTTCACTTTATTTTACTATTTTCAATATGTTTTAAGTAAATTAAATTTTCCTCAGAAAAACACAACGGTTTTCCTTAACTTTGCAGCTTGTTCAGGCTGCATTTTTTTATTTATTAAAGTAGCATAAGTTCGAGAAGCTTAAAAATAAGGAGTTACTGAATTAAGCTCTTAAAAATAATGTGTGCCAAAAATTTGATTCTTGGTAATTATAATCTTAGAAAATTTGTATAACTAACTGTTTCTGAAAAGGTAATACGAGCTACTACGATATTGAAGTTGATGGTAAAGTGAATAAAGATGGTGCTTAGTATTGTAAAGTTTTATTTATTTTATAGAAAAACATAAAAAAACAACTAAAAATATCTTAGACTGGAATTAGTTAAATTCCCTTAATCTTGTTTATGAATGAAATTATCTGCAACACGCATGCATGCGTGTTGATGAACTTGGAAAACAGAAGAGAGCGTTAAATGTTTAAAGGAGGGATAATGCAATTAGTAGAACGCACTATTATTAAAAAAAATCATCCCAATTATAAATCACTCGATACTCTAGCTTTCTTGTCTAAAAATCTCTACAACATGGCTAACTACATAGTTAGACAAGAGTTTATTAATAAAGGAAATTATCTAGACTATAACAAGGTTCAAAAGTTACTACAGTCGGGAGCAGATTATCAAGCAATACCTGCGAAAGTTTCTCAGCAGGTGTTGATTATTTTAGATCAAAATTGGCAAAGTTTTTTTCAAGCGATAAGAGCTTATAATCAATGTCCAAGTAAGTTTAAAAGCCGCCCTAAACTGCCAAAATATAAACATAAACAGAAAGGGAGGAATATTCTAGTCTATACAAAACAAGCGATTAGTAAACCTCAATTAGTCAAAAATCAGAAGATATTACTATCAAAAAGTGAGCTATTTTTTGATAGTAAAATAAATTATGATTCTCTGCAACAAGTAAGAATAATTCCTAAGCTTAATTACTATGTGATCGAAGTGGTTTACGAATCCATTGAAGTTAAATTAGATTTGTCAGAATCTCATGTGGCTTCTGTAGATTTGGGAGTGAATAATTTGGCGACTGTAACATCAAATAAAAAAGGTTTTCAACCCTTTATTATTAACGGCAGACCAGTCAAATCAATTAATCAATTCTATAATAAGAAAAAAGGCAAACTACAGTCAGAATTAAATCAGAATAAAAGTAGTAATCGAATCAAAAAATTATCGACAAAAAGAAATTTAAAGATTGACGATTATCTGCATAAGACTAGCAGGTATATTATTAATCATCTGATAGAACATCAGATAGGAATTTTAGTAATAGGAAATAATCCTAACTGGAAACAAAGCCTAAATCTAGGCCCCAAAAACAATCAAAATTTTGTTCAAATTCCTTTTTTTAAGTTAATAGAACAACTAAAATACAAAGCCAAATTAGTAGGAATAAAAGTAATAATTAATGAAGAAAGTTATACATCAAAAGCTAGTTTTTTAGACTGGGACGACTTACCAGTTTACCAAAAAGGTGTCAAACACAAATTTAGTGGTCAACGAGTGAAAAGAGGACTTTATAAAGCTTCAAATGGAGTCAAATACAATGCTGATGTCAATGGAAGTTTAAACATACTACGAAAAGCAGTCCCAAACGCTTTTAGCAATGGGATAGAGGGTGTTGTAGTTCACCCCATTAAGGTAACACTTAATTAAAACACTTGTCTAAGAATATTTTTCTATAGATTTAGTAACTATTATCCTAACCCAAAAGAAAAAGCCAAAAAGATTCAAAACTATGTGGCCTTTTATCCTCCAGTACAAATATAGCAGTCGAACCAAAGGTTAGGACGCATCAAAAGTCTAAAACCTAGACAAAGCATTTTTTCTTTTGTCTTCTGCCTCCCCCCTTTCAAAGCTATGCTTTATAAACATCTTTCTCTTTTCATAAAACTTGACAACATAGACAAGTTATGTTTTAGTGTTGAATCGGCTTTTTCAGAAGAAAAGTGTATTAAAAAATACACTTTTTTATCAATGTAGACAGGATTCTTCTTCCCCATCCTCCCCATCCTCCCCATCCTCCCCACCCTCCCCACCCTCCTACAAGGGTTTCAAGAGTTCCTTATAAGGGATAGCTTGTCATTGGGGGGTAGGGGGGATGCCCTCAGCATAAATGCCTTTTGCCATAGAAACCTAGTGACAAAGAATGGCCACAATTCTCCTAATTATTTATCCATATAGGAACAAACTGTGTTAATTCTTACGCTTTGCGTAACAATAGTCTCTAAAACACCTTTATTTATTAGATATCTGGTAGAAATAAAAAATAAAATAAATTCTTATCCAGAAATTATCAATTACTTCTCCCTGTTCCCAGTTAAGTGTTCCCTGTTCCCAGTTAAGTGTTCCCTCTTTTCTGGAGAAGTCTATTAGACATTTAGTAATATTTTGTGTCTATAATTTTCTAGACATCCAATAAATTAACTAATTAAAGAAAATGTTTTCTAACACTTTCATCTTTATATTTTTTCTTATCTTCCTGATCCTGCTGTTTTTTGGCTCTAGTCTCTAAATTGTACAAAAGTCAGATGCTTCTTGGGTATATAATGGCCATAATCATTGTACTTTGATCATAAATATAAAATTTGCACATCTTAAGACACCTGACGATATAATATTAGACAGGTGACAGTTAGAGGATGTCCAGATGCTATTCCCAGATCAAGTTTCTCAGAACTCAGAAACTGAACCCATCCCTAGAATTTATCAAATTTTAGGATTTGACAGAATACCTAAAAATGTTTTGGAATTACCCCAAGAACTGCAAATAGTCAGTATAATTCGTGAGGGATTTTCAATAATTTCTGTAATGAAAGTAGCAGAATATTGTGGTATTTCTGAGTCACAAATAGCTGCTTTATTAGCAACTTCCGAACGTACTATATCTAGGCGTAAGAAAGATCAGAAACCTCTCGATCTTTCAGAGTCAGATAGACTTTATCGCATTGCTAGAATTTTTGCACACACATTAGATGTGTTTGAAAATGTGGAAACAGCAAGAGATTGGTTGAAAAAACCAAATCGTGCCTTGGCAGGAAAAACTCCTTTAGAACTATTAGATACAGATGCAGGCACACAAGAAGTAGATCAACTTTTGAATAAAATAGAGTATGGAGTATATAGCTAATGATTCAAGATTGATTCTTAATGGTTAATGCCTATTAGCCATCAATAAAACAAGTAGAAATAGGCAGGTAAAAAACTATCAAGAGGTAGTTCTGTGGCTAGTTTTTATAGCCTAATAATTGACTATAAATCCTGCCTTTTTCTTGAATAAATAGTAATCAAAAATATAGTAATTATGAGTTTAACACTATGGCGAATCTCTCATAAAAAATACATTAATACTGCTTTGATAGGTGAAGGTTATAATCGTGGAAGAGGTCGTTGGAATTCTAAAGGAACTGCCTTAATTTATACTTCAGCGACATTATCTCTAGCAGCATTAGAAACTTTAGTTTGCATGGAAATCGAAAACTTTGGTAATATATTTGTATCAATTAGTATAAAAATTCCTGATAATTTTCCGATTAAACAAGTAGATGAATCTTTATTACCTCATAATTGGCGTGATACTCCTCCACCTGAAGCTTTAGCTTCTATTGGAGATCGATGGTTCGCTTCTAAAACGACAGCTCTATTGAGGGTTCCTTCTGCTATTATTCCTCAAGAATATAATTATTTGATTAATCCTCTACATCCAGATTTTGAAAAAATTTCCATTGCTCCACCTCAACCTTTTATCTTAGACCGCAATTTTAAAAGTATCGACAAAAATTTGTTGACAAAACTCTAGTATAACAGGGAATAGGGAATAGGGAATAGGGAATAGGGAATCAGGGAATTAGGGAATTAGGGAACAGGGAACAGTTGGAAAAACATTTCCGGGATTTTGATTGCTCATCAGTAATTTTAAAATGCTAATTCTTTCTGAGCTATAGCATCCGAAATGCTAAAAAATTTGTCATAGTTATCTAATTCAAGTTCATCGGAATTTTAATTATAAATTCTGTACCTTTTCCGAGCTGAGAATAACATTCTAGTTTTCCTTGATCTTGTTCCACAATAATTTGATAACTAATCGAAATTCCTAATCCAGTTCCTTTTCCAATAGGTTTGATTTTCAAGAAAAGTTCAAATAAATTAGAGTTAACTTTTTCACTAATTCTTCCCCCATTGTCTACTATCAAAATTTATATTTAATTGTTTTCTATTACTTAAGTTTTCAAGGGAACACTTAATAGGAAACAGGGAACAGTTGGAAAAACATTTCCGGGATTTTGATTGAGTATCAGTAATTTTAAAATGCTAATTCTTTCTGAGCTATAGCATCTGAAATGGTAAAAAATTTGTCATAGTTATCTAATTCAAGTTCATCGGAATTTTAATTATAAATTCTGTACCTTTTCCGAGCTGAGAATAACATTCTAGTTTTCCTTGATCTTGTTCCACAATAATTTGATAACTAATCGAAATTCCTAATCCAGTTCCTTTTCCAATAGGTTTGATTTTCAAGAAAAGTTCAAATAAATTCGACCTAACTTTTTCACTAATTCCTCCCCCATTGTCTAATATCAAAATTTATATTTAATTGTTTTCTATTACTTGAGTTTTCAAGGGAACACTTAATTGGGAACAGGGAACAGTTGGAAAAACATTTCCGGGATTTTGATTGAGTATCAGTAATTTTAAAATGCCAATTCTTTCTGAGCTATAGTATCCGAAATGGTAAAAAATTTGTAATAGTTATCTAATTCAAGTTCATCGGAATTTTAATTATAAATTTTGTACCTTTTCCAAATTTAGTTTTCAAGAGAACAGGGAAAATTTGGAAAAAAATTTCTGGGATTGTGATTGCTCATCAGTAATTTTCAAACGCTAATTCTTTCTGAGCTAGAGTATCGGAAATGGTCGAAAATTTGTAATAGTTATCTAATTCGAGTTCATCGTAATTTTAATTATAAATTCTGTACCTTAATAATTTGGTAACTAATCGAAAGTCCTAATCCAGTTCCTTTTCCAATAGGTTTGATTTTCAAGAAAAGTTAAAATAAATTAGAGTTAACTTTTTCACTAATTCTTCCCCCATTGTCTACTATCAAAATTTATATTTAATTGTTTTCTATTACTTGAGTTTTTAAGGGAACACTTAATTGGGAACAGGGAACAGTTGGAAAAAAATTTCTGGGATTGTGATTGCTCATCAGTAATTTTCAAACGCTAATTCTTTCTGAGCTATAGCATCCGAAATGGTCGAAAATTTCTAATAGTTATCTAATTCGAGTTTATCGGAATTTTAATTATAAATTCTGTACCTTTTCCAAGCTGAGAATAACATTCTAGTTTTCCTTGATCTTGTTCCACAATAATTTGATAACTAATCGAAATTCCTAATCCAGTTCCTTTTCCAATAAGTTTGATTTTCAAGAAAAGTTAAAATAAATTAGAGTTAACTTTTTCACTAATTCTTCCCCCATTGTCTACTATCAAAATTTATATTTAATTGTTTTCTATTACTTAAGTTTTCAAGGGAACACTTAATAGGAAACAGGGAACAGTTGGA
>NZ_JAAHHT010000011.1:26935-71563 GCF_010672085.1 Okeania sp. SIO3I5
AAATAAATTAGAGTTAACTTTTTCACTAATTCTTCCCCCATTGTCTACTATCAAAATTTATATTTAATTGTTTTCTATTACTTAAGTTTTCAAGGGAACACTTAATAGGAAACAGGGAACAGTTGGAAAAACATTTCCGGGATTTTGATTGAGTATCAGTAATTTTAAAATGCTAATTCTTTCTGAGCTATAGCATCTGAAATGGTAAAAAATTTGTCATAGTTATCTAATTCAAGTTCATCGGAATTTTAATTATAAATTCTGTACCTTTTCCGAGCTGAGAATAACATTCTAGTTTTCCTTGATCTTGTTCCACAATAATTTGATAACTAATCGAAATTCCTAATCCAGTTCCTTTTCCAATAGGTTTGATTTTCAAGAAAAGTTCAAATAAATTCGACCTAACTTTTTCACTAATTCCTCCCCCATTGTCTAATATCAAAATTTATATTTAATTATCTTCTATTACTTGAGTTTTCAAGGGAACAGGGAACAGTTACAAAAAAATTTCCGGGATTTTGATTGCTCATCAGTAATTTTAAAATCCCAATTATTTCTGAGCTATAGCATCCGAAATGGTCGAAAATTTGTAATAGTTATCTAATTCAAGTTTATCGGAGTTTTAATTATAAATTCTGTACCTTTTCCCAACTCAGAATAGCATTCTAATTTTCCTTGATGTTGCTCCAAAATAATTTGGCAACTAATCGAAAGTCCTAATCCAGTTCCTTTTCCAATAGGTTTTGTTGTCAAGAAAAATTCAAATACAGCGCTTTTCAGTTGAGTAGACCACTAAATTCATTGTTAGGAGTCAGGAGTCAGGAGTCAGGAGTCAGGAGTTAGGAGTCAGGAGTTAGGGGTTAGGAGTCAGGAGGCACGGAGTTAGGAGTCAGTATCATTGTGGTTTATTCATATGAAAACCGCTGTAAATTAGAGTTAACTTTTCACTAATTTATACCCCATTGTCTACTATCAAAATTTATATTTAATTATCTTCTATTACTTGAGTTTTCCAGGGAACAAGAAACAGTTGGAAAAAAAATTCCGGGATTTTGATTGCTCATCAGTAATTTTAAAAGGCAAATTTTTTTTGAGTTATAGTATCCGAAATGGTCGAAAATTTGTAATAGTTATCTAATTCAAATTCATCGGAATTTTAATTATAAATTCTGTACCTTTTCCCAACTCAGAATAGCATTCTAGTTTTCCTTGATGTTGTTCCACAATAATTTGGTAACTAATCGAAAGTCCTAATCCAGTTCCTTTTCCAACAGGTTTTGTAGTAAAGAAAGGTTCAAATAAATTCGACCTAACTTTTTCGCTAATTCCTCCCCCATTGTCTGCTATTAAAATTTCTACCCAATTGTCTTTTATTACTTGAGTTTTAATCCAAATACAATCAGCGTCACACTGTTTTTCTTGAGAAGATTGAGCATTTTCAATTGCATCAATGGCATTACCGATAATATTCATAAATACTTGATTAAGCTGTCCTGCATAACAGTTAATACTAGGAAGTTGACTATATTCTTTAATCACTTCAATACCAAGAAATCCTGGTTTAGGTTTGAAGCGATTTTGTAAAATCATTAAAGTGCTATCAATTCCTTCATGGATATCGACTTCTTTAATTTCTGCTTCATCCAAACGGGAAAAAATTCGTAGTGATTTGACAATTTCTATAATCCGCTCTGTTCCACTTTTCATAGATTTTAGCATTTTTTTGATATCTTCTTGGAGGAAATTTAATTCAATAGCTTCAATTTCTTCCTCAATTTCTGGATGGGGATGGGGATAATAATTTTGATAGAGTTGAAGTAAATTGAATAAGTCTTGAGTATAACTTGTTGCATAAATAATATTTCCATGAATAAAGTTAACCGGATTATTAATTTCATGGGCAACCCCGGCAACCATTTGACCTAAACTCGACATTTTTTCACTTTGAATGATCTGAGTTTGAGCCCATTTCAGTTCTTGTAAAGTTTGCTGTAGTTCTTGTTTTTGTATTCTTAATTGAGCTTCTGATTTTCGTAGAGCATTCTCGGCAAGTTGGCGATCGCTAGCTTCAATTGTTAGAGAAACTAGGTTAGCAATTGAACGGACAAAAAATTCATCTTCAAGAGTCCAATATTTGATTTGACTGCACTTTTCTATACAAATAACACCCACTACTTCTCCACGAATCAAAATCCCAGCGTCAAGCATAGAAAAAATATCTAAAGGTTTGAGGTAATTCTCAGAAAATTCCTTGGTTCTAGGATCGTTGCGAGCATCATTAGCTGCAATAATATTATTATCTTGTAGTGAGCTAATCGCTTGAAAATAACTAGGATAATCCTTGAAATTAAGATTTATTTCTCTAATGTGTTCATTGAGTTTGTTTTGGTACAAATCTAGAGATTTTAAATAATTTTTCGAGTCGTCATACAGCCAAATTCCCACTCGCTCAACCTCTAATATTTTGGCTGTAGCTTCTGTAATTGCTTCTATACCTGTTGACAAATATCCTTGATTTACAGCTCTATTTTGAGCAAGTTCTATTAATATTTTATTCTGATTTTGTAGCCTAGTTTGGCTTTGTTTTCGATCGCGAATTTCCACAAGTAACTGATGTTGAGTATATTTTAACTCCTGTAAAGCCTGATTTTTTTCTTCTAGTTGTTGCTCCAGTTCATCAGTTTGAATAATTACTCGATCAGTTAATGGATGTAGTAGTAGAATCATTCCACAAGTACCCAAAAGACTTAAGAATATTATGACAATTCCAATAGTAATAACCTGACGATTCACTGGAGCATATAATTCCTGACGTTCGATGGCGATCGCGAGTCCCCAATTTACATTGGATACAGGTTCAAAAGCAATTATTTGACCATAAATCCCATACTTAGATTTAACAACTATTACTCCAGACTCTTGAGAAAATAATGTTTTTTCCAAGGCTTTAGCAATTGATTCAGATAAATTTTTGCTTTCATTTTTAGAAGATAAAAATAATTTTAACTGTTGTTTTTCTAAAGTTCCTAAAAAGACTTCTCCAGTTTTACCTAGCCCCGCATTATCTGTAATAATTTTTTCTAAACCCTGGATTTTAAACAACACCAAATCTGTACCTACTTGTTGTTTTTTTGAGTTAATAATTGGTTGGCTAATAATGATATAAGATTCATTCTTTAGGCGAATTTGATTGCTAATTTTAGGTTTTTGAATAGGCAATTTCCAAAATTTTTGAGGGATAGGTAAACCTAGTTGAACCACCAATTGATTATCTCGATCTAAGCGAGTAATTCCAACTACATCTTCAGTCTGATTAAGAGCATCAGTGAGAATCCGAGTCAGATTAGAAACAGCAGAATTGCGATTATTTGGACTACGGTTATAAACTTCTAATTCCCGTTTTGCTTGAGTACGACTAGAAATTTGTGCAGCAATATCCTTAGCTCTTGAAACAAATTGTTCCACTGCTAAACTTCTACTTTGTAACGTTGACTGTAAGTTGCTTTCTTCATTTATTCTGAGTTGTTTATCAAGGGGGAATATACTTATTATTGCTACTAATACACTGATAATAAATATTCCTAAGGCAGAATAAAATATTAACAACCGTTGTAATTGTTTAGAGTTCATTCTTTTACTAAAAAATTGGGAGATAACTTACCAAAGTAGAGGAGTGGGGGAGATGAGGAAATAGCAAATTGCAAGTGTATTGGAGTACTTTTCAACCTTGTTCTCCTATTACCTAATTTCCGTAGATGATTCCTGACTCAAAAATTTAATCGCTGGCATTGATACAAAATGGCTTTTATTAACTATGTTCGGTTAAGATAAATCTAAATGCTGGCTGAAAAACCTATATTTTCCTTGAAAAATCTTTGGCATTCCAAATTCAAAACAGGAGCATTGATTTTCAACTATCATGTATTGAGAAAATACTGATTATTAAGGCAATTTGAATCTCTCCTCCCCTTGCCGAGGGTCAATTTATTGTCACCAGAGAAAAAAGTTAAGAGAAGGTGGGGAGGTGTTGGAGGCGTGGGAAGTGTGGTCCGTGTGGGGAGGATGGGAAGTGTGGTCCGTGTGGTCTGTGTGGTCCGTGTGGCACAAAAGTCCACTTTTATTCATGCAGCTTACGTATCCCCATCCTCCCCATCCTCCCCATCCTCCCCATCCTCCCCATCCTCCCCATCCTCCCCATCCTCCCCATCCTCATTAAATTGGTTTAGCCACTCAACTATTGTACTTGACTACCGTGAACCCGAGGATCTGCTTGACTTGCTTTAATTGGTGCTACTGGAGCATTAAATTCAGAACCTTGACCAACTGTACCATTATATGGTAATAAACTTCCGGCAACTAAAGCTTCTATATTTGCTGCCATAACAGACTTCGGCACTTCTCCAATAGTCTGACCAACTTCAGTCCCTTCTCGATCCATAAACACAAAGTGGGGAATACCATCTACCCGATATTTAACCAATTCTGGTAACCACTTGCTATTATCCACATTCAACATTACAAAGTTGGCATTCCCAGCATACTGTTGCCTAATTTCCTCCAACTCAGGAGCCATAGCTTGACAAGTCGTACACCAATTAGCATAAAATTCAACTATGCTAGGCTTATTATTAGTTAATGCTATATCTAGAGGTGTTGAAGTTTCAGCCATTTCATTTAGGGAAACGGAGACCGTCTCAGTTCGTAATCCGATAAAAATGGTTACTGATAAAGCGATCGCGACCGACACAATAATAAAATTTCTCCAGCGCACCGCCAAAGAGGAAATATTTTTAGGGTCAGATGGATTTACATTCATTGTCATAAAATTAAATAATTATTACAATTACTGAAAAAGGGTTGAGAGCAATGTCTCTTTTAGAGCTGAGATGAAAACAAGGTAATTGTTAAACCCAGACAACTAAAGTCATCTTCCTATATAAATTTTAGTTGCTCAAACTTTAGATAGCTAAAGCACATAGTAAAAATATAACTTTTTTAGGGACGCTCGATAGAACGTCCCTGCTGTATTCTAATTACAATAAAAATTGTTGTAATACCAAGTGCGATAAATGTTTGCTACAAATATTTAGGCTATTTATTAAGAGTCAGGTAGGATAAGCGTCTGCTTGGCGACTACAGAAGTCAGTAGTCAGAATCAATAGCTTAAATAATCAGGACTTACACAATACCACTATATATAGTGTAAATTTGGTCATAGTTCCTAACATCACCACTATAATTAGTGCCGTTGCGTAAGTCCTGATAATATAGCGTTTCTCAGCAATCGTGAGGTACACCTATCTTTATTTGTTCCTATTTCCTATTCCCTGTTTCCTATTCCCTATTCCCTATTCCCTGTTCCCAGTTAAGTGTTCCCTGTTCCCTAAAACCAAGGAATTTTGTACCTCACGCTTCTTGGGAATTGCTATATTTCTGAGTGAGAAACTTCTCTTTTTAGTCAAAGGTACATTTAACTCAATTGTTTCAATTATTCTGATTATTTGTAACATTCTTTATTTTGAATACGGTATGACTAAATAATTATGGCAATTTTAATACTTGTGAGGAGAAAAATTCGTTTGTTTTAGGGAGTAGAGAGTAAGTTGGAGGTAGGGACTAACCATGCTTAGTCTGTACAAAGTAGTAATTTGCTAAACAGGGAATCGAAAAGAAAAAAAACAACTGTACCTCAGTAACTTGAGAAACCCTATAAATAAATGATGAAAAAATCAGTTTTATAATTAAGAATATAGAGGATTAACCCGTGAAAAAACGAGTGACGTTAACATTTCCACAACGGTCAATTCATATGCCAATTACCTATAAATTAGCAAAAGATTTTAATGTTGCTGCTAATATTATTCGTGCTCAAGTAGCACCAAATCAAATAGGTAAATTAGTGCTGGAATTATCAGGAGATATTGATGAGTTAGAAGCTGCAATAGAGTGGATGAGACTCCAAAATATAGATGTATCTCTCAGTAGCAGAGAAATTTTAATCAATGAAAATAGCTGCGTAGACTGTGGTTTATGCACTGGTGTATGTCCTACAGAAGCTCTAACTTTACAACCTGATACCTTTCGTCTCAATTTTTTCAGATCCCGTTGCATTGTATGTGAACAATGTATTCCTGCCTGCCCAGTTAAAGCAATTTCTACTAACCTATAAAATAATGTGAAACCAATACCTTTACTTTCTTCGACTCTACTTTTAATAACTTATGGCATTTTTGGCTGGAGTCTAGCTAATGCTCAAGCTTCTGTGTTTTTATATTTAGTTGTTATAGCGGGTATTTTTTTATTAGATGCAATTTTAACTTTTCGTTTCCTGAATTTGAAAACAATAATTCCCTGGTTTAACTCTGAACTTTATACTTTTATTTCTGCAATTGTTACTGCTTTTTTCTTTGTAGTTATAATTAGGTGGATTAACATTTTTACCCATAGTTTAGTGTTAATCTCTGCCGGGATATTAGTAAGATTAGATACTCAAATTTATGGTCTAAAAAACTGGCATTCTTTTGGAATTTTACTCATTATTTCAGAGGGGGGTTTGGGTCTGGGAGTTGGACTTTACTTATTGCTCAAAAATCATACATAGAAATTCTATTTCTTCCTGTTTTAATATTTTATATAATATCAAATCCGCTTGGCAACGGAAGTGTTATAAGAAACCGGGTCTATGGCAGGTATATTTTAGTCTGGAGAAGCATTTAATATAGACCTGGTTTCTCTGCTTTTTTTACATCAATATTTATTAAAAAGCTGAAAGCTGACAGCTAATAGCTGAATGCTTACCATAACTTTTATATTACAATTAGCAATTGAACTTAGGAATTCGTAACAAGATCAAGTATAGTTGCAATAAACGTTTAAAAAATTGTCACAAATAAATCTAACAAAAATACTTAATTTATGAGATAATATGAAAAATAAGCGTTTAACTGTCCTTGACCCCTGCCTCTCCATGGAGGGGTTTTTTATTGACTTAAAATTTATAGTACCTAAATTCAAAAATCTCAAATATTCTGAAATTATTACTAATGTTTCATTTTGCTCAACTACCGTGTTTTTTTCAAAGATATTAATTCATACTCTTTTAATCCTTAAATATTGGGATGAATAGTTTAATAACGAATAGACAGAGGCGTGAAAATCAAAACTAAAATTAATTCTTATCCAGAAATTATCAATTACTTCTTCCTGTTCCCTGTTCTCTGTTCCCTATTTTTTGGAGATGTCTAATCAATAATTAAACGACTACCGATAAGATGACTTTACCACCTTTTTAATTTCTTCCAGCACCAACATTGTTACTTGTTCAGGGGTATCTTGACTATTAACATTAATATGAACATCTGCATTTGCGTAAAGCGGTCTTCTTTCCTCCAAGATAGCCTGAAGTTTATCCAAAGGCTTACTATTCTGAAGTAAAGGTCTAGTCATATCCCCTTCCAAGCGACTATATAAAACTTCTGCTGGCACATCTAACCAAACCACTATGCCATGGTGCAAATAACTCCAGTTAAATTGACTCACAACAATACCACCACCTGTAGCAATAGTCAAATTTTTGTAACTAGATACTTCTGACAATACATTTGTTTCCAATGCCCGAAAAACTGCTTCACCCTCAGTAGCAAAAATTTCGTTAATTGACTTGCCTGCAGCTTGAGAAATTAAATTATCTGTATCGAGAAAACTATATCCTAAGCGTTGTGCAAGTAAATGTCCCACAGTTGTTTTACCAGCACCCATCATCCCGACTAGATAAAGATTTACTCCCTGTAATAATTGCCTATTACTAATATCCATACTAATGAGTTATGCCAAATCTCAATAAGTTGACTACATATCGTGAAAAAAGGTTTTATATCAAGTCTGATTAATTAGCCATAATAAAAATCTTCTTTTCTTACGCGCCAGAATATTTTTCGCTCCTTCCCCTTATTCCCTACTACCTACTTTGTACAGACGTTGCATGAACGTCCCTACCTAAATTTTTTATAGTGGTTATTCACGCAAGACATAATATTAGGCGGCATAAGGTTTTGGAAAAATACCCTTGGTATAAACAAGTAATTGTCACTACTTAGGGACTAGCAAAAAAATAGACTACCATTTAATTGTATAGAGTAGAGATTGCTACTCTGCGATAAGGCTTTCCTTAAGGAATGCTATCGCAAACGCCTACGGCTGACTTGATTCTTAGAAAAAATCTACTCAAAACGAGTAATTGTATCCATCTCGTCTGTGAACGGGTTGGATATGGTTTCGAGAAACAGACAAAATTTCATCTTGATGTCGGATATCAAAATTGCCTTTACTTCTTACAGTTTTAATCCTGACTCCTTTTAGTCCAATATTTTGGCCTTTTACGACATTGATAATATCTCCAGTTTTCCAACCAGGGACAGGTTTTGTAGCCTTATAACCTTTGCGGGGAAAACCATATTTATCCATTTGTACCATCTGCCTGCAACCGTGTCCCATTGCTGTAACAATCAATGGTTGAGCCGTAAGAATTGTTAATTTTTCTACTTCCCCAACGCACGCTGCATCTATCCAATGTTCTTTTGGTAAATCCAATCGACGACGATTGTACTTGGTTTGCGCACCACTCCCGGTAACAACGGGTAGTTCTGTCTTTTTTAAAGTTTCAAAGATTTTCCAACGAGTTGCATTAACTGCTGCTGCATCTTTTAATGGCGTTTTGGCTTGTTTCAAAACTCGTTCCAAAAGAGATGGTTTATCCTTCAAAAATTCTCTAATATCCATAGCACCCTTATCTTTGTTGCATTGATGACAAGCAATAACTAGATTCGACACCCTATTGCTTCCACCTTTTGAACGGGGAGTTGTATGCTCAATTTCTAAGCGAGTATCTTTTGCGCCGCAATAAACACATTTGCGATTAAACTTTAAGAGCAAATATTCGCGAAGATCGTATCCCGATAAAGTTCCTTGCTGGTATTCAATTCCAGAGATTTCGGGATTTTCAACTTTTTGGGTATCGAACTTTACTAATTCCATTGCTAGGGAATTAATGGGTGCTAAGAAGCATAATTTGTTAACCCAAGCTTCTACAGTTAAAACTCTGTGCATTAAACTTGGTGGCAGCCATCCTTTTTTACGCTTTCTGTTAAGAAAACGCGGTTGTCGATAGCGGGTTTTTCGACGGCGGCGACCTCGCCGAAGATTTCGCCGCCTAAGCATAGCGTTTTTTATTTGTTGACCTCGATGGATTAAGACCATCGCCCAAATAACTTCCCCTTCTTGAGTTACTAAAGCAAAACCTGTTTGCTTAGACCCAGGGTCAATTTTTAGCTGTAAATCCTGATGTTTTTCTGCTACCAATTTATTGAGAATTATGCTGAATGGATAGCGCCTAAAAACCTTGGCTTTACCTGCTTTTAATAATGACCTTGCCATTCCTGCCTTGCATGGTGCTAAAGGCTTTTTATTTGCATCAAGTACAAATACATAATTGGTGGACATTGTTGCGTCCCTCCTATAGAAATGTAAAGTTGGCCTCGCCCGGTTATTTTGGCTTGTTAGGCTCGACACACTAGCTTTTCAAGTCTCTTTGCCTGTTTAATGCCGAGCAATAGAGGTCGGAACTGGCCGCGCATTCCGACGTATTGTGACCAAAATAACGTTTACCTTAAAAAAGTAGGCTGGACTAACCATTTAAACACAAATAAGCGTTTTGATTAGATTTGTGGTTAGTCTTTATTATTGAGGTTGAGTCTAAGATTGCCGCCTTGCTTCGGACAGGTACGGGGATTTTTCCCCATGAATAATTGGTACTTTATTAACGTGCAAATCTCTTACAATACAAAAACACTATCAAATTTCAGTACACTTATTTGAGTTACTAATTGCCTGATTGATTTATCAAACAGGATTGGGTCTAAAACCCCGCCTTGATTATTGGCGAAATATTTTTGGAGCGTTGCTCTAATCCCTGTTACAAAAACAACTTCTGACCTCTGAATTCTGACTTCTGACTTCGTTAATGTTCTGGAGGAACCTCCTCATCATCTTTTTCTTGAGTAGGTGTAGATTGATCTTGAGGTGGCGGTGGGGTAATCACCCGATAATCAGCATCATAGACAGATTCAGTTTGACCAACCCCTGAACCACTAGGTTCGCGATAACCATAAGAATAAACCGAACCAGACCAAGACTCTGTTTTTGGTTCTTTTTCCACTTCATAACTTTTCTCTGTAGAATCTTGACTAACAGACTCTTGTGACTCTTCAATATCTTGTTCTCTTGTACTACCGTCCCAAGAAGGACTAACTTTAGGAGGTCCTTGTTTCCAGTCATCAAAGTTTTCATCTTCCTCCCTTGGTTCCGAATCTTTATTTAGGTTAAAAGAGCTTTGGGAATTTGATATTCCTTGAGACTGTGAAGCTCTATCCCTACCTTGCCCAGCTTGATTTTGATGCTGAGATTGTCTAGGGCGAGGTCTGGAAGGTTGTAAATTTTGTTTAAACAGGTAATTTGAAAGTTCAAAAATACCATAGATCGACAAGTAAGTAATTACACCTGCAACAAGAGCAGCTAAAATCCATATAGAAACAGGTAGAGGTATAGACTTTAACCCTAGAAAAGTTAAGTCCAAACTGGGGGACCAATTTTGCCAAGTAAATAAGGCAAGCCCACCGAGGACTACAATTAAAACTATTAATAGTAAATTCCGACTTCTATTCATGGCCTATCCACCGTTTAATAGGAACACAATCTAGACCAAATTGATCTAAAGCACGAGCTACTACAAAGTCTACCAAATCCTCTATAGTTTGGGGATTATGATACCAGGCCGGGATGGCCGGGACAATTCTTGCTCCTGCTTCTGCTAGAGTAGTCAAATTTCGTAAATGAATCAAGCTAAAAGGTGTTTCCCGAGGTACTAATATTAGTTTACCTCCTTCTTTTAATTGTACATCTGCAGCCCGTTCTAGTAAATCTGAACTAAATCCAGCGGCTAATTTACTTACTGTTCCCATACTACAGGGAATAATTATCATACCCTGAGTTCGATAGGAACCACTTGCAATATTTGCTCCTACATCTTGCCAAGGATGACAATGGAGTTTGCCTTTGTTTTCTTCTCCAGCTTTCTCTCGCCAGAATACTTCTTGTTTAGTTGGTTCAGCAGGCATTCTAATATTTTGCTCTGCTTGCCAGACTGAATATGTAGCTTTTGATGCTACTAAGTCAATGGTGTAATTAGCTGCCAGTAAATATTTAATGCTTCTGACAGCGTAAATTAGTCCTGATGCTCCTGTAACTCCAATAACTATCGGTAGTTGAGGAGTAGATATAAAATTAGTCACGTTTTTTTCACTTATCAGCCTTTTCAGTTATCAGTTATCAGCCTTTTCAGTTATCAGCTTTTTTAGTTTTTTCAGTTTTTTTTTATAATGGAAAATAAGATTTTGCTAATCTCATCTGCATCCTGATGGATACTTTCAAAGGCTTTTTATTCCATATAGTTAGTATCTTTTTTCAGTGAACAGTGAACAGTTATCAGTTATCAGTTTTTTCTGTTTTTTAATTATGGAGAACAAAATTTTACCTACCTAATCTACATCTTCATCAATACTCTCAACAGCTTTTTATTCAAGATAAAAAGCTAAGAATTGATTTAGTTTTGTTGTAGAAATATAAACTATCAACCTGTTACTGATAACTGATAACTGAATAGATGTTCCACTTCTTAACAGTTCTTTAGATAATACATACTCCTTTTTTTCCTCTGCTAAGTATTTGTAAGCTTTGACTACTCTAATGGCAAATTGATCAGCTTTTTGATAAACAATACTGTTATTTATATCTATAAACTTCTGAAAAAGCTAAAAACTAATAACTATAAGATATGATAACTGATAACTGTTCACTTCATACTTTCGAGTGCGAACTTTAGGTAGAAAAAACATAATGAGTGTTTATACTTATTTTTATTTAACTTCTTTTATGTTATCTTTTTTTAAACACCTAACTATTGGTCAACAGTTAAGGAGGAAATCATGCGTACTAGAGAAGCGTCTTTTTTATTAGGTATCTCTCGTCAACGTTTATTAGTCTTACTCGCTCAAGGAAGAGTCAAAGGAGCCGACAAAAAAGGTAGATTCTGGGAAATTCCAGCATCTCCGAGCGGTATGCCTGTAATAATTCCCGCTCGGCGCGGTCCGAAAGGTATCTGGCACAAGCAAGAAACCAAGGTACCTCAAATGATTCACGTTAATCAACACAACATTAGAGATAATATAGGTAAGCCTCCAGAGGAAATGCGGAGTAAGGAGTAAGGAGTAAGGAGTAATATCAAATCCGGTTGAATACAAGAGTGTATTGTTGGGGGAGATGGTCCGATTGTCCGATTTAATAATGAACATATACTATATAACCGGATTCTATATTATCTATTATATTATGGTAACTCTTGCCGGATACAACAATTTTTACCCCATTCACAATAGTACCAACTCTCAAGTTTATCGTGCCCGACGAGTTGATGATCATCAACCTGTCATCCTCAAATTTCTTAACCAAAACTATCCTACCTCAGAACAAATTAGACGCTATAAACAGGAATATTATCTGACTTGCCAGTTAAAATCTCCAGGTATTATCAAAGCTTATGATTTGCTAGAATGGCAAAGGAGTTATGTAATAGTCCTCGAAGACTTTGAAGGAATTTCCCTCCAAGAATTCTTGCAAGGACGAGAAAAACTCACCCTAAAAGAGTTTTTGTTTTTGGCGATCGCCATCGTTGAAAGTTTGGGAGAAATTCATAACCAACATATTATTCATAAAGATATCAATCCAGCAAATATCGTTTTTAATCCCCAAACTCAAGAACTAAAAATTATTGATTTTGGCATTTCTACCCAACTAAGTCGAGAAAATCCTACTCTCAAAAATCCTAATGTTTTAGAAGGGACTTTAGCTTATATTTCCCCAGAACAAACTGGGAGAATGAACCGTAGTTTAGACTATCGGACAGATTTTTATTCCTTAGGGGTAACATTCTATGAAATGTTAACCAAACAACTGCCTTTTACTACAGAAGATGCCTTAGAATTAGTTCACTCTCATATTGCTAAAAAGCCAATTTTACCCTCAGAAATTGACAGTTCGATTCCCTGGATAATCTCACAGATAATAATGAAATTAATGGCGAAAAATGCCGAAGAGCGCTATCAAAGTGCCTGGGGATTAAAAGCGGATTTAGAAAATTGTTCTGAGCAATTAGAATTAGTGGGAAATATTGAAGTTTTCCCTTTAGCAACTCAAGATATTTCAGAGCGCTTCTCTATTCCTCAAAAACTCTACGGACGAGAAGCAGAAATTGCCACTTTACTTTCCACATTTGAGCGAGTTGCAAAAAGTGGAAAAGTCGAACTGATGATGGTGGCAGGTTATTCTGGGATTGGCAAATCATCTCTGGTACAAGAACTTTATAAACCCATTACTGCCCGTCGGGGTTATTTTATTTCTGGGAAATTCGACCAATTTCAAAGGAATATTCCTTATAGTGCGATCGTGTCTGCTTTTGGAGGATTAATTAGGCAATTATTGGGAGAGACTAAAGCGGGGTTAGGAATCTGGCGAGAAAAATTATTAAAAGCTTTGGGAAATAACGGACAAGTTATTATTGATGTAATTCCTGAAGTGGAACTGATTATTGGCAAACAACCACCAGTTCCAATATTAGGAGCGAACGAAACGCAAAATCGTTTTAATCTTGTCATTAGTAATTTTATTTATGCTTTTTGCACTGAAGAGCATCCTTTAACTTTATTTCTCGATGATTTGCAATGGGTAGATTTGGCAACTTTAAAACTAATGGAACGGATGTTAGTTGAAAAGCAAACTGAATATTTGTTGCTCTTAGGTGCTTATCGCGATAATGAAGTAAATGTCGGTCATTCTTTGGCAATTTCTCTGGAAAAACTTAGACAAAATAACAATGCAATTAATCAAATTAGCTTAAAAAATCTATCTTTAAATCAAATTACTTGTTTAATTACCGATACCTTTAGTCAGACTAAACAAGTTTCCCATTTAGCTCAGTTAGTCTGGGAAAAAACCGGAGGAAATCCTTTTTTTGTTAATGAATTCTTACAGACATTATATGACAAAAAAATGTTGGAATTTGATCGTCAAGAGAGAACTTGGCAATGGGATATTGAAGCGATCGCTGCTAGGAATTTCACCGAAAATGTAGTGGAATTAATGATAGAAAAACTGCAACAATTGCCAGAATGCAGTCAAAAAACTTTATCCCTTGCTGCTTGTTTAGGAGCCGAATTTGACTTAAAGATACTAACATGGATTGAAGAAAAATTGCCGTCAGAGATTTTTGAATTATTGAAAATCCCTCTAGAATTGGGTTTTATTTTTCCCCTATCAGAAATGGATGAAAATCTACTGATTCAGTCCTATAAATTCGGGCACGATCGTATTCAACAAGCTGCTTACGCTCTAATTCCTGACGACGAAAAAGCAACACTCCATTACCAGATAGGAAAAGTATTGCTGCAAAAGCTCTCAGAAGAAGCAAGAGTCGAGAACATTTTCGATTTAGTCCGTCAATTAAATTACGGTATAGAGCTAATTACCGAACAAAAAGAACGAGACGAACTTGCCCAACTCAATCTTATTGCCTGTCGCAAAGCTAGAAATACTAGTGCATATCAGGCTGCTCGCGAATATGCTGATATGGGATTATCTATACTTGGAGAAAACTCTTGGCAGCGGCAATATGAAATGAGTCTAGAATTACATGAATTAAAGGCTGAGTTAGCATGGTTATGTGGCGACTTTGAGGAAATGGAGCAGTTTATTGAGATCGTTATTGCCAAAGCACAATCTTTACTAGAACAGGTTAACGTTTGCAAAATTAAAATTATCTCAAATTACTCCCAGAATAAACTAACTGAAGCGATCGCTACTGCCCTAGAATTTTTACAAAAGCTAGGAGTCTCCTTTCCCGAAGCGCCAACCGACAGCGATATTCAATCCAGTATTGCAGAAATTGGCGAATTGATAGGAGATACAGAAATAGAGGATTTAGCGGATTTACCCATAATGACAGATCGGGAAAAAATTGCCATTCTCCAAATTTTTAATAGCGTTATACAGGCACTATACATCCTTGGTTCTTCTTTATGGCCTTTGCTAGTGGCTTTGTCAGTAAAATTATCCATTCAATACGGAAATTCAGAAGCTTCCGGTGTCGCTTATGTTCTTTATGCTATTATTACTTGTGATTTTTTAAAAGATGTCGATACAGGAGTTAAATTCGGTCAACTGGCACTTAAGGTTGTCTCCAAACTGGATGCTAAAACTGTGAAATCCCAAGTATTACATTTGGCTGGGATGTTTCTCTTGCACCGTCAATATCACTATAAAAGAGTGCTACCGCTCTGGGAAGAAGCTTATGCAGTCGGACTGGAAGTAGGAAATTTAGAACCCCTCGGACCTATTGCCGCTGGTTTTTGTGGTGTTTCTCTTTGGAGTGGTCGGTTTCTTACTACTTTGGAGCAGGAGACTCGCCTCTACTGTAATAGATTAATACAACTGAATCAATTGACAGGACTAAATTGGAATCGTCTTCATTGGCAACTTATGTTAAATTTACTCGGAGCAAGTGCAGAGCATCCAAGTATTTTATCTGGGGAAGCGTTCCAAGAAACTGAATTACTTCCACAACTCTTGTCTGCTCGCGATCTTGTAGGGTTGTACCTTTTTTACCTATATAAGCTGATGCTTTGCTACTTATTTGGAGAAATCAAATCTGCTAACAGTCATGCAGCAAAGTGTAAAGGCAATTCAACAGTTAACATGGGAAGTCCAGGAGAAGCTATATATTACCTTTATGATTCTTTGACTGCTTTAGCGCTCTTGAGTTTGCAACCAGACAAAACATCAGAGTTATTTCAACGAGTGGAAGAAAACCAAGGGAAATTACAGCAAAGATTGGCAGACTATGCTCCAATGAATTACCAACATAAGGTAGATTTAGTAGAAGCTGAAAAATGTAGATTCTTGGGGAAAAAGGCAGAAGCTATTGAGTTATACAACAAAGCGATCGCTCTCGCTCAAGAAAACGAATACATCCAAGAAGAAGCTCTAGCTAACGAACTCGCTGCCAAATTTTATCTCGACTGGGGTCAGGAAAAACTTGCCGGCTTTTACATGACAGACGCACATTACTGTTATTCTCTTTGGGGTGCAATAGCAAAGGTAAGGCACTTAGAAGAAAACTATCCTCAATTATTTCAGTCCCAAACCACAAAAAAACGTGTTCCAAAAACCCTGAAGACTCCCACTACAAACAATTATACTGATGGTACAGAATTAGATTTAGCCACGGTTATTAAATCCACTAATGCTATTTCTAGCGAAATCGTTTTAGATAATTTGCTGGCAACTTTAATGGATATTCTGGTAAAAAATGCTGGAGCGCAACGAGGCATTCTGATTTTGCCCAGGGGCGAAAGTTTATTCATCGAAGCTACCAAAGAAGCAGAGTTGTCAGCAGTTTCAGTCTTGCAGTCTCTGCCCCTAAATAAGTTTGAAAAGCTATCAGAAAAGATTGTCCGTTATGTTGCCCGCACTCGTGAAACTGTAGTTCTCAACAATGCCTCAACTGAAGGTGACTTTACCGAGGATGCCTACATTCAAGAGTATCAATGTCAGTCTATCGCTTGCACTCCTCTGATTAATCAAAATCAACTCCAAGGTATTATCTATTTGGAAAATAATCTGAGCGCGGGAGCTTTTACCCAAGAGCGCATGGCACTCTTGCGTACCCTCGCTGCTCAAGGTGCGATTTCTTTGGAAAATGCTCGACTATACGATGCTTGTCAGCGTTTTGTACCGGAACAGTTTCTCAGTTTCTTAGAAAAAAAGAGCATTATTGATGTGGAATTAGGAGAGCAAGTGGAACGGGAAATGACGGTGCTGTTTTCCGATATCCGAGGTTTTACCACCATCTCGGAACAGATGACACCGGGAGAGAACTTTGCTTTTATTAATGAGTATCTCGGTTACATGGAACCTCAAATTCAAAAACATGGCGGTTTTATTGATAAATATATAGGTGATGCAATTATGGCGCTGTTTCCTAATTCTGCTGATGATGCTCTTAAGGGAGCGATCGCTATGTTGGAGGAGTTGAAAAAATACAATTTATCTCGACAGCAAAAGAATATCAACCCCCTGCGTATTGGTATTGGTTTGCATACAGGGAAGTTAATTTTAGGAACTGTGGGCGGTTTGAGACGCATGGATGGAACTGTGATTGGGGATGCGGTTAACCTGTCTTCGCGCGTGGAGGGGTTGACTAAAACTTATGGGGTTTCTCTGTTAATTACTCATCAAACTTTGGCACGTTTGAATAATCCTGTGGAATATGACTTGCGGTTTATTGAGCAAGTGAAAGCTAAAGGAAAAGCTAAAGCGGTTGGTTTATTTGAGGTGTTTGCTGCTGATGTGCCTGAATTGCGAGCAGCAAAGAACGCTACTAAGGAAAAGTTTGAAAAGGCAGTTATTTTATATCATCAGAAGTCTTTTGTGGAAGCAGGGCGTTTATTTGAAGAATGTGTGGCGGAGAATGGTGGCGATCATACTGCTTCTAGTTATCTCGAACGGTGTGGGAGTATGGAAGTGGGACAGTAGTGGAATAGGGGAAGGGTGGGAAGATGGAACATTTTTTGTAGCAAATTAAGGGGATTTGATCTGACTCGTCAAAACTCAGGAATTAATGCATGAGTAAGTTTGAGCATTTATCAATGTCAGCGCCATATTTGTGTAGTGCTATAATTGTAAAAATAAATAAGGGTAAAATTATACTAAAATATTTCTATTTTAGTTACAAGGACAAAATCTCTTGTCCATTACCTATTATCTATTATTTTTTTTATGGTAACTCTTGCCGGATACAACAATTTTTACCCCATTCACAATAGCGCTAACTCTCAAGTTTATCGTGCTCGACGAGTTGATAATAATGAATCTGTCATTCTCAAATTTCTTAATCAAGACTATCCTACCTCAGAACAAATTAGACGCTATAAACAGGAATATCATCTGACTTGCCAGTTAAAATCTGCAGGTATTGTCAAAGCTTACAGTTTGGTAGAATGGCAAAGGAGTTATGTAATTGTCTTAGAAGACTTTGGAGCAATTTCTCTCCAAGAATTCTTGCTTGAACTTGAAAAACTATCTCTGGAAGAGTTTTTGTTTTTGGCGATCGCCATCATCGAAAGTTTGAGAGAAATTCACACCCAACGCATTATTCACAAAGATATCAATCCAGCAAATATCGTTTTTAACCCCCAAACCAAAGAACTAAAAATTATTGATTTTGGCATTTCTACACAACTAAGTCGAGAAAATCCTACCCTGAAAAATCCCAATGTTTTAGAAGGTACTTTAGCTTATATTTCCCCAGAACAAACTGGGAGAATGAACCGTAGTTTAGACTACCGGACAGATTTTTATTCCTTGGGGGTAACATTCTATGAAATGTTAACCAAACAACTGCCTTTTACTACAGAAGATGCCTTGGAATTAGTTCATTCTCATATTGCCAAAAAGCCAATTTTACCCTCAGAAATTGACAGTTCAATTCCCTGGATAATCTCACAGATAATAATGAAATTAATGGCGAAAAATGCCGAAGAGCGCTATCAAAGTCTCTGGGGATTAAAAACGGATTTAGAAAATTGCTCTGAGCAATTAAAATTAGTGGGAAATATTGAAGTTTTCCCTTTAGCAACTCAAGATATTTCAGAGCGCTTTTCTATTCCTCAAAAACTCTACGGACGAGAATCAGAAATTGCCACTTTACTTCAAGCATTCGAGCGAGTTGCAAAAAGTGGAAAAGTTGAATTGATGATGGTGGCGGGTTATTCTGGCATTGGTAAATCATCTCTGGTACAAGAACTTTACAAACCCATTACTGCTCGTCGTGGTTATTTTATTTCTGGGAAATTCGACCAATTTCAAAGGAATATTCCTTATTCAGCTATTGTTGCTGCTTTTGGAGGATTAATTAGGCAATTATTGGGAGAGACTAAAGCGGGGTTAGGAATCTGGCGAGAAAAATTATTAAAAGCTTTGGGAAATAACGGACAAGTTATTATTGATGTGATTCCCGAAGTAGAACTGATTATTGGTAAACAACCTCCAGTTCCAATATTAGGAGCAAACGAAACACAAAATCGTTTTAATCTGGTGATTAGTAATTTTATTCGTGCTTTTGGCAGAAAAGAGCATCCTTTAACTTTATTTATCGACGATTTACAATGGGTAGACTTAGCTAGTTTACAACTGATAGAACGGATATTAATCGAAGAAAAAACCGAGTATTTATTGCTGTTGGGTGCTTATAGAGATAATGAAGTTTCAGCGGGTCATCCTTGGGCTATTTCTCTAGAAAAACTCCGGCAAAATAACAACGCAATTAACCAAATTACTTTAAATGCTTTACCTGTTGAAGAAATTGCTTATTTAATCGGTGATACCCTGAATAAGACTCCAGAAGCAGTTCTTAATTTAGCTCAATTAGTCAAGGGAAAAACTGGAGGTAATCCGTTTTTTGTCGAGCAATTTTTACAAGCATTGTATGGAGAAAAATTGCTACAATTTAATTTTCAGTCGCGAAGTTGGCAATGGAATTTAGCAGCAATTAAAGCCAGAGGTTTTACCGATAATGTGGTGGAATTAATGGTGGAAAAATTGCAAAAATTACCGCCATCGGTACAAGAAATTTTATTTAAGGCTGCTTGTTTGGGAGCAGAATTTGAATTACAAATTTTGCAGTGGGTGGAAAAAAAACCTGAACAAGAAATCTTTCAATTATTAAAAATAGCTATTTCTCGCAACTTGATCATTCCTCTCTCCGAACTAGACGAAAACCTGCTAATTCAATCCTATAAGTTTGGACACGATCGCATCCAACAAGCTGCTTATACTCTAATTCCGGAAGAGGAAAGAGCTATTAAACACCTAGAAATAGGACGAACTCTCCTCAAAGAGATTCACGAAAGTGAGCAAGAAGATAAGTTATTCGATATTGTCGAACAATTGAATCGCAGTCTGGAACTCGTAAGCGATTCAGGCGAACGGGAAAAATTAGCTCGTTTAAATTTGCAAGCGGGACGCAAAGCTATTGACGCCAATGCTTATGCCGCAGCGATCGCTTACTTCGATGCGGGAATGTCTCTGCTGGATGCAGGCGGTTGGCAGACTCAATACGAATTAACTCTCAGTTTGTATCAAGAAGCCACTAAAGCCGCTTATCTGAACACAGAAATCAAGCGGATGGAACAATTAGCAGGGATAATCGCCAAGGAAGCGAAAACACCTCTCAATCGCCTCGAACTGGGGAAAATTCAAGTTGATGCTTATAGCAATCAAGAACGATTTGTCGAAGCCCTAACTGCTGGTTTGGATAGTCTTGCCTCCTGTGGTATCGAATTTCCTGAAGAAGTATCTCAGGCAGATTTTGCAGTTGCCTTGCTCAACATCAAAACCCTCATAGGCGATCGCCAACCTACCGAACTTGCTAACTTACCTCAAATGCAAGACCCTCTCATCCACCAAGTTTTAGCCCTTTTAGTCCAACTTGTTTCCGTGACATATGTAGGAGAACCAACCTTATGTAGCCTGATTATTTTAAAACAAATCGAACTCTCCCTCGATTATGGAAATGCACCAGCATCTGCTTTTAGCTATGCAACTTACGGGATGATTCTTTGTGGTGCTGGGGAATTCCGACTCGCTTACGAATACGGTCAACTAGCTTTAACTCTCCTTTACCAGTTTAACGACAGACAGTTTGAAACGGCTATTTTGACGGTGGTTTATGCCTTTATTAATCTTTCCAATGCTCACCCGAGAGAGTCACTAAAACCATTACAACAAGCATTTCTATTGGGTTTAGAAACAGGAGATTTTACCTACGCAGGTGGTGCTAGCAACAATTATTGTGGTTGCTTGTATTTCAGAGGCGAGGAGCTTTCTGAGGTGGCGCGAGAAATAGAAAGTCATAATAAAATCCTAGAGACGATAGGTCACAAACACATAATCAACTATAACCGACCTTTGTTGCAAGTAGCTTTAAACTTGCAGGGACGATCGGAGCAACCAGATCGGCTAGTGGGGACAGTAATGGATGAGGAATCCTTAATTCTCTATTTTGAGAAAAACCAAAATCACCCCGGATTATGGATGATTTATATTTTAAAAGCAATGCTTTACTATATTTTTGAAAAATTTGATGAGTCCCTTGTTGCCAGCACCGCAGCCGAAAAATATTCAGCCACTGTAAGGGGCGGTTCTTGGTTCATACCCTTAAGGCATTTTTACAGTTCCTTGGCACGGTTGGCTCGGGTAAAACATAATGTAATTGAAAGCGAAGAATTGTTAGTGAGCGAAAGTCTAATTCAACAAGTACGAGAAAACCAAGAAAAAATCAAGCATTGGGTGGATTGTGCACCCATGAATTATTTGCATAAGTTTTATCTTGTGGAAGCCGAATATTATCGAGCTATAGGAGAAAAGTCAAGGGCGATTGAATTTTATAACTTGGCAATTGCAGGAGCAAAAGAAAACAAATATATCCAAGAAGAAGCCCTGGCCAACGAACTCACCGCAAAATTTTATCTCAACTGGAACATGGAAACAGCAGCCCGTGCTTACATGATAGAGGCCCATTACTGTTATTCTCTGTGGGGGGCAACTGCAAAAGTTAAGCACCTGGAAGAAAACTATCCTCAATTGTTCCAGTCCCCAACCACATTAAGTTCTAGTTCCACAATCTTGAATACCCGCACCACGAGCAATTCTACGGATGGTGCAGAATTAGATTTAGCTACTGTCATCAAATCCACTAATGCTATTTCCAGCGAAATTGTTTTGGAGAATTTGTTGGCAACTTTAATGGATATTCTGGTAGAAAATGCCGGAGCGCAACGAGGCATTCTGATTTTGCCCAGAGGCGAAAGTTTATTCATAGAAGCTATCAAGGAAGCAGAGTTGGAGGAAGTCTCGGTTTTGCAGTCTGTTCCCTTAGAGCAGTTTGAACAGCTCTCGGAAAAGATCGTCCGTTATGTCGCGCGCACTCGTGAAACTGTAGTTTTCAACAATGCTGTAACTGAAGGTGACTTTACCGAGGATGCCTACATTCAAGAGTATCAATGTCAGTCTATCGCTTGCACTCCTCTGATTAATCAAAATCAACTCCAAGGTATTATCTATTTGGAAAATAATCTGAGCGCGGGAGCTTTTACCAAAAATCGCATGGCACTCTTGCGTACCCTCGCTGCTCAAGGTGCGATTTCTTTGGAAAATGCTCGACTATACGATGCTTGTCAGCGTTTTGTTCCGGAACAGTTTCTCAGTTTCTTAGAGAAAAAGAGCATTATTGATGTGAAATTAGGAGAGCAAGTGGAACGGGAAATGACGGTGCTGTTTTCCGATATCCGGGGTTTTACTACCATCTCGGAACAGATGACACCGGGAGAGAACTTTGCTTTTATTAATGAGTATCTCGGTTACATGGAACCTCAAATTCAAAAATATGGCGGTTTTATTGATAAATATATAGGTGATGCAATTATGGCACTGTTTCCTAATTCTCCTGATGATGCTCTCAAAGGAGCGATCGCTATGTTGGAGGAGTTGAAAAAATACAATTTATCTCGACAGCAAAAGAATATAAATCCCCTGCGTATTGGTATTGGTTTGCATACAGGGAAGTTAATTTTAGGAACTGTAGGCGGAATGGGGCGTATGGATGGAACTGTGATTGGGGATGCGGTGAACCTGTCTTCGCGCGTGGAGGGGTTGACTAAAACCTATGGGGTTTCTCTGTTAATTACTCATCAAACTTTAGCGCGTTTGAATAATCCTTTGGAATATGACTTGCGTTTTATTGAGCAAGTGAAAGCTAAAGGAAAGGCTAAAGCGGTTGGTTTATTTGAAGTATTTTCTGCTGATGTGCCTGAATTGCGAGCAGCAAAGAATGCTACTAAGGAAAAGTTTGAAAAGGCAGTTATTTTATATCATCAGAAGTCTTTTGTGGAAGCAGGGCGTTTATTTGAAGAATGTGTGGCAGAGGGTTGTGGCGATCGTACTGCTTCTTTTTATCTTGAGCGGTGTCAGAGTAGGGATTAGGATTGGGTTTGACAAATTTAAAAAAGTCTGATATCTTGTCCGGTAGAATAGGAGATAAATATGTTTACAAAAACAAAGATAGAAATACAACCCTTCTCTGAAAATTTAGGTAGAAAAATTATTAATACAGAGAATACAAGTCTTTTAGACATCGACAAAGAAGAGATAATTAATCTGTTTAAGTATTATAGTTTCTTACTATTTAGAGGTTTTGAAACTAATGTTGATACTTTTGCAAAATTTAGTAATTCACTGAGTAAAGATTTTATGGATTACACTGGAGGTGTGATAAATCGGAGAATAATTAATGAGGATGGAACTATATTAACTGTTAATGACTTTAAGGATGAAATGAAACTACATGGAGAAATGTACTATATCAACAAACCTCCCCAGATAGTTTGGTTTTTTTGTGCTAATCCACCTTTAAAAGATGGAGAAACAACAGTATGTGATGGTCGGCAATTCTTCAATGAACTTAGTAATTCAATGCAAGATTTATTGAGTAGGAAGAAATTAAAATTTCCTGGTCATTTAAAAAAAGAAGATTGGCAGAAAAAATACAAAACTAATGATTTGAATGTCGCCAAAGAGATATGTAAAAGTCAAGGCAAGGAAGTTCAAGTTAACGAAGATGAATCAATTAATTTTAAATTCATTTGTTCAGCAATACATAAAAGTAGAACTGAAAAAGATGATGTTTTTATTAATAGTTTATTACAGGCAAAAAAGGTAAACCCAAAAAGCGTATGCTTTGAGGATGATTCAGAAATAACTGATGAGATAATGTCAGAACTAAATGAGATTGCTGAGAGAATAACTATAGAAATAAGCTGGCAAAAGGGGGATATTCTGATGATTGATAATACGAGAATTATGCATGGTAGAAGAGCCTTTTATGATGACCAACGAGATATTTATACTCGGATGTGTTTTCCAGCATTTCCATTTTAAAGTTTCAAAAGCTGAATTATATCAAATCCTTTAACATTGGCATAATTAGATAATTGATTAGGGAGTCAGGAGTCAGGAGTCAGGAGTCAGGAGGGAAGAGAATTTAGGAGGACTTGTGAATTGCTGAAGATCAAACATTTTTTTATACCGATAAGAGCGGATTTGATATTATTTAGGGGTAAGAATTATTAAGCTTATTGTTACAGAAAAATGGTATTAATTCTGAAACAGTCCTACCCCTCTTGGGCGACAGCAGGAAATACTAATGAGCGATCGCTCTTCCAAAACCAACCAGGTTTGAGGAGCGATCGCTCATTTTTTAATCAATGGTTGACAAAAACTTTCTGTCTCTGCTACCCTGATGATATTAACCAACATAATTATCAATTATCAATTATTAATTAATGAAAGTGATTATGAAACAAACACACTATTTAACGACAAAAGTTTTAACAGGTAATCGAATTGATATTTGCCTCTCTAATTTACCTGTAGGAGAAACTATAGAAGTTATTTTAATTGTACCTGAAGCTGCATCAAAAGCTGCATCAAATATGTCAATTAAACGCCAAGCTTTTCGACAACTTCCCATAGAGGAACGTCATCGTATTTTAACTGAACAAGCAGAAACAATGAAAGAATATTATCAAGAAGACAAAGATTGGAAAGATTGGATAAGCTTTGATAACAGAGAAATTTATGAAGATTAATCCTAAGCGGGGTGAAATTTGGCTGATTAACTTAGACCCAACAATTGGTGCTTCAATAATTAACAATTAATAATTAATAATTAATAATTACCTCTTCTTAAAAAGGAAATTTTTTTCTTTTTTCTCCTTTACAGGAGAGACTTTAAACCTTGATTTTTCGGGAAATTAAAAAAACTCGACCAGCAGTAATCGTTAATTCAGATTATATTGGTAAACTTCCTCTGAAGTTAGTTGTACCAATTACCAACTGGCAATCATCTTTTTCTAGTAATCTCTGTCATATTTATCTAACACCAACCTCAGACAATGGGTTAAGTAAACTATCATCTGCTGACGCATTACAGTTAAGAAGCGTTGATCTAGAAAGATTTATTCGTAAATTAGGATTTTTATCAACCTCTGAATTAGAAGAAATAATAACAGCAATTGCCATTATAATAGAAAGCGATCGCTGACGAGAGGTTGGAAATCTCAATTGAGAGGTTTCTAACTCCAACCGAGAAGTTAATTTACTAATTTTGCCATCAAAACAACAACAGATCGCGGCTCAACCCGATACCTCACACCAATAACCTCGATCGCTGCATCCAAATTATTGCAGCGCTTTTCAGATTGATGAACCACATCGACACAACAAAAACCTTGTAGGGACGTTCCATGGAACGTCCCTACTGTGATCTACTGAAATGAAAACTGCTGTAAAATCTCTAGTCCACTACTGGACTACTAATAAATATAAATAACTCATTTTGACAACTCAATATCATCTAAGGGTAATAATCCTTCATCTATATCTGGAAAGTCTTCATCTAAAGGTTCAAGGTTAGAAAGAGTTTGCAGGAGGGATTTTTTCTTGACAGGGGAAATAATAGCAAAGGGAATACCATTTTCGATGATAGTTAAGGGTTCACCTGTCTTTTGTGCTTGGTTAATTAGGTTTTTTATGGATTCGGGAAATTCTGCAAGGGGTATCTGTTTCATTGATTAGTTATGGGGTTGGACGTTTCAATCCCTAAATAGGGATTAGGGTTTGCAAAGTTAAAGCTATCAACATAGCAAAAGTTGATTATCTGAAGTTTCAATCCCTAAATAGGGATTAGGGTTTGCAAAGTGGTGATTTAGTACGAGATTCTTGGGGGTGCATTACTGTTTCAATCCCTAAATAGGGATTAGGGTTTGCAAAGTTATACTGGTGAACTTATTGACCTTACTCAGCATCGTGTTTCAATCCCTAAATAGGGATTAGGGTTTGCAAAGGTACTCTAGTGGTTTAGCAAATTTTGCTTGCCACCTTAGAGTTTCAATCCCTAAATAGGGATTAGGGTTTGCAAAGGTTGAAACTCCTGTAATTGAAGAATTCCTACCAGATGTTTCAATCCCTAAATAGGGATTAGGGTTTGCAAAGCAATGCCAACCAAAACTTCATTGGTTTAACTGAAAGTTTCAATCCCTAAATAGGGATTAGGGTTTGCAAAGGTTTGCGATGTGGAATACAACCATTTGGAAGGACAATGGAAGTTTCAATCCCTAAATAGGGATTAGGGTTTGCAAAGTTTTTGAGTTGCTTAACAAAAAGCATCTGAAAGCAATGTTTCAATCCCTAAATAGGGATTAGGGTTTGCAAAGACTTTCCGCTGGTCAGGCGAGTTCTGCAGCTTTCTGTTTCAATCCCTAAATAGGGATTAGGGTTTGCAAAGATGGGAGCACACATTCCCAACTACAGGTAATCAAACTACGTTTCAATCCCTAAATAGGGATTAGGGTTTGCAAAGGAAACCACCAACAAATTGGAGGAGGGATCCCGAAAGGTTTCAATCCCTAAATAGGGATTAGGGTTTGCAAAGCGTCAAGCAAGCCCGGAAGTCATTGAAGGTAAAAAGTTTCAATCCCTAAATAGGGATTAGGGTTTGCAAAGGTGAATGCTCAGAAAGCAAAAGAAGATGCTAAGCATCAAGCCTGTTTCAATCCCTAAATAGGGATTAGGGTTTGCAAAGAAAAGAACGAACAGTTTGATTTCGGGTTTATAGAGAGCGTTTCAATCCCTAAATAGGGATTAGGGTTTGCAAAGTTAAGTTATTTGCTGAACAATTGTTACCTAAACGCTGTTTCAATCCCTAAATAGGGATTAGGGTTTGCAAAGTGCTAAAATTGGTTACTATTACCTGTCAACTGATGAACGTTTCAATCCCTAAATAGGGATTAGGGTTTGCAAAGAGCTACGATCTAGAACCCAGACATAGCAAGGGTTTCAAATACCCAAATCGACGCGCCCCTTTGATTTTATCATCAACAAGGCTAATTTTGCCAAAATGACGACCCTCAAACCCGCTCCTGGCATGGCATCGACGGGGGTCAACGAGAGAATCAGTGTTTCAGCGATTCTCTGACCCGCGTCGATGGGGGTCCATGCAAACATGAAAAACCACCTGTTAGTCACCCTTAATAACTAAGAAATGACCAAAAACCTATTACTATTTATTTTTCGAGGTTCTTAACTGTAAATATACTAACTTTTACCTTTCATTCCTGTCAAGTGGACGAAAAAATCAATTTTTGATAGTCTTTTTATAAAAAATATTTTCAGTTATCCATTTTTATTTTTTATTTTCAATAGCACTCTGGATTTCACGGATATCTAACACCAATAACTTTTGTTGCTGTATCCAGATCGTTGACATACTCCCGACGTTGCCCTTACGGGACAACGCGGGATTCTTCAGTCTGGGAAACCCTGACCGCTGTTTAGACAGAGGTGATGTCCTCCCCCTGTGTTGACATTGATAATAACAAAATTCTCCTAGCTTGTCAAGGGCATATAAACGTTTAGCTTATGAAGGTATCCGAATCCTGGCCCTGGCTTTCATCCCGACGCTCCCCTCCCCCCTTCCAAAGGGGGGTTAGGGGGGATGGAGAGCGCGGGACTTCCCGCCAGGAAAGTTAAAATCTCTAGTCCAGTAGTGGACTACTCTGCAGACGCGGATTTGGCCACGGATACACGGATGGATGTGGTTGAGATCCTAGGATTAAGTCGCGATTAAGGCAGACGCGGATTTGGCCACGGATACACGGATGGATGTAGTAGTAGTGGACTGTTTCATCTACTCGACTCCTCAACCCAACCTACAGCTTTTGACTTCACACCTATTTTGCCATCAAAACAACAACAGATCGCGGTTCAACCCGATACCTAACACCAATAACCTCGATCGCTGCATCAAAATTATTAAAATCTCTAGGAGAAGCAAAAGCAGTATTAACAATCAAATACCAACTTTCCCCTTTTGGCAAAAGTGGTAACTCAAACATTAGAGGTTTCCAATAACCATTCAACATAATATGAAAATATTCACCTTTTTTCTCCTCTGACGAAATAGCAGCAGGTAGCTCTGGATGCCTTAAACTAAAAGCTAAAGTCCGAGAATCTTCCCACCAATCAGGTTTACCTAAACTTACTCCATGCCAACTAATATTAGGTACTTCATTCGGATTAATTTGCTCTTCATCTGTAGCTAAAGACGATTCTGGAGTCCCCGCTCCCACAGTAGCTAAAACCTTATCTACCTGCATAATTTCTAACTCTTGGGTAAAATTAATAATCCCTCTGACAAATCGTAATAGATCCGTTTGTTTCTCAATTTGACTCCAATCAAACCAACTAAGTTCATTATTCTGACAATAACCATTATTATTACCCAGTTGAGTGCGCCTGACTTCATCTCCCATCAAAATCATTGGGGTACCCTGGGAAAAAAACAATATGGTGAAAAAATTCTTGATTTGTCGCAGTCTTAATACTTCAATTTCCCGCCGATCCGTAACTCCTTCAACTCCACAATTCCAACTCAAATTATCATTAGCACCATCGCGACTATCTTCACAATTTGCCTCATTATGTTTCTCATTGTAAGAAACCAGATCGTTCATAGTAAAACCATCATGGCAAGTAATAAAATTAATACTATGATTCGGTTCCCTGTCTGGTTGAGGATAAATATCAGGACTACCCATAATTCTTGCTGCCAACTTATCAATTATTTTGGGGTCACTTTTGACAAATTGACGCACATCATCCCGATAATGTCCGTTCCATTCAGCAAAGCGATCGCCAATAAACGAACCCACCTGATAAAGTCCTGCTGCATCCCAAGCTTCAGCAATAATCTTAGTTCCCGCCAAAACCGGATCAGACTCAATTGCCCACAAAACCGGAGGATCTTCCAAAGGATCGCCAGTCATACTGCGAGACATAACAGATGCCAAGTCAAACCGGAACCCATCAACGTGCATCTCTCTCACCCAGTAACCAAGACAGTCAACAATTAAGCGATGTACAAAAGGATTATTCGTATTGAAAGTATTTCCACAACCACTATAGTTAGTGTAGCAACTAGAATCATCAGCTTCCAGAATGTAGTAAGCAGAATTTTCCAAGCCCCGGAAAGAAACAGTTGGTCCGTTTTCATTCCCCTCCGCAGTGTGATTGAACACCACATCCAAAATTACCTCTATTCCCGATCTATGCAAAGCTTTAACCATATCTCGAAACTCATCCATCGGTCCGAAAATATCTTGGCGAGAACTATAACCGTGGTGAGGAGCAAAAAAAGCGATCGGACTATAACCCCAATAATTAATTAGAGGTTCGCGCACATCTTGTTCGTCAAATTGTTGTACGGGTAATAATTCCACCGCAGTAATTCCCAATTCTTTGAGATAAGGAATTTTTTCTATTAATCCAGCAAAAGTACCGCGTTTTTCAGGCGGTACTCCAGAGTTCGGATTACGAGTAAATCCACCAACGTGCATTTCATAGATAACTGTGGTAGCGTAGGGAGTTTCTAGGGGTTTGTCATCTTCCCAGTCATAAGTAGTTGGATCAGCTACTACCCCTTTGAGAGCGTAAGCACAGTTATCAGTATTACCCGTAGCAGCTTCACGACTATATTTTTCTTGTCCCACTACGACTCTAGCATAAGGATCGAGTAAAACTTTTTTACCATCAAATCGGTGACCTTTTTCTGGATTAAAAGGTCCATAAACTCGATAAGCATATATTTGTCCCGCTCCAATACCAGAAATAAAAATGTGCCAGTAATGATGAGTTCTGTGTTGTTTTGGATCAAGTAAAATTACTCGTTCTGGTTTAGCTGCCAATGGTTCATCAAATAGTAGTAATTCTATTGCCGTAGCATTTTTGGAGTAGATAGAGAAATTTACTCCTTTGGGGTTTTGAGAGACAGTGGCACCAATCGGAAAACTATTACCGGGTAAAATATTAAGATTCATAATTTTTAACTTATTAATTGTTAGATAACTTAAGTAATTTTATACACAGGACTTACGCAAAATTCCAAATCATACACCTTATGTAGGGGCGAATGGCATTCGCCCTTTACTAGATATGGTGGTTCTGCGTAAGTCCTGATACAATAAAAATAGATATATAGTGATTTTCACCAAACGTGAGGTACATTAACAATCCCCCTAAATCCCCCTTTGTAAGGGGGACTTCCGGTTCCCCCCTTTTTCAAGGGGGGTTAGGGGGGATCTACAGCAGTGTATCTTACTAGCCTGAGAAATGCTATATAGCAGGGAATAGGGAACAGGGAATAGTTGGAAAAACGTTTCCTAGTCTAAGATTTATTATCAGTCTATGTCCTTACCAGTTCTTTTTTAGCTGTATCAGGACTTACGCAAATTCTTAGACAATAAGCTATCTATAGAGGGCGAATGCCATTCGCCCCTACTAGATATGGTGGTTCTGCGTAAGTCCTGTGTATATTAAAAAAATTTGGGAATATTAACCTATGTATGAAAAAATTTTAGTTGCTATTGATACATCTGCCATAGGCGATCGCGTCTTTAATACAGCCTTACAGTTAGCAAAACTTGGTAACTCAAATCTGATGTTAGTTCATATTCTGTCGGAGGAAGCACAAGAAAGTCCTATCAGTAACCTTTGGCCAATGAGTGTTGGTTACGATCCACAGATAATGAAAGAATATCATCAGATTTGGGAACAGTTTGAGAAAGAATGTTTACAGATGCTGCAATCAAAAACAAGTGCAGGAAGAGACGCTGGTTTTCCAACAGAATTTACTCAAGTAAGAGGTAATCCTGGTCGGGAAATCTGTAAAATAGCACAAGAATGGAGTGCTGATTTAATTGTTATGGGACGTCGTGGACATTCTGTTTTGAGTGAACTGGTATTAGGTAGTGTAAGTAATTATGTTATCCACCGCGCTCATTGTTCTGTTCATATTGTACAAGATTAGATTTTCAGTTATCAGTTATCAGTCAGGACTTACGCAGAAACCGGGTTTCTTATAACCAGCACTTACGCAAAACCATCATATCTAGTAGGGGCGAATGGCATTCGCCCCCTGCGGATAGCGTGTTGTCTAAGAGTTTGCGTAAGTCCGGATAATATAACTCACCATCCGTATATCCGTGGCCAAATCTGTGTCTTGCCCCCAACTTCTCCCGCTGATATAGAATCCCCATAATTACTATCGCTAAGTCATTGCGACTTACACTCCTGGAAGAAAGCAATCTCCTCAACATAAGAGATTGCTTCCTATCGTCGCAATGACGACTGTTCAACCGGACTTTATAAGAGACGTTTCCTGCCTCAACTTTTGAATTCCGTTTGCAAACGTTCTTACTTTTGAATTCTGTTTGCAGACATTCTTACTTTTGAATTTTGAATTTTGAATTTTGAATTTTAACTCTAGCTACAACTGTTCTGGATCGATACCAAGGGAACGCAACATTTGTTCAAGTTGTTCAGCACGTTGCCGTTCCTGTTGAACTTCTTCTTCAAGTTGTTCAGCACGTCGTTCTTGCTGTTCAGCACGTTGTCGCTCCTGTTGAACTCGTTGTCGTTCCTGAAGTTCTCGCTCTTCTGGGGTCATAAACCTGTTCCCCTCAGAGTCATACCAATACAACCACTCTTGTTCGGAATGGTAATGGTTACCAACTTCAGTTCCTATCCCGAGACCAATTTCTGGCATCCACACGGGATTTCCTTGTAAACGTTGGTATGCTCCATTTAACAAACGATACACCTCAAAACGCTCATGTTTGTCTCGCTTGGAATAATCTGGGTTATAAATCACATAATACAAGACTCCCAACCGAGCATAATCAATCATTTTTTTATCGTATTCGTTGCCATAAGTTTGAGAAACAATTTCCAATACGAATATGGGAACAATATAATTTTCCTCCCAAAGAACATAAGAGAGTCGCAATTTATCATTTTTGAGTCGTGTAACTCCCAAACTGAGAAAACCATCAGGAACTATAGGAACTCTAGGACTTGAACCGGTGGTGTGGAAAATTCCCATATCCACGCCAAAAAACCAATCATAGCGATCGCTCCATAACCGATCTAAAATTAGCAGTAGCAAGTTAGGAATTAGGTTTTGTATTTCATTATCCACGGGTTTGTCGTCTGAACTGGGTAATTCGTCACTTGATGGTAGGTTGAGTAATTCGTTGTAGTTTACCATAATAATTTGGTTGTGACATTTGAACTATTTAATTTTAGCAAATAAATGATATAGTAGGAAATGGCTAAATTTCAAAATAAATGGATAGTCTATGTTTACTTACCGAAAAATTTTGGTTTAAAGCCTCCCCTTTTAAGGGGATAATAAATAAAAATTTTCATGATTAGTCAATCCTCTTCTTTTCAAGGAGAGGTAATTATTCATTATTCATTATTCATTATTCATTTTTGAAGAGCAGGTACTAAATGAAGTACATAATCTTTCCTATACAGATCGACTGAGATTACTAGAAGCATTGCAAAAGATGCTTAATGATGAGGTGAAAGTATCGGTATAACACTTCCATTGTCAGCAAATTCGATCTGACTTGCGTATAGCACTATAGCTACAACTGTTCTGGATCGACACCAAGGGAACGCAACATTTGTTCAAGTTGTTCAGCACGTTGCCGTTCCTGTTGAACTTCTTGTTCAAGTTGTTCAGCACGTTGTCGCTCCTGAAGTTCTCGCTCTTCTGGGGTCATAAACCTGTTCCCCTCAGAGTCATACCAATACAACAACTCTCGTTGATAACGGTAATAATTACCAACTTCAGTTCCTATCCCCAGACCAATTTCTGGCATCCAGACGGGATTTCCTTGTAAACGTTGGTATGCTCCATTTAACAAACGATACACCTCAAAACGCTCATGTTTGTCTCGCTTGGTATAATCTGGATCTGGACTATAGATCGCATAATACAAGACTCCCAACCGAGCGTAATCAATCATTTTTTCATCGTATTCACCCCTATAGGGTTCAGCAACAATTTCCAATACGAATACCGGAACAATATAATTTTCCTCCCAAAGAACATAAGAAGGTCGCAATTTATTATTTTTGCAACTTGGAACTCCCAAACTGAGGAAACAATCAGGAACTATGGGAATTCTAACGTTAGAGCCGGTAGTGTGATAAATTCCCATGTTTACGCCAAAAAACCAATTAGAGCGATCGCCCCACACTCGATTTAAAATCTCTCTTAGCAGGAAAGCAACGAGGATATGCATTTCACTATCTACAGGTTCGCCGTCTGAATCAGGTAATTCCTCACTTGATGGGAGATTAAGTTGTTCGTTGTAGTTAACCATAATATTTGGATTGTGATATTTTGTTTGATTTTAGCAAGTAATTTGATCAGGACTTACGCAAAATACGAAATTATACACCACCTGTAGGGGCGAATGCCATTCGCCCTTACTATATATAGTGGCTCTGCGTAAGTCCTGTTGATGATTATAGCATTTTTTCGGTGAAAGGGAAATGAGTCGCGATAGAACGACCTTCCGCGCTCCGCGAACGCGACTCAAATCAAGAAATTGTCATCAAGTTTTTGTATGTTTAACTTTTAACTTGAGCGATAGCTACAACTGTTCTGGATCGATACCAAGGGAACGCAACATTTGTTCAAGTTGTTCAGCACGTCGTTCTTGCTGTTCAGCACGTTGTCGCTCCTGTTGAAATCGTTGTCGTTCCTGAAGTTCTCGCTCTTCTGGGGTCATAAACCTGTTCCCCTCAGAGTCATACCAATACAACAACTCTCGTTGATAACGGTAATAATTACGAACTTCAGTTCCTATCCCCAGACCAATTTCTGGCATCCACACGGGATTTCCTTGTAAACGTTGATATGCTCCATTTAACAAACGATACACCTCAAAACGCTCATGTTGATCTCGCTTGAAATAGTCTGGGTTATAAATAACATAATACAATACTCCCAACCGAGCGTAATCAGTCATTTTTTGATCATATTCGTCGCCATAAGTTTTAGAAACAATCTCTAACACGAATATCGGAACAATATAATTTTCCTCCCAAAGAATATAGGAAGAGCGCAACTTATCATCTTTCAGTTTTGGAACTCCTAAACTGAGGAAAGCATCAGGAACTATAGCAACTCTAGGACTTGATCCGGTGGTGTGGAAAATTCCCATATTTATGCCAAAAAACCAATCCGAGCGATCGCCCCATAACTGATTTAAAATTAGCCATAGCAGGTTAGGAATTAGGATTTGTATTTCGTGATCCACGGGTTTGTCGTCTGAGTCTGGTAATTCGTCACTTGATGGTAGGTTGAGTAATTCGTTGTAGTTTACCATAATAATTTGGTTGTGACATTTGAGTTGTTTTATTTTAGCAAATAAAAGGTACTAAATAGTCAATAGAAAATTCATTGGATGATGCAAGTCTTTATAAGTCATTACTGAATTTACTATGAGCTACAAAAACTCAATATTATTGTACATATATTCAGGTTATAAACATTCCCAAACTAAGACTAAATCGCTAATAATTTTTCCTATTGACTGACGTTGTTAACGAGTATAAATAATTCCAAAATGTTCGATACCTGTGGCAGCTAAACTGAGAAAATCATTATCAAAGGTAAAAATGACTCGTTCTTCAGATAAAGCATAAGCTAATTGTTGTTGATCAGATGCACCAATGAGCAACGCTTCTGCTGAGGTTGTAACATCAATGCCTCGTATTCTCAAACCATTTGCTATGGCATTACTAACATTTTAATCTAGATGAAATTTAATTTTATTTGACATTTTCATCCTTGATAATTTTTTGAATTAAAGATGGTTTGTTGCCTTGTAATTGTTTGGCAAAAGCTTCTCCTGACTCAATTTGTTGCCTAATTTCTGCTCGATGATCATGGTAATAAGCTAAAGCTGCATAAACATCTGCTAAGGTAATAGTAGGATGGTGATAAATAATTTCATCTGGAGACATTCCCATTCTTTCATGCCAAATCACAATATCTTGAACTTTAATTCGATGTCCGGCAATACGGGGTTTTCCGCCACAGATACCTTCTGTAATTTCTATGTGTTGTGAGATAATTGAAGAAGACATAATTGTTTACTTTTAATATCGCTCAATTTTGATAATTATAGCATTTTTTTCTAGAAAGGGAAGTGGGGAGCGATCGCTTATCTACCCATCATAAATTAGCGATAAACTCATCCGGGGTAATTTTCGTTTGTTTGAGAATGCTGCTAAGAGTACCAATTTTTAATTCGTTATGCGGTGGCACGACACAAACAATTGTTCCATCTGGCAAGGGTTTTTTGAGAACAACATGACTACCTGTTTGCCTGACTTGCTGAAAACCCAGACGCTCTAGGGTGCGAATTGCTTCTTTGCTTGAAATTCTTGGAAGTCTAGGCATAACTAACCTCAATATTCGTAACAAATCTTGGGGTTATATTATCCGGTGGGGGGCACTCTTCCAGATAGAGTCTTGTTGCTTCTTTTAGATTTATCAGTGCTTCTTCTATTGTAGCACCTTGATCAACTGTACCAATTTCAGGACATTCAGCTATATACATATCCTCTTCTCGGTAAACGATGGCAGTAAAGCTTTTTGTTTTCATGGGTATTGTTTGGGAAGTGGTTTTCTCTATATTAGGATACTTCAAAGGAGCAGTTTTGGCAAGGGAGGAAATGAGTGGCGATCGCTTTTCTGTGCAGAGGAATCTTTTTTGGAGAATAAGATTTTACCATTAATGTTGGGAAAAGTAGTCCAGTAGGGTGCGTTAATGATAATGTAATGCACCGAAACATTTTGGGCGGTGCGTTACGCTTTCCTGCGGAATGCTGCGCAAACGCTAACACACCCTACTGAACTTTTAAATTCCGTTTGCAGACATTCTTAACTTTTGAATTTTGACTTTTGAATTTTGAATTTCCTCATCCGTGCATCTGTGGCAAAATCTGTGTCTTGTCCCCAACTTTTAAATTCCGTTTGCAGACATTCTTACTTTTGAATTTTGACTTTTGAATTTCCTCATCCGTGCATCCGTGGCAAAATCTGTGTCTTGCCCTCAACTTTTGAATTTTGAATTTCCTCATCCGTGCATCCGTGGCAAAATCTGTGTCTTGCCCTCAACTTTTGAATTTTGAATTTTAACTCTTTTGACTTTTGAATTTTGACTTTTGAATTTCCTCCTGCAATTCCTGACATTCTTTCAATTCTGGCACTCCTAATTCTGTGAAAATAGCCAACGCCTCATCGCAATACTGTCGTGCTGCATCTAAATTTCCTAAGTGTTGATGGGTTTCTGCTATATTCTGGAGAGCTATTGCTTGGTGATGAGGGTTTCCTATCTGCTGAAATATCTCTAATGCTGCTTGTGAATATTCCAGAGATTCGGGATATTTTTCTAACTTGAGCAGAGTTTCTCCCCAGTCACCCAAAGCACTACCTTCCCCAGAGCGATCGCCTATTTCCCTGGCTATTTGCAAACCCTGCTGATGATACTCGATGGCTTTGTCATATTCTCCTAGGGAATAGTAAGCACTACCCAAATTCCTCAAAGCAATACCCTCCCCAGAACGATCGCCTATTTCCCGTGCTATTTGTAAACCCTGCTGAAGATACTCAACAGCTTTGTCATATTCTCCTAGGGAATAGTAAGCATTACCCAAATTCCCCAAAGCAGAACCCTCCCCAGAACGGTTGCCTATTTCCCTGGCTATTTGTAAATACTGCTGATAATACTCCATAGCTTTGTTATATTCTCCTAGGGAATAGTAAGCACTACCCAAATTCCCCAAAGCATAACCCTCCCCAGAGCGATCGCCTATTTCCCTTTTTATTTGTAAATACTGCAGATCATACTCAATGGCTTTGTTATATTCTCCTAGGGAATAGTAAGCACTACCCAAATTCCCCAAAGCATAACCCTCCCCAGAGCGATGGCCTATTTCCCGTGCTATTTGTAAATGCTGCTGATGATACTCAATGGCTTTGTGATATTCTCCTAGGAATTTGTAAGCATTACCCAAATTCCTCAAAGCATAACCCTCCTCAAAACAGTCGCCTATTTCCCTTGCTATTTGTAAATGCTGCTGATGATACTCAATTGCTTTGTGGTATTCTTCTAGGACAAAGTAAGCACTACCCAAATTCCTCAAAGCAATACCCTCCCCAGAACGATCGCCTATTTCCCGTGCTATTTGTAAATGCTGCAGAGCATACTCAATGGCTTTGTGATTTTCTCCTAGGCAAAGGTAAGCACTACCCAAATTCCCCAAAGCAGTACTCTCCCCAGAGCGATCGCCTATTTCCCTTGCTATTTGTAAATGCTGCAGATCATACTCAATTGCTTTGCGATCTTCTCCTAGGACAAAGTAAGCACTACCCAAATTCCCCAAAGCAGTACTCTCCCCAGAGCGATCGCCTATTTCCCGTGCTATTTGTAAATGCTGCTGATGATACTCAATAGCCTTGTGATATTCTCCTAGGGAATAGCAAGCATTACCCAAATTCATCAAAGCAGTACTCTCCCCAGAGCGATCGCCTATTTCCCTTGCTATTTGTAAATGCTGCAGATCATACTCAATTGCTTTGTGGTATTCTTCTAGGACAAAGTAAGCATTACGCAAACGATTTAAACAAATACCATCCCAATGTTGGTCTAATTTACCTAACAGTTTACTGTAGAGTTGAATATATTCCTCATAGTAACCCCAGTTCCATAGTTGAACATCTAAATTTTCACCAACTGGCGTAGAAATAATTTGACTTGCTTTTTCCCACTCTCCCATTTTGCCAAAATGACGGAAAGCTTGCAGATATCCTTTGACTTTTTCCAAGTTAGATCCACCCGGTTCTGGTTGATAGATTTTTAACCAATAATAGGCGAGGCGGAGGTTAGCTTTTTCTCTGTGCGTTAAACTTTTTTCTGGTTGAGGTAAATGGTTATTGTCTGATGGATCAAGGTTATTTTGGGAAGAGTTGGCCATAGTTAATTTGGAAGTTTGTTTTTGCCTGGCATAGTTAAGGACAATATTTTCATTTTTTTGGGGTGTGATAGTAATTAATTGACCGGAATTGTCATAGCAAACTTTACTCAATTGAGTGATGGATAAGTATTGTATTTTTTTGATTGTTTGATATTTTTGATTCATGGTGAAATTTGATCATCTATATTTATAGCTTGAAGCATTTAGCTATCAGCTCAAGCTAACCTGTACTGTTTCACTAAAGTCAGAGGTCAAAAGTCAGAAGTTACATTTTCCTGACTTTAAACCTCCTGATTGCTTACTGCTGAGTGTTTACTGCTTCTTTAATCTTCCTCAATATAACCCAAATTATCCTCAAGAGCAACATTTTGAATTAAATTATGGAGACGATAAAGAACCTTATTGTGAGGTTTTTCCCATTCCAACAAAAACCTTTTTTTCAAAGTTGCAAAAGCCAAATCCTGTTCTTTTTCCGGCGCATCACACACAACCGTCAACCAGGCTAATTTTTCAGCAAAACATTCTAATTCTGCTCCCATAGATAACATTAAATAAGCATATTGGTGAGAAGAGTATAAACGTTTTAAAGTATCCTCAACTCTACTTCTAACCTTCTCAATAATATACTTACTTCTCACATTTTCACCATTCCGAATCTGACGTTCCATAGCTTCAAAATGAGGTTTATTCTCTTCCCAAAAAGCCTCAATATCTCCCTGATAAGGTTCATTAAGAATATCGCCAGCAATCAACTTTAAAGCCAGAGGATGCCCCTCATAAATTTTAATTATTCTGGTTAAAAAATCCTCCGTTTGACTATTCTCAATGCTGACATTCCAACGTTCAAAAAGTCGCAAAGACTCCTCCTGATTTAAACCCTCAAGTCGCTCTTCCCAGATTCGTTCATCATATCTACCTTGTGCCAAAACAGGTAAACTATATTGAGAAGTAAGTATGACTCGCGACGGCATATTTTCAGCTAGTATTATTCTCTCTAAAAAATCTCCAAAAATAGACTCTCCCTCTTGCCAAAAATGACTACCTTTCCCATCAGAAATTAACACCGCCTCCAACATATCAATAATTAATAGAATCGGACGAACTTGCAACTCATTAATCATTGCCTGCAACAAAGCTTTTCGATCCTGTTGTAACTGAGGTTGTGCAGACAACTTTTCCGCCAAAACTTGTTGCGCCACCAGATCAAAAGTTTTAGTCGGAGCATCATAAAACCTCACCCAAGAGGGAGTCAGGAAATTTGAAATCTGCTCATCAACAGAAAGTCGTGTTGCCAGAGAAGTCTTACCAATACCAGTGATGCCAACAATAGAAATTATGCGCAACTCACCCGATAGTTTTTGCCTCAAGTCAAAAATTAATTCTGCGCGTCCTACCCAACGTAAATTAGAATCTTCTATATCTGTATCAGCAGTGTCAGGAGAAGAGAGAGTTTTTTGTTCGGCAGTATTAGGAAGATCATCTTTATGGATATAGTCAATATTATCCTCAAATTTTAAATCAAAAGTTTCAGCTACCGCTTTAATATATTTTGTGTCAGCATTTTCTTCACGCTTCCAGATTTTTTTGAAAGTATCTAAGCTAAAGTCTCCTTGCTTCTCAATAATTAGACTTAAGATTTGTTCAAACTCTTTATCTGTAGGTTGAATACCAAAAAATGGAAACTTCTTATTGACAGCATTCTTGAGTTTATCGAACCCTTTATCTGTCAGAATACGACCTCGTTTGCGTGTTTTCTTTTCATTCATAAGCTCAATTCAACAATTAATAATTAATAATGAATAATTAATAATTACCTCTCCTTGAAAATAAGAAGATTGACTCAAAGGAAAATTTTTATTTATTATCCCCTTAAAAGGGAAAGCTTTAAACCAAAATTTATCGGTAAAAATTAAATGTCCCCAGTGCGAGCATCTTGCTCGCTTCGGGGTGTACCTCATCAAGGTAGAACCCACTGTATTTAAAAATTTGCTGACTCAATTTTAACCCAACTTAAGGTTATTATCCAGGGGAGTTATGGCAGTTAAGGCGATAAATATCTCAGCAGTTTAGTAGGGTGCGTTAATGAAATGTAACGCACCGCATATCCCAAGTGCTTCGGTGCTCAAAATGTAGGTTGGGTTGAACGACAGTGAAACCCAACAAAACCTTACTAATTTTGGACTAATGTTGGGTTTCGTTCCTCAACCCAACCTACGCTTATTGCTTAAAGTTATTATCCAGAGAAGTTATGGCACTTAAGGCTATAAATATCTCGGCAGTCTTCTAGTGGACTGATACACCTAAAAATGTAGGTTGGGTTGAACGACAGTGAAACCCAACAAAACCTTACTAATTTTGGACTAATGTTGGGTTTCGTTCCTCAACCCAACCTACGCTTATTGCTTAAAGTTATTATCCAGAGAAGTTATGGCACTTAAGGCTATAAATATCTCAGCATTTAAGACAGATAAAGCCATCAAAAAGCTCGTTAAAAAAAATTTCTTAAGTGCCATAAAAGCTCTAGATATCTTCTATTCAAAACTGATATGTTGCCAATATAAAAATTGAAATCCCGGCCAACAAAGCCATCAATTTTGATAAGGATAAATTTCGTAAAAGGAAAAAAAATGCTAGTAGAATTTACAGCCAATAAATTAGCTATAGTTGCCATAATAATCCCAAATATTCTTGGCAAATTACCCACTATTTTAATAGGAATTAGTGCTATAGCAACTATTATTATCCAAATACTTGATTCAGTAGTTGAACAAAAAAAGAATCACGCTAAAGCTTCTTACAAATTTTGGGAAAACAATAGCTCCAAAATTAAATTTTTGGTCGTATTTATATCAAATATAAGTATCCTAGTGAGAAGCATCCAAGTTATATTTTCTTCGAGTTTCTAATTGATAGAAACCAGGAAGTAATCTTTTAAGGTGCATTTTGCTGCGTAACATGAAAATGAAATGTAACGCACCGCATACCCCAAATATTTCGGTGCGTTACACTGTCTTCATATACTTGGAATCTGCTGTAACTGATAACTGATAACTGATAACTGAATTAATAACCAAGCACCTTAATAATTCTTTCCTTTGCACCCAACTTCAGTAAGCGATCGCCTTTATCATCTTGCCCATAAACTTTTACCCGATCGCTAATCATCCCAAACACCCTACCATCAGTTGTCAACATCTGAACCAAAACATTTGAATCACCAACAACCATCCCTGCCAAAACATCATTTTCTTTAGTAAACTGAAAAACATTTTGCCCAATACCACCGCGATTAGCTAGTCGCAAACCAGCAACAGGAATTTGCTTACCATAACTCTGTTGAGAAACTAACAATAAATTACTTTCTCCACTTAAACTCACACAACCAATTAACTCTTCTTGTTTCCTTAATCTTGTTGCTTGAGAACCTTGAGCAGTACGCCCCATTAATGGTAATTGTTCGTCATCTATTTCTAATCTTAATAATCGCCCACCAGAAGTTGCTAAAACTACTTGTTCTCCCATTTTACCCAGATTAGCATAACGTAATTCATCATCTTCTTTGAGTTTAATTACTGTCATACCACGATTTGTTAAATCGCTCAAATCAGACAAAGATAAACGTTTAATTTTGCCATTTTGAGTCAACATGATTAAGTCTTTATTCTCTTCTGCTTCATTTAAAACAAATTGAGCAACAATAATTTCTCTAGGGGAATTCGTTATTTCTTTTGTTGCTGATGGTGGTAGTAACGTTACTAAAGGCACCCCTTTATTTTCATTTCTTGTTGTCGAACGGTTAGAAGCAGCAGGAATATCATTTACTTTTAAAGGATATGCTTTACCAGTACGAGTTAATAATACTAAAGTTTTGTCGGTAGTTACTTCAATTATATTAGTCGTAAAATCCTCACTATTGTTGATAGTAATATCGGATTTTTTATCGATTTGATGTTTATCAAATCCTTTGGCAGAAACTCTTTTTACATATCCTCGGTGGGTAAATTCTATGATAACTTTTTCTGTAGGTGGCGGTGTAGCTTCCAAAGTCAAAATTTGTGATTCGACTGTTGTATTTTTTGATTTTCTACTTCTACCTTTGGTTTGTCTATCTATTTCTTTGTTACCAGTTTCTAGATCACTTTTTTGTTGAGAAATAGATGCAACATTCTCGGCATTTTTAGATTCTGCTTGCTCAATAATTCGAGTCCGTCTGGGATCGCTATATTTCCGTTTTAGGGTTCGCAATTCTTTTTTCAGCGCTTTGAGGAGTTGATTGCGATCGCTCAATAAATTTTCTAATTCTTGTATTTTTGCTATTAGTTGCTCATATTCTTCTTCTAATTTTTGTTTCTCCAAACCAGTCAGTCTACGCATTGGCATTCCTAAAATAGCATCAGCTTGATTTTCACTTAAACCCAAATTTTCTTGGAAGCTAACTTTAGCAGTGCTGCCATCAGGTGCATTTCTGAGAATATCAATTACTGTATCCAATTCTGTTAAAGCAGTCAGCAAACCCTCGACAATATGACATCTAGCTTGAGCTATTTCTAACTCATAGGTGTAGCGACGAGTGAGAGTCTGTTCCCGAAAACTGAGAAATTCTTGTAAAAGTTCTCGCAAAGATAATTGCCGTGGTTGCCCATCAACCAAAGCTAGCATAATTGCATTAAACTTAGAAAGTAAGTCAGTCTGTTGATAGAGATGGTGCAATACAACACTGGGATCTGTTTCACGTTTTAGCTCAATGACAACCCTAATTCCAGAGCGATCGCTTTCATCCCGCAGATCGGCAATACCTTCTATCTTGCCAGCATTAACTAAGTCTGCTGTTTTTTCGATCCAACCTGCTTTATTAACCTGGAAAGGCAACTCTGTCACCACAATCGCCGTTTTTGTGCGTCGTCCACGACTTGTGGGAACTTGCTCAATAGTTGCCACACCCCTGATCGGGATACTACCTCTACCCTTAGTATAAACATCAATAATTCCATCTGTACTGACAATTTCTCCTCCAGTGGGAAAATCCGGCCCAGGAATTAATTGAAATAACTTTTGATCGGAAACATTAGGATTATCAATTAGGGCGATAAGGCCATCCACTACTTCAGCTAAATTATGTGGTGGAATATTAGTCGCCATCCCTACAGCAATTCCAGAAGAACCATTCAGTAATAAAAATGGTAATTGTGCAGGTAATACTTTAGGTTCTTGTTGGGAACCATCAAAGTTGTTGGTAAAGTCAACTGTAGCTTCACCAATTTGTGTCAATAAACCTTCATTGCCAATTGATGCCAAGCGACTTTCTGTGTAACGCATGGCAGCAGCGGGGTCATTATCAATAGAGCCAAAGTTGCCGTGGCCATCTAGCAATGGATAACGAGTGGAAAAACTTTGAATCATCCGCACCATAGCATCATAAACAGCTTGATCGCCATGGGGATGATATTTTCCGAGAACATCTCCAACTACCCTGGCGCATTTCCGAAAAGGTCTATCTGGAGTGAGACCAAGTTCGTGCATAGCGTATAGTATTCGGCGATGAACTGGTTTTTGTCCATCTCTAACATCTGGCAAAGCGCGGCCAACAATCACACTCATGGCATATTCAAGATATGATTGCTGCATTTCGATATGGAGTGGTGTAGTAATAACTTGTCCCGAAAGTAAATTTAATTGTTTGGCCATGAGTTAGTATTTAGATAAGTAATAGGGAATATAAATTAGTATTAAACTGTAGCTCATCACCCTAAAAATTGCTGTAATATAATTAATTTGGAGAATTTTAGAGATCTTGTTAGGAATTTAGCAAAAGTAAATTTAATATCCTATAGCGCTACGCGCAAGTCAAAAGTTAAAAGTATCTTTGAGCAATTTTTCGATGTCCAAATGCCCCAATCAGAGAATTTACTAATTCCCGCGCCCTAAATATAGTGCTATATTTAATTCAAGCTAACTTGTTAGATTCTCAAATAAACAGGAGTTAGATCATGTCTCTTTGAATAACCACAATAAAAAATTTAGGGAGCAGGGAGCAGTGAGTAGGAAACAAAGGGAAAGAGCGAAAAATATTATCTTGAGAGAGAAGAACATTTTTATTATGGCTAATTAAACTGTTACCAACATCACCACTAAATTATTGAAATAATATATTTTAAGTCTTATTGGATTTCAATAAAAATATAGACATTTATAGACATTTACGGACAATTATGTTATTCTTTTCATAGTTGAGGATATATTCTATTTCTTTTAGTGCCGGAATATATGGACGACCTAGAGCGATAAAGAAAAGAAGAGAAACACTCTCTCAGGGGTGAGATGCTGAAACTGATTGAAAAACATATAATTAAGCCGAATCATTCTAATTATCAAGAAATAGATAAGTTATGCTTTTTGTCAAAAAATTTATTTAATGCAGTGAATTATATTGTTAGACAAGAATTTATCTTT
>NZ_JAAHHT010000110.1 GCF_010672085.1 Okeania sp. SIO3I5
TTATATTTTGTAATTATTTAGGTGATTTAGCAATCATACTTTAGTTATGGTTGATTTAGCTGATGTCCTAAATCTATACCAAAGATTTTAAAGTTTAACTTCTCCGGCGGGAAGTCCCGCGCTCTCCATCCCCCCTAACCCCCCTTGGAAAGGGGGGAGGGGAGCGTCGGGATGATAGCCGGGCTAGGGTGTGCAGTTTTCATGTCTGTCCTGTTTGCTATAGCTATTGACAATTTCTAACACAACCATTACAATAACTACTGAGAAATCCTGATAGATTCTGCCTTGCTACTGAAATATAAGTACAAACTCAAACCTCATAAAAGCCAAACGGTAATTATTGCTAATTGGTTGGAATTAGCCCGACGGCAATATAATTACCGTTTGGCGGAAAGGTTAAACTGGTTTGAAGCCACGCGCACACCAGTAAATGCTTGTCCTCTTAATGTTTCAGTAGTACCAGTAGAACGAATTTACCAAAACGTTCCAGAGTTTAGGATACAAACCCGCGAGGGTAGAAAAAAAGACAGCAATGGTAATCCGATAACCAAGAAAGGGGATAAGCATCCAAACATCATTAATGGGTATGTTGTTTGGGAGAGAGTGCAACTAGCGGATTTAGCAAAGACTAAAAAACTTTTCCCTGAATATAAGTCTATGCACTCTCAGGTGTTGCAAGATGTTATCCAAAGAGTACAAACTACGATGGATAACTTTACTAAACCCGATCAAAACGGTAAAACCAGTGGTAGACCTAAATTCAAGGGAAAGCATTATTATAATTCCTTCAGCTATCCTCAGTTATCAAATACCAACATTGTCAAAAATTCTAACGGTCGGTATTGTGTCAATTTACCAAAAATTGGCTTAGTTCCTTTTGTCTTTAATCGCCCAATACCAATAGGATTCAAGGTTAAGACAGGTACACTTATCCGTGAAGCAGACGGATGGTATATTAGCTTCACGATAGAAGATAAAAGTGTACCTTTGAGGCGTGCAGAAATTCAGCCCACCTCTGAAAACTCAAAGGGTATTGATTTAGGGTTGTTAAACTATGCAGTTACCAGTGATGGTGAGTTTATAGAAGTGCCTAAGTTTTTCAGGTTCTCTGAGCATCGCTTGTCTAAACTTCAGGGGAGATTAGCTAAAAAACACAAACATTCAAAGAGTTGGAAAATTCTCAAACGTAAAATAGCCAAACTGCATCAACTAATAGCTAGACAACGTTTGGACTGGCAATTCAAGCTGGCTTATCATTTATTTAGTGACTGTCAGGTGATATTTTTAGAAGACCTGCAAATAGCTTCTTTAGTCAGACGTTGCAAGGCTAAATTAGGTAATAATGGCCAGTTTTTGCCCAATGGTCAATCAGCAAAGTCAGGATTAAATAAGTCTTTGCAAGATGCAGCTACTGTCAGTTTGTTCAGGTTTTGGAGTATGTTGCCTGGAAACTAGGCAAAAAAATTATCAAAGTAGATCCAAAAGGTACATCTCAGCATTGTTGGCAGTGCCTAAATAGAGTTTCTAAAAGCTTGTCGGAACGTTGGCATTCATGCCCTGAATGTGGCCAAGAATTAGATAGAGACTATAACTCAGCACTTCTAATACAAAAAATAGGATTATTATCAACACAGGAGGAGGACATCACTTCTGTTAAAACTGCGGTCATAGCTCACTTGGCTGAAGAATCCCGCGCTCTCCATCCCCCCTAACCCCCCTTTGGAAGGGGGGAGGGGAGCGTCGGGAGTATGTCAATGTCCTAATTTCTGAGGAAGCTTATCTTACCAAGTGTGCCCATTCGTTTGATTTTACAGCGCTTTTCATTTTAGTCAACCAGAAAGTAGGGGTTTTCAGGCATTCGCCCTCATCAGGTTTGAGTCAACCAGAAAGTAGGGGCGAATGGCATTCACCCTCATCAGGTTTGAGTCAACCAGAAGGTAGGGGCGAATGGCATTCACCCTCATCAGGTTTGAGTCAACCAGAAGGTAGGGGCGAATGGCATTCACCCTCATCAGGTTTGAGTCAACCAGAAAGTAGGGGCGAATGGTATTCGCCCTCATAAGGTTATCATTTTTTTATGTGGTTCATTGACCTGAAAACTGCTGTAACCAAGGGTAAAGCATACCCCCTAATACCATTTTGATAAATGTTTGCTACAAATACCTAGGGAATTTTTGAGGACTCAGGAGTCGTAGGGGCGAACGGCCGTTCGCCCGTACAGGAGTCATAATGAATTGCTATAACAGGATTTTTTAGTCGAAAATTATCTTTTTTATCAAATAGCTATCTCCTGTAAAATCTTTTTCTCCCCATTGCTATTAGTAACATTCTTTTTTGAAAATGCTATCACGTTAGAATACAGCTTCATCTATAAACAAATAAAAAATCTGTAGAAAACCTAAAGATTAATAGATATGCGAGAAAAAGAAATAAAGTTATCTAAGACAGATAGAAAGCCTGATGATCTAGATGTCCGCGAGACAGAGAAAATAAAATATTTCTAACTTAGACAAAGGAGTTTTATGATGGTTTCCAGTAGTTATTCTCCAAGTACATTATCTCAACTTCCTGCGATCCAAACTTTTCAGATGGATGGGGGAGGGATCGGAAATATCCCTAATGCGGTTAATCTCTTCCGAGGCGATGTTAACCTTCCTTTAGAGTTAATATCACTTCCAGGTAGAGGCGATCTAGATGTGAAAGTGGTCATCATCTACCAGAGTAATATTCAAAATCTAGTGGATACTTGGAATTTGGAAGCACCGACGGGTATTCTAGGATTGGGATGGAGTATGCCTTATGAGATGATTGCTATTGACAACAGAAATACAGGTTCTATTTATGATAACCGATATTACCTTGTTTCTGGTGGTTCAGCTAATCGACTATATCAAGATGGAATAACTCAAGATGGTGCATGGAATTTTGAGACGGAAGACTATAAACCTTGGGATATTCGCTATTACCCAAATGAAGAAAAATGGGTGATTATTAAGGAGAATGGAATCAAGCAAATTTATGGTGGAAAGACAGATAATTTCCCAGAAAATAATCCATATATTCAATGGGGTATAAAATGGAGCGGCAGGAATGGTAATTGGATTGATAGCACTACGAATATATCAGGACAAGAACCTTTTGCACTAGGATGGAATTTAGCAGAAATCCAAAATACTTGGGGTGAAAAAGTTACTTTTAAATATGAAGTTGATTTAAAAGAAATTGGCCGTGGCGGTTATAAACATACCCAAGCTCCTTATTTAACAGAAGTTACGGCTTTAGATGGACGTACTATTACTTTTAACTATGAAGATAAACAGTATGATAACCAAATAAGAGAATATCAAATTCCCCATGAACCTAGCGGAAATCTTCATGCTTATCAAGATAGATACGAAACAAAATTTCTGAGCTCAATTGAAGTCAAAGAAGAATCAAATTCACTCTTATTTTCTCTTCAGTTTGATTATGAATTTCATAATGTTTCTTTGTATGATTTTAATGATGCAGATTTCTATAAACGTTATCTCAAGGGAATAACTCAAAAAAATCCAGAGGGAGAGTCTTTACCTGGTTACAAGTTTGAATATTATACCAAGGAGATAAATGATAATATCCATCGTGGTGTTTTAAAGCATATTACTTATCCTGCTGGTGGTATAGCTACTTTTAATTATGAAAGAAAGAATCTAATTGGGACTAATCGAAAAACTACTATTTATGGTGAAGGTATTCCTCGTGTTTGGTTCGGAAATGATTATGTTGTAGTTACTTATTATAATGATAGTCGGGGAAAATTAGATGTCAAAGTTTATAGTTGGAATGGTAACTGGATAGATGATTCACCAAGCACAGGAGGTTTTAATTTTCAGTTAGATATTGATAGTTTGCAGGTGGAAACTCAAGCAGATTTCTTTGCACTGAGTTTCAAGGAAAAAAATCAAAATGTGATGAATGTTTATCTATTTCACCAAGATATGGGGCGTTTTGGGAGATGGAGTTATGAAAATTACTCTGTGAATTTAGCTGCAAATGATGTTCCAACACACCTTGCTGTTGGCAGTAATTTTGTGGTTTTCTGCGCCTCTGGTAGTACAGAATTAGGCCGCTATGTATGGAATCAGCAGTTAAAAAGGTGGGATAATCAAAGTCTAACTCTAAATAGAGGTAATTATGTTTTAGATGCTTTTGGTAATTATTTCACTATCAGTACCTATGATGCTGCTTCTAAACGTTGTGAACTAGAATTATATTACCTAGATGAAATTTACAAAGAATGGACTAGAAAAGAAATTGGTACTGTCAGTTCAGTTGAAAAAGATGATGATGATAATCCCTATTTTAATTGGAGTTTAGGTAATAATTCTGCCACAGTAACTTTTATCAAAAAATTTGATACGAATATTGATTATGAAGTACGAATTTATAACTGGGATGCTGAGTTTAATATCGGTACCCCTGTAACTAATGACTACGATGTACCTGAAGAGACAGAAGAACCTTTTTTCTCTTCTGTTACTACGGGTAGTTTAGTAGCAAATATGGATAATATATGGCGATACAATGGTAGCGAGTGGATAAATAGTAATCTGAATGTTCCTAGTGGGGATGAAGCAAGAAAGTTTGCTTATGGTTCGGATTTAGCGATCGCTTCAAATTCTAATTCTACTGATATAAAAGCTTACAATCCTTACAATAATCGGTGGGAATACCCTAATATAAATGTTTCTTGGTCAAGGGATGAGTATCAACCAACTGTCAATGGTAATTTTGCAACAATTGGAAATGGTGTATTTTACAAAGATAATCAAGGAACACTAAATAAAGATCGACAATCAATTCCATTAGGAATTAAACCTGAAAGTATCATTAACCGGGCACCTTCTTATATTGCTTATGAGATGGAGAATGGAGAAAGTCAGATATTGTTGTTAAAAAATGGCAAGGTTTTTCATACTGAATATCTCTCCGAAAGAATTTATGTTGATGACGAAAATAGTAAGGGGAAATCGGGAACAATATTAGCTGGATTTAATGCTTTTGTTACTTACAGAGGTGATAATTTTGAGGAAGCTTCTAGCTTGGATTTATATTATGTTACCAATCAATCAATTGAAGGCAATATTACTGATTTTCCTGTTGTTAAAGTAACTATTAATGATGGATATCAAGAGAGTCAAACTAACTATGATTACGATACATCAAAGATAGTTATTAGTGTTCAAGGAATTGTTACTGAATATTCTCGGGTTACGGTAATTGAAGGTAGTGAAAATTCACAATTAACTCCTTTTGGAAAGACTGAATATAATTTCTTTAATGGACTTTCAAGAGCAGTTTTAGGATTCAAGGAAGAGGATTTTCAAGGAAATTCTGAATATTATTATAGTTTGTTGCATGGTTCTCTCTATCAACAAAAAGCCTATAATTCCACAGATGATGAGCTAAGTTCTCAAACTGTTGAATATGAAGTAATAACCTACAGACAGTTATTAGGAGAGTCAAGGACAGTTAATTTATATGGGTTCTATATCCAACAAAAACGAGAAGAAAGTATTCTCTATGGTAAAGAAATTAGCAGTACAGATTCTAATGGCAATGCCTCTTATTTAGGAGTCAAACAAGAAGTTGAATATGAATATGACTCAGCAACGGGATTGTTAAAAACACAGAAGAATAAGAATTACAATAGTTTAGGTGAAGAGGAAATACTGACACAAACTTCTGTTTATGGTTGGGAAAAATATGATGGATTGAAAAAACAAAATATCCTGACTCCTGTTGTGCAAACTATTAACAAAACTAATGATAAAACAAGAGCGATCGCTGTTTCTACTTGGAAAGATTGGGGAGAGGAAAAATGGGGTGTATACAGAAGTTATCAAGGACTGAATGAAAATGCTGTTTTTGATGAATGGGATAATCAAAATGAACCAAATAAAAAAGATTGGTTGAAGGTTTCAGAAGTTATTTCTCGGAGTTCAAATGGAGCAGAACAAGATGTAATTGATGTCAATGGAACTCACAGTTCTATTATTTTGGATAAGCACCAATTTTATCCTATTGCTCAGTTTGCTAATGCCACTATTCAAGAAGCAACCTATACAGGTTTTGAAGCTTACGAAAATCTCAGTGATTGGAGTATAAATCAGGGGAATATAACTGATTTAATAGTTACAGGAGATGCTCATACAGGAGTTTGTAGTTTAGGACTTAACCCTAGTATTACTCTGACGAAAAAAACACACCTGACAATAACAAAGACTCAGCAAAGTTATATTATTTCTGCTTGGTTTAAAACAGAAATAGGATTTGAAACAGATGGTGGTAAAGCGGAAGTAAAACTACAATTTTATAATGACAATGACCCTGTAGGAAATCCTGTTGTTTTAGCGATTGAAGCAACTGACAGCGAGTGGAAATATTGGCAGTCTGTTATTAGTCCTAATCAAATTCAAGGCACAAGTTTAGGATTAGAAATATCCAATCAAAAAACATCAAAATCTCTTTTGATTGATGATATTTGCTTTATTCCTTTAATCGCTAGTTTCCAAGGAAATGTCTATGAACCTAAATACAAAATTGTTAGCGCACAACTTGGAAATAGTGGCGATACCATCCGTAATTTTTATGACTCTTTCCAACGAAAAGTAGCAGAAATTGGACTTGCTGAAACAGTTAATGCAGTTACCACATCCTATTCAACTCGACAAGAAAATGATGATGAAAATTATGTCTTTTCTCAGAGCAAACCTAATAGTGTTCTGACTATTGGTGCAGCAGCAGGAGGAGTTTATGCTAACTTTATCAACGGTGAACAATGGCGACAAGATTGGCAATCATCTCAACCCAATAATTGGCAGATAGAAAATAATGCTTTAGTTCACACTGGAAATAACTCAGACACCATTACTTATCAATCTACGGCATCTTTTACTAACTATGGAGTACGCTTATCGGTTCATCCATCGGATACACCCCAACAACCATTAGGTATTCGCATTAGCGATCGCTTAACTGTAACTTGGACGCAAAATCAAGGTTGGACTTTAACTCTTAATGGTACACCTTCCGAAGTTGCTAATACAGGTTCAATTCCCCATGAATGGTTATTAGTCGCTGCTAATAACACAGTTTTATTCTACGCTGACGGTAAACAAATATTTGCTGAGACGATAACAGATAATATTACTGGTGCGCTGGAAATATTTACTGCGGATAAAGTTGCTTTTGCCAATATCGTCACCTTTAAAAATCCTCAAATTGGCATTACCTATGGTGACGGTGCAGGGAAAGAAAAACAAACTCAAGCATTAGAAGGAAGCAACTGTCTAGTAACAGAAACCGTTTATGATGTTTTAAGTCGTCAGGCGATCGCTACTAAAGCAGCAAAATTTGATAATACTTTCTTCGGTTATCGAACATCATTTATTGAGAGTATTAATTGGGAGTCTGGAGAATTAACCGGAGAAGTTGCCAATTATTACCCCGATGATGAAGGTTATCCTTACAGCAGGACGGTATATGAGGCGTCACCATTAAATCGTCCGATGCAGCAAGGAATACCAGGAAAAGAATTTGCTATCGGAAATAGTAACACCCATATTGTTCGCAGAGAATATGGAACAAACTCAGAAGGATTTTTTGCAGAAGATTCCTATCCATCAGGAGAATATTTAGTCGAAAAGCTAACAGATGCTGACGGAACAACAGTTTATACTCTCACAGATAAATTAGGACGTACTTTAGCCAAAAAAGCAGGTCCTATTGCAGCAGGAAGCGATGTTTATCAAACCACTCGAACTGTTTATGACGACGCAGGAAATGTAGTTAAAGTCTTACTTCCTAATCAGTTTGTACCTTCCGAAGATTCACAACCGAACGCTTGGGAAATTACAATGGAGTATAATTTCCTCGGACAAATGATCCGTCAAACTAACCCAGATTCTGGTACAAGCAAATATATCTATGATCGCGCAGGTAATCCTCGGTTTATGGTAGATGCAGTAGGATTAACATCTCGGATCATCTTCTATAAGAAATATGACATCGCAGGACGTTTAACTGAAGAAGGTTGGTTTACTGGAGACTGGGATGATGGAACCGAACTACAGGAAAAAGCTGATAACGAACCCAACTATCCAGAACAAACCTCTTGGCGCAAACGTTATATCTTTGATGGAGATGGTTCAAACCCTTATTTAATAGGCCGTTTGTGGAAAATATTGAGTAGTAATCAAGGGGATGGTAATACCGACGTCGAAGAAATTTATGATTACAATCAATTTGGTAATGTAATAAGTAAAACTCTGACAGTTACAGGATATGCGGCGCAAACAGTTAGTTACGAATACGATAATCTCGGAAATGTCATCAAGATTCACTATCCCGATAATACTAACAATATTCCAGAAGTAGTTTACAGTTATAATAGCTTAGGAGAAAACATTGCCATCGGAACACCAGAAAATCCCCAAAGGTTTGCCAGTTATAGTTACAATGCTGACAGCAGTCTAAAAACGGCAAACCTCAATAATCAGGGAATACAAAACAGTCTCAACTATAACTCTCCCGGTTGGATAACCCGCATTGGTAATCAGAAAGCAGATAATTCCTTAATCATGGAACAATCTCTTGCTTATACCGAGAACGGTTATCAAGGTTCAGGATATTACAACGGGAATATTGCCAAAAATAGCATTAATTACGGGACTTGGAATAATGCACCCCAAAGTTATGACTATCAATATCAGTACGATAAATTAGGACGGTTAGAAGTTGCCCAAAATTCCCAAAATGAGCAAGCAAGTTTAGGAGTAGGCAAACCCACTACTTATGACGTCAACGGCAATATTGAAACCTTAAAACGGGGTGATACAACCAATGAGTATGAATATATCCAGAATACCGATAAGGTAAACACAGTTAGCAATAACAGCGAACCTCAAAACTATAGTTATGATGCCAATGGGAACGTTAAAAGTGCTTCTCATCGCCAGATTTCTGAAATTGATTACGATCCCTTCACTCAGTTAACCACTCAGGTACAACTTGAAGAAGCAACATCAGTTTCCTTTAAGTATGACGGAGAAAATCAGCGAGTCTTGAAAACATCCGAGGATAGTTCAGGAAAGCAAACCGCAACCAAATTATATGTACATGGTTTAAATGATTATCCTCTGTTAGAAGTGAGCGAGCAACCCATACAATATATTCATGGTATTGGTGGATTAGTCGCACTCGTTAAAGATGGTAAAGTTTACACCGTACTCAAAGATCATCTTGGTTCCACTCGTGTAGTGGTAGATGAAACAGGAACAGTAATTGCTGCCTTTGATTATCTACCTTTTGGTGACTTGATAGACACTGCTACCGGAAATCCAGAAATTATTACTTATCGCTATACAGGACAAGAATTTGATCCTGAACTCGGACTGTATAACTATCGAGCGCGATTTTACGATCCCCGTTTAGGAAGGTTTTATGCAACAGATCCCAAAGCGCAATTTGCCAGTCCTTATTTGTACGCTGGTAACAATCCGATAATGATCGTAGATCCAGATGGAAAACTTGCGTTTTTAGCAGTTCTTCTCATTGGAGCTTTAGTTGGTGCAGCAGTTGGTGCTGGCGTTGCTGCTTATACAGGAGTAAAAGCAGGACTAAAAGGAGGAAATTTAGTAGGCTATATATTTGCGGGGATAGCAGTCGGTGCTGCAGCTGGAGCAATATCAGCCGCTGGAGGTGTAGGAGCTTTTGCGGCTGGAGCAAAAGTTGTAAGCGCTGGAGGCTCAACAGCAGCTGGTATTTTAGCTGGAGCAGCAGTTGGTGGTGCAGTCGGTGGTGTAGTCGGTGCTGGCCAGGCTGCTGCCCAGTTTGGAATTAATGAAGCTTTTGGGGTGGAAAACCAAGGAAGTTTGTCTGATGCAATCTGGAAAGGTGCATTAATTGGCGGAATCGGAGGTGCCATAACAGGTGGGGTTGCTGGATATGGTGGTGCAAGGGCAGCAGCTCAAAGCGCGATCGCTAGTAAGTCTGGATTTAATATTGGGAGTCCCCTTGATAGTCCAACAATGCTAGACGATGCTTATGATACTTTTACCACTTTTGGAAGTCGAGTAGAAAGTTTATCGACAGCAGTTAAGAGCAAATCCCCATCACTTGTAGGTAGATGGTTGACAGCTCTTCCTACTAAAGTCAGAACTATTTCTACTCAGGGATCGATAATATCGTCAGGTGTAACGAAGGGAGTTGAACAAGTATTACCAGACTCAACTGAGGCAAGTTCAGTTGGAAGTAGTGCTGTTTCCTACCAGCGGCCTAGTGTTTCATCTCTTTATGGGAAGTTGGCACTTAACCCTTCTATGTTGAATAGTGTGGGACTACCATTTGCTTTGATTACCCAGCCAACTTATTGGGGAGGTTCGACTATTGTAAGTCCCTGGCGACGGTAATGAGTCCGATATCGTAGTGGACTGTTTCAACTAAAATAGTGCATTAGGGAGTAGGGGAGTAGGGGAGTAGCAGAGAAATATTGTTGTTGGGTTTCGTCCCTCAACCCAACCTACATCTATTGCAACATTTAAGATGAAACAGTCTAGTAGGGTGCGTTAGCGATAGCGTAACGCACCAAAACAAAGGATAACGGTGCGTTACGGCGGAAAAGATAAATATTTCCTTATATTGATCAAGCAAACGCCTAACGCACCCTACTAGCGCGTCAAGCTTGAAATAGTGTGTTAGGAAAATTATCCCAACCTTTTCATAGCAACAATTACAATGAAAAATTTAATACATCATTTTCAGCTTGACACGCCACTACTCATCTGCTTTAACAGAATCTAAAATTATGAAAATTCGCAATCGAAAGCGATCGATCCGACCCCCATAACAGGAAATATCAAACCCTTATTTGTTGGGTGCATTTCAGTTTTGCAAAAACACTCTGAATCATCAATTTTTTATCCCCCTCCCGTCCCCCTTTGAAAGGGGGAGGCATTCCCCCCTTACGAAGGGGGGTTAGGGGGGATTTAAACTTACAACTTTGAGATGCACCCTTATTTCTTGTCCAAGGAAATTGGATCGAACAACCAAGTAAACACTAAAACTAAAGAACATCTATCTTATGAACATGAAACGAATTTTTGGTGCAGCGATCGCCATACTTCTTTCTGTTACTCTTATCTTCGGTATAGAAGTTAATTCTGCTAGTGCTACTGATATACAAGCAGATTGCGACCAACCTGTTAGTCCAGCAGAAGTTCCTATTGGAACAATAACTGCCTATGGAGGTGTTGTGACTGGAAGTGATGCACGAGATTTAGAAAGTCAAGGATGGCTAGTCTGCGATGGAGAAGAACATTTAACAAGAGATTATGAAGAGCTATACTGCAAAATTGGGGTCTATTTTGGAACACCTTCACGTCCTGGATATTTCAGGGTTCCAGATTTGCGTGGTCGATTTGTCCGAGGTGTAGATAATGGAACAGGACGAGACCCCGATGCTGCGGATCGCACCGTATCTGCAACGGGTGGAAATACTGGTGATCGGGTAGGTTCGTTTCAGGAGGATGCGTTTAAAGCACACACTCACAACTTCAAAGTTGGAGGACAAAATGGGTCTGGACATTATAACACAGTGGGGGTAGGAAGTGAGACCAATATTCAGGATGCAAAAATGATAGCACGCGGTGGAAGCGAGACTCGTCCCATAAACGTCTACGTCAATTGGATTATCAAAGCTAAGGATATCAAATAATTCTGAAGTGAGGAAATAGAGCGTTGCTACAGTGGGCGAATACCATTCGCCCCTACATCTAACACCTAATTCTGAAGTGAGTCAATAGAGCGATCGCTCTCTAACTGGATGGCGAGCACGCTCAGTGGGGGAATGCCAGAAAGCCCCTACATGACACCTAATTCTGAAGTGAGTCAATAGAGCGATCGCTCTCTCTAACTGGAGGACGATCACGCTCTGTGGGGGAATGCCAGAAAGCCCCTACATGACACCTAATTCTGAAGTGAGTCAATAGAGCGATCGCTCTCTCTAACTGGAGGACGATCACGCTCTGTGGGGGAATGCCAGAAAGCCCCTACATGACACCTAATTCTGAAGTGAGTCAATAGGGCGATCGCTCTGTATAACGGTTAGGCGATCGCTGATTTAAATTATCAAAGCTCAGGATGTGTAAATGATTCAGAAGTAGGTAAATAGGGCGATCGCTCTGTCTAACGCTCAGGCGATTGCTCTTTAACTTTGTAGGGACGTTGCATAACAAAAATGCGTTTCATGTCGCGGAGCAAAACGTCCCTACTATGGCATACCGTGCAACAAAAGCGCTGTTAGCCCAGAAATCAGGCGATCGCTCTCTCTAACTGAAAGGCGATCGCTATTTTACTGAATTTTCTTTTTTATCCCTTTTAACAGGGAGACTTGAAACGTGATTTTCTGGTCACAGTATCTGTTTTAATCTTTGGCGAAAATTTCGTAAAGCAGGACTTCTACCAATATCACGACTTTGAGCTAAAACTTCTGCCACCAAGTCTTGAATTGCTAATTCGGGAAGTGTTGGACTGGTGAAAACCTCCTCATATTCTTTTCCTTGCAAAAGATAAATCTTAAGCTGATTTTTCTCATAACGCCAAAGTTCAGGTACGCCTAAGTTGGCATAAACATTCAGTTGAGTCTTAGAAGTAACATCCACTTCAATAGCTAACTCTGGAGGTGGGTCAAAATTTAGATCAACCCGTCGCTTACCTCGCATTCGAGCATGGTTTTGAATATAGAAACATTGATCCGGTTCAATACCACTTTCCATACTTTCTCCCTTAAAAGTAGTAGAACCAAAACATTCGCAATCTATTTCTAACTCATCAAGCAAAATTTTTACTACATCCCCCAGAAGTTCCTTATCAACTTCCTCTTCTGGTGCAGGCATTCTAATTTCTAAAGTTCCTTGATAATAAGCAATTCTGGAAGAGCGATTTTCCCCTAACTCTTCAAGAACAGACTCAAATTTAGACCACCCTAGATTATGAATTAACAACCTTTGACCTGGGGGGACTATAAGTTGTTGAAGTAGTAAGGTGACTGCCATGGTGAATATTATCTGATTTTGGATTTTAGTCAACCCTAGTTAGGACTTGCTAATTAACTCTCAAAGTATTGACATATAAAGACTTTAGCCAATTTATGTCAAAAAAACTTCCAGCTTTTAGGTCGCTCTGAGCTACAAAATATTAGCATTTTGAGTAGACAAGGGTGGAAAAATCCAGGGACAAAATATCTGACTACCTAACTCTATAAATTCCCATTTCTCCAAACTATTCCCTATTCCCTAATTTAGACATTGAGCATTGGGCAGTAGCAAACTGAAAGTCAAGTAAAACTAAAAGTAAGACTTTTTTCTGATTTACTCTCATACCCAATGCTCTACCTTTAGTATTCGTTAGGAAGCTGGTTCTATTTCATCCTCAAAGAACCAAGTGCCCATTTCTGCTTCAAATTCGATCCAGTAGCCAATTCCACTACCGTCTACCATTTTGAATTCTTTGATTGTACCAATAGGATTTTGCTTTAATCTATTGACTATATTTCCAGGTATTCGTTGTTTAATACCTTTTACTCTTACTTTTTGACCAATTTCCATTTTGATTTACGATGTTCTCCTCGTGGTATTGACTAATCCACAGTTTATCTAAAATTAGTGCTTGAGCACAGTTTTAATAATATAAGTCAAAAGTGAAAATCCTGGTGGGACCTCAAGTCAGAATTCAAAATTCAAAATTTAAAATTCAAAAGTGAAAATCCTGGTGCTACCTCAAGTCAAAATTCAAAATTCAAAATTCAAAAGTGAAAATCCTGGTGCTACCTCAAGTCAAAATTCAAAATTCAAAATTCAAAAGTGAAAATCCTGGTGCTACCTCAACTTATTTTCTCCATTAGTCTCAACTCTAAAATCGGCAATAATATACTCTGCTATCTAAAAGTAATTTATCTATATGCTGGCCAAAAGAATTTTACCTTGTCTTGATGTTAATGCAGGTCGAGTTGTCAAAGGTGTTAACTTTGTGAATCTTCAAGATGCCGGAGATCCTGTTGAACTAGCCCAAGTCTATAATGACGCTGGTGCTGATGAGTTGGTATTTCTAGATATTACAGCTACTCACGAAGACCGAGATACAATAATAGATGTGGTTTATCGCACTGCAGAGCAGGTTTTTATTCCTCTGACAGTGGGAGGCGGTATTCAATCCTTAGAAAATATTAAAAATTTGTTAAGAGCGGGCGCTGATAAAGTAAGTATAAATTCCGCAGCAGTCCGTAACCCTAACTTTATTAATCAAGCTAGTGACCGTTTCGGAAATCAATGTATCGTAGTAGCTATTGATGCTCGTCGTCGTTCAGACCCAGATAACTTAGGATGGGATGTATATGTGCGAGGTGGTCGAGAAAATACTGGTAAAGACGCGATCGCCTGGGCAATAGAAGTAGAAAAAAGAGGGGCAGGAGAACTGCTTGTTACAAGTATGGATGCTGATGGAACGCAAGCAGGTTATGACTTAGAGCTTACGAAGACTATAGCAGAAAGTGTTGAGATTCCAGTAATTGCTTCAGGGGGTGCTGGTAACTCCCAGCATATTTTTGAGGCCTTAACTGAGGGTAAAGCAGAAGCAGCATTACTAGCTTCTTTACTACATTACGGTCAACTAAGTGTAGCAGAAATTAAGGATTATCTTGCTGGCCATCAAGTTCCTGTTAGACAAAGTTAATTTTGAGGTCTAACTTTAAAATTTTAGATTTTCTTAGTACAAATACTCAGATAGATTTTTAAGAAATGTTGTTAGAATGAAAGAATTGTTACAAAACGTAACTCATGTTGGTCACAATTCTAATACTTGATGTTGCTTTAGTTGCTTGGGCTCTGCATTTGATGCAAGAGTCATTCCATCATCGAGAATTTTCTCTAATGCTAGCGGGTATCTTAGTTGCTATATCTGCTGCAGCAATGATGGTAGTTTATTTTCTTATGGGTACTTGTATGACTCACCTAACTCAGATGTCTCAACATTCCTACACATATTTTTAAGCTGGTTATCAGGGTATGATGTTCTTCAATAAGGCCAGATACCCTGGTATCGCTGAAGTCAGAAGTCAAAAGTCAGAAGTCAGAAGTTATCAAAATAATTGGGTCTAAAACCCCGCCTTTTAAGGCGAAAGGTTTTTGGAGCCTTGCTCAAATCCCGGTTACATGGGTCAACTTCTGTACGGGCGATTCGCTTTTCGCCCCTACTGACTTCTGATTTCTGACTTCTTTAAAACTGGGAGCTGTCGGGTTGGCAATGTAGAGAAGTTAAATTCGCAACACGGACTAAATTTGAAAGGCTTGAGAATGTCCTATATAGTAGTAGCGACTGCTATAGATCATCTGCTAGAAATGTTGTATAAATTTTTTGGTTAATTTCTTGACAAATAAACAAAAAACTAGGTAATATGGATGATGTTTTGGTTAGGGGTTATAGCTCAGTTGGTAGAGCACCTCAATGGCATTGAGGGGGCCAGCGGTTCGAGTCCGCTTAGCTCCATATTATAAAAAGGGAATAGAAAATAGGGAGTAGGGAGTAGGGAGTAGGGGGAAAGAATTGATGTATCGGGAAACCTCGCCATCCCATCCTACTCGTGCTCCGTAAACGACCGCTCTCTTGGTCGATTGGATATGCCGAGGAGACCTCGGCATCCCTCGACCGCTTTTTCTCCTTAAAAGGCTATGCTTTATAAACATCTTTCTTAAACATAAAACTTGGGCATTATTGACAAGTTATGAGTTATGGGTAGGTTTTGGTTCGGCTTTTGCGGGAGAAAAATGTATTGAATTAGACACAAAAAAGTGAAAACTTTAGACAAAATTCTTCCTCCCCATCCTCCCCATTCTCCCCATCCTCCCCATCCTCCCCATCCTTCCCCTCCTTTCCCCAAGCAAAAACGGGATTTGGAGACCTTACCCCTACTGTTTTTTTTACAAATCATTTAAGATTACTATAGTTCTCGTATTAATGAAATACAGTATTTTTTCTATTCCCTAATTCCCTATGGAAAAAGACCATAACTATTATGAAGTTCTAGGAGTATCAAAAGATGCTTCACCAGAACAGATTAAAAAAGCCTATCATAGTCTAGCACGTCAGTATCATCCTGATGTGAATTCGGGGGATATAAATGCAGCAGAAATATTTAAAGAAATTAATTCAGTGTATGAGATTCTTTCTGATCCATTGAAGCGATCGCAATATGACAAAACTGTAGGAGAAACGGAGGAATTATATAAACGAGGAGTTGCCAGAAGTCAGCTTGGAGATTATCAAGGTGCAATATTAGATTACACAAAGGCACTGGAAATTAATCCTGATTGGGCAGAAGTTTTATATCATAGAGGATTTGCTAATTATAAATTGCAAGATTATCGGAATGCTGATGTTGATTATACTAAGGCATTATTTTTAGACCCATACTTAGTAGAAGTTTACTATTATCGGGGTTTATGTCGGATGAAATTAAGGCATATTCAAGCTGGTATGGAAGACTATACCAAAGCATTAGAAATAAATCCTAATTTTGCTCATATTTATTATCAGCGTGGTTTGGTTTATTTAGAATTACAAGAACATCGTCTGGCAAGATTGGATTTCAGAAAAGCTGCTAAACTTTTTGCGGAGCAAGGTGATAAAGCTAATTCTCAAAGATCTCTGGAAGCTATTAGAAGTTTAGAGGGTTTTTCCTGGGCAGAAATACTAGAAATATTCCAGAGAACTTTTCAGGATAGTTGGATAACAGTAAAGATTTTTATGCCTAATCCGATAGGAGGGTTATTACCAGCTTTTGGGCAATTAGAACAGAAAAGAGCGCTGAATGTGGCAGTTTTTTTAGGGATAATATTTGAAGTTTGTTTTGTGTTGGGAATTAGTCTGATTTCACAACGATTAGATGAAGCAGATCGTACAGGTTTTTTATTGTTAATAATTATTGGTATTATTCCCTTTGTGAATATAACAATTACAAGTGGTTTTGCCAGACTAATATTTAAAACTAATGGTAGTTTAACGGGGGATCTGTTTATCGCAGGCACTTCATTATTACCTCTAGGTTTACTGGTGTTCCTCAGTGGAATTTTAAATAATTGGATAATTAGTTTTATTTTAGCTATTTTTGCTCTTTGTTATACAATTTTAATTATGTATAGCGGTTGTCAAAAAATTTCCAATATTTCTGAAGAAAAATCTGCTTTAACAGTACCTATTATGTTATTAGTGAGTGGGTTACCATTTGGTTTAATTAACTAGATAAATATAATTTTAGGGAGTAGGGAGTAGGGAGTAGGGAATAGAAAAGAGGCAAAAAAAATAATCACAAATGTCAGATAACTGCGACAAAAAAAATTAAAATTAAATATTACTTAATAGGGGAGCTTCTGCTCCCCTGACTGTGTTTGCTTTAGTTTTCGATTTGGTAGTGGTGCATTGTAATGATTTCAGGAAGGGTATGGTAAGCGTTTCATGCCAAATCCGCCATTACTATGCAGGACTACTTTCCATTTTACTCAGGGTTTTTTTTGCCAACCTTCGATTGCAGCAACTATAACTTTTCCCCCTGGTAGCTCTTTTATTGCAGCCAATGTGCCTTCTTTAGCTGCACTAATTAGCCGTTCTTTCAGAGTAGAGTTAGCTTCGATTTTTTCAATTGTCTTGGCTGCAACTACTATCTCTTCTGCCACTGTGTTAGTTGGGTAAGTTTGAGACAATTCATGCCATATCTTTCTGACTTCTGCTACAGCAGTGGGTAAGTTCTGATGGTTTTGAGTAAACGTAGAGTTTACTGTATTGCAATCTCCAACGGCTCCGACTTGACCTCCAGATATGTGTATCCTATCTCCATTCTGTGTGTTATAAACCGTAGGATTTTGAGATTTTTCATTCATATCAAAAAACTTGTTCAGTATTTTTAGGTACTCAGTGAAAGGTTTTGTTTTGTTAAAGTGAACAATCCTGATCGAGCTAGCTTGCGAAACAAAGTCCGGTGGAACTTTGAATGAATAATTTTCCGTTCGGTCAGATTTAACACTCCGATCAAAAATCGGAAAAGTAACCTCTAGCATTCCCCCAATCCCGCAAGCAACTTTGTCTGTATTCCAAAGGCGTTTATTGTCTTTGTCAAAAAGATAAATGACTGCCCTTGAATGAGCGCCTACTACCAAATTTTCAGTCCAACTTCTAGTGCTAACATTTAGCTCTCCAGCCTCATTAAGAATGGCAGTTGTTTCCATGAAGACCCCAGCTTTTATTTCGTCTTTCGCAGACGCAGTAATCCGATGGCCCATAGTTGCACTTAAAAATGTGGGTTAAGTTTACTATTAGACCTCTCCGGAAATTAAAATTTAACTACCTTTTTACAAGAGTTTCAAGTTAATTATCGCAGATGTCTATTACAGTTTTCCTTCCAAGTCTTTTTAAATCTGGAGCGAATTAAGTCAAAAAGCAGTCTTAATAACCCTACACTAAAGCGTAAAACCACTACTGTATGTTTAATGGCTAACCCGCAGCGGTCTGGGGTTACTCTCAACAGTTGTTTCAGAGGTACAGTTGTTTTTCTTCTTGATCTATTCCTACAGAACCAGAATTACTACTCCCTACTCCCTATTCCCTGTCCTCTGTTCCTTTGATATCATGTCCGGTAGCATCGGTATTGTATAGCAAAGGTAGGGAACAGGGAACACTTAACTGGGAACACTTAACTGGCAAGAATACTTAAGGCCAATAAAAAAACTTAAATTTCCTGTGGATATTCACCCTAACTTTTACACTCTCCGATACCAGCGGACATGATATGATTCCTCGTAGGGGTTTGGTTGCTAAACTCCCTACAAAACTTGTATTTTTTGCCAATTAAACCCCCATTCCACCTGAATGTGAGATACTAAATTTATCTATAATTCCGGTGTTGCTGAAGCAAGGGATGAATCTTTTCAGAAAAGGTAAATCCCATCTTTTACTTCCTCTTTCTCTAAAAGAAAAATTCATCCGGCAAATATGCAACGCCATAATTCCTAATTACCAAGTTACTTTTTCGATGAAAATAATATTTTTTGGTACACCTCTATTTGCTGTTCCTACTTTGGAAAAATTATTAGCTCACCCAGAAATAGAAGTTCTAGCAGTTGTCACCCAACCTGATAAAAGACGCGGACGAGGCAATAAACTGATTCCATCTCCTGTTAAGTTAGTGGCAGTTGCTCAGAACATCCCAGTCTGGCAACCACGTCGAGTTAAAAAAAATGCTGAAACTCTCAAGTTATTACGGCAAGCACAAGCAGATGTGTTTGTAGTAGTTGCTTATGGGCAAATTTTGTCTGCTGAAATTTTAGATATGCCGAAGTTGGGTTGCGTGAATGTTCATGGTTCGATTTTGCCAAAGTATCGTGGTGCTGCTCCTATTCAGTGGTCTATTTATCATGGCGAGACAGAAACGGGCAATACTACGATGTTGATGGATGTGGGAATGGATACGGGTCCGATGTTATTGAAGAGTGTTACTCCTATTGGTTTGTTGGATAATGCTGTATCTATAGCGGAAATATTGGCAAAGGATGGAGCAGATTTATTACTGGAAACTTTGTGGAAGTTGGAGAACAGAGAAATTGAACCTATTCCTCAAGATGATTCTCTAGCAACTTACGCTCCACTGATTCAAAATTATGATTATGAAATTGATTGGTCGAGGAGTGCTTTGGATATTCATAACCAAGTCAGAGGATTTTTCCCTAATTGTTTCACCAGTTTTCGGGGTCAGTCTTTGAAAGTTATGGCAGCTGTACCGATAGGTGCTGAATATTGGTCGCAGTTACCACCAGAGTTGCAGAAGTTGGAGAAGGTTTGGTCTTCTGAGTCTGAAGTTTTTGGGAATGTGGGGGAAGTGGTGAAAGTAATTAAGGGTTTAGGAGTTGTTGTGCAAACTGGTGCTGGTTGGTTATTGTTGTGGCAGGTACAGTTGGCGGGCAAGAAAGCGGTTTCTGGTTGGGATTTTGCTAATGGTACTCGTTTGGCAGTGGGGGAAGTTATTGGGGAAGTAGGGGAGTTATAGCGCTACGCGCAAGTCAGAAGTCAGAAGTCAGAAGTTAAATTTTTGCTGGCGCGATCAAAAAAGTTTTTGTTTGTAGTAGGGCTTGAGCAACTTCTATAGTTATTGCTCAAGCCCTACTAAGAGTTTCTAATGGCTTTGTTGCATGAAAGTAGTAATAGAACATCCGTTCCGCTTTTCGCTGCGCGATATGTTTGCGGAGCATTCCGTCAGGAAAAGGCAAAGCAAGTGCGGCAGCTATATCACTCTCTTTACTATAAATTGATGTTTGATTTTAACTATTGTCCAATAGTTAAGGCGGGCTGATTAAACCTCAAAGCTTTTACAGGTAAAAGTTTTAGCCTTTTGATTTCCAAAATTGATGTTTGATTTTAACTATTGTCCAATAGTTAAGGCGGGCTGATTAAACTTCAAAGCTTTTACAAGTAAAAGTTTCAGCCTTTTGATTTCCAAAATTGATGTTTGATTTTAACTATTGTCCAATAGTTAAGGCGGGCTGATTAAACCTCAAAGCTTTTACAGGTAAAAGTTTCAGCCTTTTGATTTTCAAAGCGGAGGGAGTGCGGAATGTGGGTTTTATGCAACAAAGGCGTTTCTAATTCAGGACTTACGCAAAGACACTATATATAGCGTATAATAAATAGAGCGATCGCTTAAAAATAGAGAGCGATATAGCTGCCCCTAGCGAGTCCCAACGCCTGAACAAGAAAACGAGCAAAACTAATACAAAGATATGGTAATATAATTGGTTTTAGCTATATGTAAATGTAGTTAATTGTCAATAAATTTTGCCAAAATAGTCGCCCTTATTATAGAATAGTATTATTGCTGATTTGAGTTAACAACATGAATTTTAATTATCTTGATCCCATATCAGTATTTACTCAATTCTCATACAAATTATACTATCACAAACTTAGCAAATCACTTAGAAAATATTAGCCATGATACGATAAATCGTTATTTAAAAATAGAAAACTTTGGTAGCCAAGATGTATGGAAAAATGTTCAAGAAGAAATTGTAACTAACCCAGAAGGTTATTTAATTTTTGATGATACAGTTATCAATAAGGAATATGGTAATAAAATTGAGTTAGTTCGACGACAATACAGTGGTAATGAACACAAAGTAGTTCATGGTATTGGGATAGTAAATTGTATATATTTCAATCCACAAATTGAACAATTTTGGCTCATAGATTATCGAGTTTATGACCCAGATACTGACAAAAAAACATGAGTTAGATCATGTAGAAGAAATGATATTAAGTGTGGTACATAAGAAGAAATTACCATTTAAAACTGTATTAATGGATAGTTGGTACGCAACACAAAGATTAATGGCATTGGTAGATAACCTAGGAAAAATTTATTACTGTCCCTTAAAAATAAATCGTCTAGTAGATGACACTGGAGGTGTAGAGAAATATAAAAATATTGGAGAATTAAGTTGGAATGAATCAGAAAAAATATCAGGTAAAATAGTTAAAATAAAAGGTTTTCCGAGGGATAAAAAAGTTAAACTATTCTGGGCAACTGTTTCTTCCAACAGGACAGGATATATTGCAACTAATGACTTATATCAATCTTCAGTAGATGCTGTAGAATTTGAGTCTCAAACTAGATGGAAAATTGAAGAATTTCATAGAGAAATTGAACAATTAACAGGTATCGAATCCTGTCAATGTCGTCTCAGGCAAATTCAAAAAAATCATATAGCCTGTGCTATGTTAGTATGGAATTTTTTAAAAATATTAGCACTGAAAATAGGAAAAACTATTTATACAGTCAAATATGAATTACTTTCAAATTATCTGATTCAAGAACTAAAGAAGCCCACAATAAGATTCAGGGCGATTGGCTAATTAGCTAATAGGTGTTTTTGGCCATTGTTTTTTATGGTACTTGTCTGGAGGCGATCGCTTTGTGTTTTTAAGCGATCGCTCTATTTATCATACGCTATATATAGTGTCTTTGCGTAAGTCCTGTAATTATAACTACCCAAAATGTTAGTATTGTAGGGCATTTGATACTTTCCCCAGTTTCTCTGCTTTTTTATACCGATACTACCGGATTTGATATCAGGGGATTATTTGAAATAATTAGGGCTTGCTGATTAAATATAAAAGCATTGACAGGTAAAGATTATAGCATTTTTGAGTCATTAAAAAGTACCAGCTTTTATAGCTCTTGCCGCTAAAAAGCTAGTATTTTGGGATGATTATGGCAGAAAAATTGTCCCTCAATTTTTCCGACTATCTCCTCTAAAATTCCCATTTCTCCTGACTACTGACTACTGACTACTGACTACTAGAAACAGCAACAATACTTTTTCAGCAAACCCTAATTAGCGTTATATTATTGGAGTAAATTAGTCTTAAAAAGGGAAACTTGAAGTTGAGTAATATACTTGACTAATTTGTAAGTTACTAGAAATTTTGCTAATTCTCTTCACCAAAAAATTTAACTAATATTTTTTTGGTATGAACACAAAATTTCATCGACATTTTCTAGGGTGATTTTCTCCCTGTCTGCTAAAGTTTTAATTGTTTGAGTAATAGCTTGAATTTGGAAAGTTTCTAGATTCAGACCTAGTTGATAAGCGCGATGAGCAATACTATTTTTACCTGTTAGTTTGTGATTAATTAAAACTGACCTATTCAAATTAAAATCATTGGGATTTATTGGTTCATAAGTTTGAGAATTATTGAGAATTGCTTTAGTATGAACTCCAGCTTTATGATTAAAAGCAGCTTCCCCAACAATACAATGATCGAAAGGAATAGAAAGTCCTATTTTTTCTGCTACTAATTGATTTAATTGATGAAGATAAGATAGAGAATATTTTCGATTTAAAGTTTCTGGATCGAGGGTATAAAGACGAGCAATTAATCCAGCTAAAGGGGTAATACCATTACGTTCGCCAATACCTAAAACACTTGTATCAATATGAGTTGCTCCTGCTTCAAAAGCAGTAAAACTATTAGCAATTGCACAACCTGTATCATTATGAGCATGAAATTCTATATCTTCAGAAAAGCATTGTCTCATCTCTTGAATTAATTGATAAACTTGGTTGGGAGTTGCTATACCTACAGTATCAGCTATTCCAAAACGATGCACAATTCCTAGTTTATTAATTGCTAAATAAACTCGTAGTAAATCCGATCGGGAACTACGAAAAGAATCTTCTGTGGAAAAACGTAATTCTATTTGGGGATTTTGTTGATGAATAAAAGTAATAATTTCTGTGGCTATATCAATAATTTCATCTATACTTTTACCATGACCAAATTGACGTAAAAGTTTAGATGTAGCCATAAATAGATTAATACCATCTACACCTGTATCTAGGGCGATTTTTGCATCTTCAATATGGCAACGAATATGGGTGATTACTTTAGCTTGTAAACCTAACTGAGCTAAGTTTTTACAGTCTTGATAGGATTGAGGAGAAGCTGTTGGAGATGTTACTTCAATATATTCTACTCCAAATCTATCTAGTGCCCTAGCAATTTCAACTTTATCTCCTGTAGAAAAATTTGACTTAAAAAATTGTTCTCCCTCTCGGAGAGTAGAATCAACTATCGCTAGTTTACTTAATAACATTTTTTTAGTTTAGCTATTATTCCATCATTTTAGATAAACATATTATAGGGATAATTTTTGGTATGATTAATTACAGTTTATTTTTAATATAGGGCTAGGGAATAGGGAATAGGGAATAGGGAATAGTAAACTGTCAAAGGGTTTCAATATGTATAAATGTCCTAACCTTAATGCGTAGCGCTATAAAATGCTTAAATATTACAAAGAATTTAAGATATTTTAAGTTATTTGGGAATTAAGGAATATTTAATTAATGACAACCGATACCAGCAATTAAAAGCTTCGACAGCCATAAAAAAGCAATTTTTATACTCTTTCATGCTCAATTATCAATGATTAGGAGAGGCTTTAAAGCAAATGTATTAATTATCAATTATCCATTATTAATTATCCATTATTCATTGGTAAGGGTTTGGAGACCAAACCCCTACAGATTATTCAATTTTGTAATAATGCACTGATCGAATAATTATTGCTCTGCTGATTAAATCTAAAAGCATTAACTTTAATCATGGTTTTAGCCTTTTTGATCGTCATAAAGACATTTTTTTGAGCTATTTCATGCTGAAAAAGTTAGGATTTTGGGTTACATAAGGTAGAAAAATCACGAATTAAATTCTGACTCCTACCTCCTGTACGGACGTTTCGCTACGCGACATGAAACGCATTTTTGTTATGCAACGTCCCTACTCCATTTCTCCTGTCTCCTGTCTCCTGTCTCCTGTCTCCTGTCTCCTACCTTCACCCATAAGACTTTTTCAGCAAACCCTAATTAATTGTTAATTGCTGAACTATATCTAAGATATTTAATAAGTTTTTGAGCTATTTGTTGAGTTGTAAATTTGGTAGTGTCTAAAAGTAAAGTGCGCTGGGGAGCGATCGCTTGTAAAGCTATTTTTGTTGCCTGGGAATCGTAGTTTATACTTTCTTCAACGAGGATTTTGAGTTTTTGACTAACTTCCGTGTGTTGGTAGATTCCGGTTTTGATTCCAGTGAAAATTTCTTGTGCTTCAGTCAAGGTAAATAAATTAGAAGCTTCAGGTATATCTAAAGCAGAAAAACTTAGATTTTTTTTTCGGGAAACTATTGTATCTTCGACGGATTTTGTGATTTTATCGAAAGCATCATTTCGAGTCAAAAGTCGTTTTAAACGTACTAATAATGGAGCATCTAAAATCACAAATTTTGCATTTTTTAAAGTCTTAGCAGCATAAGTAACTTCATTTTTACCTCTTAAACCATCGAAAATTAGTGGATAATTAATTTGACCAAGATTAACTTGTAATTGAGTCAAAATATGACCCATACCACCAGAAAATTGTTTTTGATATTGACGAGTATATTTAAACCGCTCTAGACGACAAATTGTTTGAATATTTTTTCCATTTAGAGCTGCGATATAAGGAATAATTAATTCTGTTGTTAGAGTGCGTCGATTGGGAAGTAAAGTAAAATTTAATCCCGATTTAATTAATGTATTAATTATTGTAGTTTTACCGACTCCAGTTAAACCTACAATAATAATTAGGCTTTCATTTTTCATAGAAACCCAATCTTTTTCTGGAGGAACACCAATAGCAATTCCCGATTGTAGCTGTTTAAATTGTTGATTAGGTTTAGTTATAGTTTGCATCATTTTACTTAAACTTATTGAAAATTGAAATTTTTTAATTGAAGTGAGTATATCGTAAAGTAGGGAATAGGGAATAGGGAATAGGGAGTAGGGAGTAGGGAGTAGGGAGTAGGGAGTAGAAAGGAAGAAAAACTACTTTACTTCAGTAATTTGAAAAACGCTATTTTAGCTAAGAAAGAATTGGTTAAGCATAGACTGATGATGAATATTAAATAGCGAAAATGTTTTTCCAACTGTTCCCTATTCCCTATTCCCTGTTCCCTGTTATTGATAAATATTAAAATTAAATGAAATGACCAAGAGAAAATAAACTTCAGTATTTCAAACCTCCGGGTTTCCTAGGTCATGCTGCGCAAATAGCCAGAAGTACTAGACATCTCCAGAAAATAAACTTGCTCTTTATTTACCATAAAGTAGAGTTGTAAAATTTCCTTATAAAATCATTTTCTGTACATTTTTACTGAAAAAATCTTCCCTTTTCCCTGTTCCCTGTTCCCTACTTTTACAAAAAGTCTACATATTTTTCCGAGATGTCTACTGATAACTGATAACTGATAACTGATAACTGAAATGAGCCATCATATTTTGAAAGCTAACTGTAAAACTGTTCATTTAGGAGGATTCTCAAATCAATTAGAACCAGCATTAATAATTAATTCGGGCGATAGTGTCGATGTAGAAACTTATACGGGTTATTATCTTTATGAGCGATCGCCTGAAGATTTTTTAACTCCTGAATTTCTGGAAATTTGTCATAATTTACCAGCAGAAAGAAAAGTCGGTCCTGGTCCTCATTTATTAACCGGACCAGTATATATTAATGATGCTCAACCGGGAGATGTACTAGAAATTATCCTGGAAAATATTTACCCTAGTTTACCCATGGGATTTAATTCTATTCGTCCGGGATGGGGAGCATTACCCGAAGAATTTACCGAACCAAAACTAAATTTTATTCCACTAAATTTAGAGAAAAAATTTGCAGAATTTCCTCCTAAAAGCGGGATAAAAATTCCTCTTCAACCATTCTTTGGAATTTTGGGAGTTGCCACAGAAAATACTCAACGTTCTTCTATTCCTCCTGGTAGTTATGGAGGTAATATTGACTGTCGAGAATTGCAGATTGGTTCGCGAATATTTTTACCTGTTTTTGTGCCGGGCGGTTTATTTTCTATTGGGGATGGTCATTCTGCGCAGGGTGATGGAGAGATAAATGTAACGGCTATTGAAACTTCAATGAATGGTACTATTAAAATTAATCTGAGGCGAGATTTACAAATAAATTTTCCTATGGCAGAAACTGCTACTGATATTATTTCTTTTGGGTTTGGCAAGACTTTAGATTCTGCTTTTGAATTAGCTTTAAAACAAATGATTAGTTGGTTAGAAAAATTTGTTGGGTTGAGTCGTGAAGATGCTTATATTTTGTGTTCTCTTGCTGTGAATTTTCATATTACTCAAGTTGTGAATAATCCTCAAAAAGGAGTACATGGAATATTGGCAAAGTCTATTATTGACGGAGTAGGGAGTAGGAGAAGTTTGGGGAGTGTGGGGAGAAACTACAATTAGTTTGACAGCAAATTTCGGAGAAATGATGTACAGGGTCAATGATGAAAATATTGTATGTAGTGCGGGCATTTTGCCCCCTTCGGGGTGTACCTAATAACAACGGAAACTGCTGTATGATTTAATTGTTGGTTTTGGTTTGATTAAATAGAAAAATATAACCCAATATGTAGTACCGTTGCGTAAGTCCTGACAGTAATTCCTTCCCGCATCAAACTTTTCCTGATTTTTTCCATGATACTTTTATCTGCTTCAGCAAAAGCTACGAAAACTTGAGTCATTAAATTATTAGCATTTTTCTCACTTTCACAGATAAATTCACAATGTAAATCTGTGGGAAAACAAGGCGGTTGTTTGTCTACAAACTTAAATTTTAACCACTTTTCTGCTTGTAGACCTTTTTTTCCAATTAACAAATCAGGAATTTTTTTTTGATTTTTATCCTATTCTCAGCCTTTCAGTAATACCAATTCCCAAAAATAATCCTATGCTTCATCAAGACTTCAGTTATTAACTAATTAGAGACTGAATGTATCAGGAAATATAAAAAGGAGATAGGGAATAAGGAATAGGGAATAGGTATGGGGGTCCGAAGAAATCAAGACAAGTATTGAAGAGTTAAAAGAAAGGGAACATATATACTTTTCCACCTAATCAATCTACCAAATTTCAATCTCTTGAAGTACCTTTTACTTTGAGATTTTAGTCACTCAACAACTCTCTTCAAACTTATTTTACAAACAGTTTCTAAGAATGATTAAATGATTGGATAATTTTTAGTAGTCAGTAGTTAATAGTCAGTAGTTAAAACAGTTTTTTGCCTGACTATTAATCTGATTCTGATACAAATTTTGGTAGTGGTGTACAAGTAGTGATATCCTCAAAAAAGTGAAATTTTCAATGGAATATGATTTCTTTGAAACTAAGAATTTAAGCTACTTTACTGTTCCCTGTTCCCTGTTCCCTGTTCCCTTTTTCCACAATAAATCACTACATCTACAGGACTACCCAAATTTTATACCTGATTTTACTAATACCAGTTAATACAGAAATAAATTCCCAAAATTATCATTAACTGGAAAATATTTTTAGTAGTCAGTAGTTAAAACAGTTTTTTGCCTAACTATTAATCTGATTCTGATACAAATTTTATACCTAATTTTACCAATACCAGATTTAATTCTAGTTCAATTAGCTTTTATCGGTCATCAAAAACAATAGCTGATAATCGATCGCTGACGGATGAATACTTACAAATATTGAATATAAAAAAGATAAAAATGATAGGGATAGCAATCTTCAATTCTCATTAAAAACACTACAATAAAAATGTTTGCCTCACCTCAGTAATAGTATCTTTAAAAATTCCCTTTACTTCCTACTCTCTATGTATATATTTCTGAATTGGGAAAGGTTGTATAGATTTTTAAATTAGACCTCTCCGGAAAAGAGGGAATAGGGAATAGGGAATAGGGAATAGGGAAAAAGAATTGATTATTTCTGTACGATAATTTATTTTATTTTGAATTATCGGAGATGTCTATTAGTCTTACTATTGTTCATTTTGAGTATTTTAGGAATTTAGCGATCGCTGAAAACTTTTATCATTTATTTTACTCAATAATCATCAAATATAAAAATTATTTTTTTTTAATTTTAAAAAATTTAACTTGCGCTATAATATCTACAAGAAAAAACTTTTTTGATTAAGGAGTAAAAAAATGGATAATCATAATCATTCTCATTGTTGTAGTTGTCACGATGAAGAAAATCATAATCAGACTAATCAGACTAATCCACCTAAACAAGATTTCAATTTAAAACAAGAAATTTTACCTTTACTTCCCGTCGCAATTATCTATATATTAGGTTTAATTTTCTATCAACAATTACAAAATACTGTTTATGGAATAGGAAAATATATAGTGTTTATTCCCATATATATATATAGTGGATGGACTGTACTTTCTAGTGCGGGAAAAAACATTTTGAAAG
>NZ_JAAHHT010000111.1 GCF_010672085.1 Okeania sp. SIO3I5
TTAGTTTTCCCTAAACTCTAATAATTATTCATTGTTCATTATTCATTATTCATTGCTGACGTACCCACTGTTAGACGTAATGTAAGGTAATGAGCAAGCAATGAATAAAGCTAAAACACTAAAAAGACGTTTAGGAAATCCTAAACCGTTTTTAAGCGTGGCATGGGATACAGACGATATACCAGATCCGGTTTGTATTAATCCAAATCTCAAATGGAAAGATATTAACTGGAGACGGGTTGAGAAGAATGTGTTTAAGTTGCAAAAGTTAATTTACAGAGCATCCAGCCGTGGCGAAATCCGCAAGATGCGTAAATACCAAAGACTTCTGACCAAAAGTTATTACGCTAGGTTGCTAGCTGTTAGGCGCGTGACTCAAGATAACCAGGGTAAGAAAACTGCTGGTGTAGATGGTATTAAAAATCTACCTCCTATGCAGAGATTTAACTTGGTTGGTTTACTAAACACGCGATACCTCAAAGCAAGCCCTACCCGTAGAGTCTGGGTACCTAAACCAGGGAGGGATGAAAAGAGACCTCTTGGAATCCCCACAATGTACGACCGTGCATTACAAGCTCTGGTTAAGTTAGGTATGGAACCAGAATGGGAGGCACGTTTTGAACCTAATAGTTATGGTTTTAGACCAGGACGGTCAACACATGATGCTATTGGAGCCATCTTTGACAGTATCAAATTAAAGTCTAAATTTGTCTTAGATGCTGATATATCAAAATGTTTTGATCGAATTAACCATGATGTATTGCTGAGGAAAGTAAGTCAATCACCTTACAGGCGATTAATCAAACAATGGTTAAAGTCTGGGGTATTTGACAATAAACAATTCTCAAACACTGTGGAAGGAACACCACAGGGAGGGGTAATATCACCCTTACTAGCAAACATCGCCCTACACGGTATGGAGGAGAGACTGAATGAGTTTGCCAAAACTATAGACCTCAAGGATAAAAAAGGCAACCAAAAAAGTTGGCAAAATAAAATAAATAGTCTCAACCTAATACGCTATGCCGACGACTTTGTAATCCTACATGAAGACATCAAAGTAGTGTTGCAAGCAAAAGCCGTAATACAGGAATGGTTAGACCAGGTAGGATTAGAACTAAAACCAGAAAAAACCAGAATTGCCCACACCTTAGAGGAATATCAGGGAAATAAACCTGGATTTGACTTCCTCGGTTTTAACATTAGGCAATGGAAGGTTAAGTCAACCAAACAAGGATTCAAGACGCTGATTAAACCATCCTCCAAGAGTATTAAAACTCATTATCGGAAGTTGGGGGATATATGTGATTCCCACAAAACTGCCCCTGTTAGGGCTTTATTAGCCAAATTAAATCCGGTAATAAAGGGATGGGCTAACTACTTCTCAACTGTAGTCAGTAAAAAGGTATTCAATAGAATGGATATGCTTTTATGGAAAAGACTATGGAGATGGGCAAGTAGAAGGCACCCAAATAAGTCGGCTAAATGGGTTAAGGAAAAGTATTTCCCCAAAGTTAGTAAGACCAGGAATTGGCTACTTAATGATGGCGAGTACATACTAAACCGACACGATGATGTTCCCATCATAAGACACATCAAGGTTAAAGGTAATAAATCCCCATTAGACGGCGACTGGACTTATTGGAGCAACAGAATCGGCAAGTATCCAGGCGTAAGGAAAGAAGTCACGACGCTATTAAAACGTCAAAAGAACAAATGCGCATTTTGTGGACTAACCTTTAGGCCAACCGACCTTATGGAAATCGACCATATAAAACCAAAGTCTAAAGGTGGTGACAACACACTTAAAAATAAACAATTGTTGCACCGACATTGCCACGACACGAAAACTGTGAAAGACAAAAAGACATATCCAAAATTTAAACCCCAGGATTTACCTGACAATTATATATGGATTGACGATATGTTAACTCTGAAGCAGGATGTGCCCATGACAAGGGGCGTTTAAGAGAGGAGCCGTTGATGAGGTGAAAGTCTCACGTCCGGTTCTGAAGACGAGTCGGTTTGGTAACAAACTGGCTTAGTTTAACTCAATCAAATTATCTGTTTAGCTAGGGGAGGAGTACGAGTGGGAGATATTCTCTCTCGCATTTTTAGTAAACCCTTGGCAATTCTTGCGACTTCTTCCTATGATGGTATTAAAGATCAGGAGCGAGGTAATATTAAAATTGGAAAGAATTTGACTATGACTACAGATAGTTTAGGTAGTCATATTTTGTTAGTTGATGACCTAGTAGATTCGGGAATTAGTATTAAAAAATCCATTAATTGGCTTCAGAATAATTATAATCAAGAAATTAAAGAAATAAAAACGGCTGTTTTGTGGTATAAAGCTTGCTCCATATTTGAGCCTGATTATTATGTTGATTATTTACTTGATAATCCCTGGATTCATCAACCATTTGAGATATATGAACAAATGAATCCTGCTGATTTTACTTTTGTCAAAACTGGTAGTCAAATTAAGTTTAATTAAATAGTTAATTTATAGGGAAATAGACTTAGGAGAAAAGTTTTGTGTGCTAAGTTAAAAAAATACCGAAATTAACTTAATTTATACATTATCATGTTCAGACTAAATTTAGTCAAAAATGGAAAGTGTTTAGTTTTTTTACCTCAAGCAAGTAGTAACTTGAGTTTAGTTTGTGTGATACACTCGTGAATTGCTAAGATAACAGCTTGTATACATACTTTCTTGGGTATTAGGCAGTGTTGTATTTGTAAAAAGGAATTTTTCTCACTATCTCAGATTAACTGAGTTATTAACCCTAGGAGCTGTAAAGTATCGAAACTTGAGCAGACTTAAATCCCCATTCAATTAAACTATTAACCTATAACTTACAACTTTCTTCAATTATTCGATTTATTATGTCTACTTCTAAACTAACTTTGAATTTGGTAGAAGGGTCTATATCTTTTGATTTTACTACTGAAGCTGCAAGAAATTTACAAAGTGCAATAGCTGAATTAATGCAGCAATTAAAATCTGCTGCTGCCAAAACTGCTGCAGGTAGTTCTGGTAAACCAACTCCACAAAAACCTACAGAATATCAGTATATAGGAGATGTCTTTTTAGAAATCTTCTGCAATCCTAACATTTGGCCTAACCCTTTTGCCGCGAAAGTTTTGATTACTTTACGAGATGAGCGGATTCGGATAACTACGGAAGCTGAACTTACTAGAATTTATGATGATATTAATCAATATTTAGAGCAAGTAAGCTGAAAATGTTCAACTTTAGATAACATAAATTTCTAGTAAATAAATAATATTATGTCCGCTTGAATACTTATGATTGAGATAGTACAGTAAAGATTTGCTTTTGAAGTTGGAAGATAGGTTTTTTCATCAGGCACTTATCCAGACATGATATAAGTATTTTATTAATTTTTTTTGAGGGACTTTCCACAGAAAGTCCCTCAAGTCTTTCTGATAGATATAGATATATGGAGATATATATAATAATTACTAAAGAGTAGTGGTGTACAAGTAGTTATTTTCCCTTGAATCAAACTTCTGATTAAAAGAGACTTCTGTTCTTTTTTCCCTCTTTCCTAACTTTATAGCTAATCAACTATACATAGCTATTGATTCTTCAATAGAATATTATATATATGATATTAGTAATAACATTAACTCAGGCAGGCAAAAAATGGAATTAATAACAAATGGTAATGTGCATTGTGAGTATCAACTTTCAAGATTTGATAGTAATATGGGAATTGCGCCATATTATGGTATAATAAATTGGTATAAACATCGAATAGATTCTCATAGATTAAAAATAGCAATTCAACAAATAGTAGATAGTGTGCCAATTTTTGGAGGGAGACTGGTAAAGAAATTGTTTTCCCCATTAAAAGTTGTATGTAATCCACAAAAATCTGGTGTTGGTTTTATTGAAATTCATCTAAACGAACAGGAAATAGATATCGATAATTTATTAGAGGCAAAAACTTATGTAAAAAATGAATTCAATATTCCGAAAAATTCTTAAGATGCTATTAATAAAGATACTCCATTAGTATATGTGATTTTGAATCATGATCAAAATTATTATGGCATAACTCTACTAATCAATCATTTCATAGCAGATGGCGGAACATATTTTAAATTATTAGAATATTTTTCTCAAGCATACGAAGATCCAGAATATGTTGCTAAATCTGAACCATTATTTACAATTGATTTTAAGAAAATAGATGATTTTATGGCTGCAAGTTTTAAAAAATTATCATGGAAAAATAAACTTTTAAGTTCAACATCTTTGATTATTTTTATCTTGAAGGTTTTTTTTAAAAATAAGAAGAATTGGAGTTATCTTGAATGTATCTTAACCAAAGAAAATTTAGATTTAATCAAGGGTAAAAATCAAAATCTATCTAACGAAGAAACTGCATATAGCACAAACGACGCTTTATTTGAATTTTTATCAGTTGTTCCTATTAAACGATTTATTTTTCCTTGTAATCTAAGATATAGAAATATTGATATACCTGAAAATTATTTAGGAAATGCTGAAGCTTTTGTCTCAGATTTAACTAAACCAGAAAACAATTATATTTTAAACCATACTGATGTAAGAAAATCAGTCAATCAACTTCCAGAAATATACAGTTTTTTACCTACTTTTAATAGCAAGTATATTTTTCATAATTCATGGATTAAATTACAAAATTATTTACCTGCTTTTGGTGGGAAATTAATCCAGCAAAAGCTGTTTGAATTTGATGATCTACCAAAAGATGTATTATCATTTGCTGTGAAATATTCACAAATATACAGATTGACAGAAAATGAATATTTATTACTTTATTGCAATTTAAACAATGTTGTTTCGCAACTTGAAAAGAAGTTAATCAATTTGGGTGTAGAAGAGATTATTATTAAAACATCATAATCAAGCAGATAATAATCGTCAATTGGATATAACTCAAAAATCAATTAGCTTTTAACTTTCTAGTTATTCAGATAAAAAAATCTATATTTAGCGAGAAAGTAGATTTTCTAGCTAAATAATTCTCAAATAACTTTTCACTGGCTTGTATCCGCGTTATATTACCAATAAAGTCTGTTTCTCTTCTGTAATCAGAGAGAAATTGCCATTTGATATTGAGTTAACTTATACTTATGAATCCTGATAATCTGAACCAAATAGTACAAAAAGGATTTCGTGTCACCCTAGGTGCAACTTCCTTTTTTATGGAGACTTTGCAAGACTCTAGTAAGCGGGATGAAAATTTGAATAAATTAAATTCTGATTTTAATCAACTAACTGAGGAGTGGGTTGAAAGAGGAGAAATAACTGAGCGGGAAGCTCGGAACTTTGTTGATACAGTTTTGAATCAACAAAATAGTCAGGTCAATACTGATAGTACCACTGTCTCTACTCCTGCTTCAGGTTTTGTACAATCAGATATACAAAGAGATTTGTTAGAACTAACTAAAGAAATAGCTAATCTAAGGGCTGATTTACAACAATCTCAGGAGTCAGACTCCTAGAACTAAGTCTATTTTAAGATTTTTTCTGCAAAGAAAAAATCTTTTACATATAACAAGACTCCGATACAGATACGTTTTATGTCTCTATTCGGCTATTAAAAAGTTCTTGAACAGTACGATAAATTATAGTGCCTAACCCAGCTAAAAGTCTTATTCAAGAATTTAACTGAGTTAGGCTTTTATTTAGTCGTTGTCCCATTTTTCACTACCTATTAGGTCACCTATTCGGTCCCTGAGTAGAAAGTTACATTCTTCTAATTCAACCTCTACACAGGACCATTCTCTAGCAGGAATGTACTGGCAAAGAGTATAAATAGGCTGTTGACGACTGAGAACTCCTCTCTGTACAAGTTCCAGTGCTTCGTCCCTGATAATGTCTAATGAATATTGAACTGTGGTGTAAGTCATGGTCACCCTCTTGGCCTAGCTTGAGTAATTTTCTGCGTTACGGCGCTATTAATAATATAAGGCAAAATTGCTAATTATGAACGTTAAATTTTTCAGTATATATAGTTACAATTTGTTATCTTATTTTGATAAGTATTCTAAAAGTCATCAGACGAACATATTAGCTATAGTGTTATTCCAAATTGCATATATATACTTATAAATTTGTAGCCATCATCTAGCTAATTTAAGATTTATCTGGTATTCTTACCTAAAATAATCGTCTTCCCTATATCACTTTGGTTTGATTTTGTCAAAAATTAGGTAAAGTTTTGTGATATTTTAGTTAGTAGAGATACTTCTAAATCTTTAAAGAAAAGCTCCAAAGCAATAGCTTGGGCTTTGGGCATTTGTCCATAACAAAAGATGTAAGGTATCTCTGATAACAGTTTTGGTGAAAACTGTTTCAACGTATACTGACTACCGTATATTATTAGACCTTGGAGTTTGCCACTTCTTAATAATCTCTTAATCAAATCCTCTGATGCTTGTGTTAGACTAGCAATTTTCCCAAAAGGATTACCGCGAATAAATAGTTGGAGCAAAGTCAAACGATGAGGGGTAAGACCTTGGATAGCTTCTGAATTATTCTCAATTAGCTGTGGTTGATAACCAAATTTTTTGGGAATAGTTATTGCTGGAGTATGATTACCTAAAAAAGAACTATTGAGTATATCTTGGACAAATACTAAATTTCGTAAATCTTGGTTGTCTGCATTGGGAGCAAGATAACCTCCTCCTACTTGAATAGAGTCTTGCAAAATTTGAGCTACAGTTTCTTGTGCCTGGGATTGAGCTAACTTTTCAACTAAATTGTATGTAGGAACTGAGAAATAATCTGGTATTTTTTCATTTCCGGGTTGCCAAGTAGGATAGACTTTTGTTTTAGCTTGCCAAATTCTTTGTAAAGACTCATCAATTCGCGATTCAGAAATGCGGCCTTGAGTCACCGCATCGCAAACAGCATTAATTGTCACCTCTGGATCTAGAGGCATAAGTAAAATATCTGTACCAGCTTCCACAGCTAAAACAGACGCTTCGGCCAAACCATAACGATTAGCGATCGCCCCCATTACCAAAGCATCAGTCACAACTAATCCCTCAAAACCAAACTTTTGGCGTAACTTACCTGTGATAATTTTCTGAGATAAAGTCGCTGGTAGTTCCTTATCCCAAGTTGGAATCAACAAATGGGCACTCATCACAGAATCTACTCCAGCAGCGATCGCCTCAACAAAAGGAGGCAACTCAACTTCTGCCAATCTACTTTCCGAGTGAGGTATAACTGGTAAATCAAAATGAGAATCAACTGCCGTATCCCCATGACCAGGAAAATGTTTAGCAGTAGTCAATACTGGATATTGTTGAGCGCCTCGAATAAAAGCCCTTGCCAATTGACCAACTAATTCCGTCGTTTCTCCAAAAGCCCGAATATTAATCACTGGATTATCAGGATTATTATTCACATCTACCACAGGGGCCAAAATCCAATTTAAACCGATAGCTACAGCTTCTTGAGCTGTAATAGCACCCATAGTCTCAGCATACCCTTGGGCTTTTTTCAAATTAGTTTGAGCAATAGCAGCGATCGCCATTGGAGGAGGAAACCAAGTTGCCCCAGCAAACCTTTGTCCAACTCCTTCCTCAATATCAGCAGCAAACAGCAAAGGAATTTTGGCCCAAGACTGAAGTTGTTGGATACGAGTTGCCAAGTCTACAGCACTTCCACCCACAAAAATTACTCCTCCAATCCCCAAGTCTTGTACCCAATATTGAAGCTTGCTATTAGGAGGTTCCCAGTCTGGATATAGAATTTGATCGTCAAATAAAAGGCCAGATGATCTGACTACAACCATCTGAGCGACTTTTTCTGCTAAATTCATAGTTTAGTAATGAAGAGTTTAGGAATTAGTTACTCTTAGAAAAAATGGGCTAAAAACGAGTAATTGTCTCTATTTCCTAAAGAAATAAAATTAAGATGTTTTTGAGGTATATTAATAAACCTCAAAACATAAGATTAGGCAAAATTTTGGACATTTTTGCGTCCATCCTGCACAAAATGCGTAAAGTTGCCCTCGCCCAGTTATTTTGGCTTTATGAATAATGAATAATTAATAATGAATAATTAATAATGAGATAACTCTTTAATTATTAATTATTAACTATTAATTATTGAAGACGTATTATGACCAAAATAACGTTTACTTACTGCTAAGTAGGCTGGACTAACCATGTTCGCGACTTAAGCGCTTTGATTAGATTTGTGGTTAGTCTTGATGGGCAATATCTTCTGTTTCCTGTTCTTGTCGTTCAAGGGATAGCTTGTTTAAGAGTGATATAATTTCTGTCCCACGTTCTAGAGAACGGTCTTCGATAAAGATAACTTCTGGAGTTCGACGTAGACGTATTCTATGGCCCAACTCACTACGGACATAGCCAGTGGCAGACCTTAAACCTGCCATGGTTTCCGCCCTTACTTGGTCAGACCCATAGATACTTACGAATATTTTAGCGTGTTGTAAGTCTCCAGAAACATCTACATCTGTGACGCTGACCATACCAATACCTATGCGGTTATCTTTGATACCTTGGAGCAACATCTGGCTGATTTCCTGCTTAATTAATGAAGCAACCCGGGAAATGCGACGACCTGTAGCCACGATCATTACCCCCTATAATTTTATACTCACCATATATGATTCTAATACCTTCGTTAGAATTATGGCAGCTTTTGACTTTGAACTTGAGTGACATACTTCTATTCTTCAGTGGGTGAGTTGGGGAGTGGGGGAGTGGGGGAGTGGGGGAGTGGGGGAGTAGAGGAGTAGGGGAGTAGGGGAGTAGGGAAGTAAGGGAGTAGTAAACTTAAGAATAATTAACACGCTTCTGGCGTGATAGTTATCAAAAAGATTATTCTACCTGTATTAATTACTTAACAATTGAAGTGCAACCTAGTGGACTGTTTCAATTAAAACACTGCATGATTATTTGTCATTGCGTTTCGCTCCGCTTTGCGATAGCAAACGACAGTGTTTGGGGAGCATGACCTTAGGAAAGCAATCTCAAGATACTTTTCTATTCCAATATTTAAGATGAAACAGTCCACTAGAGTATAACATTAAGGCATGGTAATTACTATCATAGCTATCGCTTTTTGTCCAGTCTTCTCGGCTTTAAGAGCAAGAATAGAAAATAATTCACACCATCTAGCATCGTTGATTGATTTACTCGATCTGGTTGGAGATAGTCCAAGTTGATTATATAAAACTTTTGATTGCTGATTGCCTTGAGCGACATGGTGGGTTTTCGACCAACTTTATGATAAGAAATAAAAAAGCAAATATTATAATGAATAAATGAATGGAAAAAGAATTTTCTATTGGCCAGAAAGTGAAATTAGTAGTTCAACCACCATATATCAAGACTGCTGAATCAATGCCAATACTACGTCCTCCTAATGTCGTGCGTTTGGGTGAAGTAGGAACTATTTTAAGTTGCAAACCAGGAAATTATTGGAGTGTGCGTTTTGAGAAAGGAGCATTTCTTATAGAAAGTCAATATATAGAAACTGTGGAAGTTGATTTGGGAACTGTCGAGCCACATAATACTAATAATGAAGATAGTAATTAGGATAACTCGACCTTGAGAATCCTAAATTTATCATAATATTAGTCGCCTACGAAAAGCAGTCCCAAACGCTTTTAGCAATGGGATAGAGGGTGTTGTAGTTCACCCCGTTAAGGTAACACTTAATTAAAACACTTGTCTAGGAATATTTTTCTATAGATTTAGTAACTATAATAATCACAATCATAGAGATATAAATTCTATTATATTCTATTATATATATTTGTTTGGGCTACCCAACTAGCGGTGACGAGGAGTTGCTAGATTAGTAATGTGCTGTGGATAGACATATAAGACTAGAAAAAAGTAAATCTCTGTTTGTGTTGCATTTTGTAGGAAAGATGGTGCTATGTTTCGCTGCGCAACATGAAAGTAGAAGCTATTCTCAAAGAGGCAACAGAAACCTAAATCGTGAAATTTGCGAATCCCGCGGTGTCGCAGTTGCGCACCGTCGGGAATAACTCAATTGAGTAGTTCTCCTAAATTACCGATAGTTTCTTTAACTTTTCCTACGATTTCGTTAATCTTACCTACATCAATGTGCATTTCTTCGGTGGGATATTTTTCGAGAATTTCTAGGACTGATATTCGGTTATCATCTGCTGCTGCTAAGATAATCGCAGAACGTAAGGCTTTGTCACTTTCATAGTTGTATCTAGTTTGAACTACTTCGGTGATGCCTTTGGTAACATTTTGGCCTAGGTTACTATAAAGCACTCTAGCTAGGTTTGTGACATTAGCTCCCACTTCTAATGTCATTAATCCACGAACTGTATTAGGGTTAACTTTTGATATGCCTAAAGCTTGAGAAATTGTTTTGGTAGTTTTACCTGTTTCTGCAAATAGTCGTAGATCCTTAACTTTGACTGAGGCTTTTATTGGCCCAAATAAATTGATGACGATTTTGTTGGTGGCGATCGCGCTTTGATGGGAAAGCATTACTCCAGCTATAGCACCCACAATAATTAATGGACTACGGGAGAGCAGATTTGATAATTGCATAGTTAATATTGAATTAAATTTTATCAATACACATTTCTAGTTTACTTGTCAATCTATTTGACATTTTTGATTAGATAACTGAAACATTTATATTGACTATAGGTTTTTTAAGTTGGTGTACTTTACCACAATCATTCATACTCAAGAGAAAATATGATTGTCGCAAAAGTTTAAGTGATCGCTTCTGCTTAATTATATATGAGAATCTTTTCTAGTAATTGTTATTTATTCAGATATTACACATCACTGATCGCTCAAAAGTTAATATTTTCCACTTATGATCTGGAACCTATTTAGTATCTTGGCGTTGGTGAATGATTGTATGATTTCTAGTGGTCAGTAGGTAGTCAGTAGTCAGTAGTTAAAACAGTTTTTTCCTTAATATAAATCTTACTCTGATTGGAATTTTATACCTTATTTTACCAATGTCGGTATCTTTACTCATATTAAATTTTTGATAGGAGTCAGGAGTTAGGGAGAGGCCATACAGGCAAAAGGTTGAAAAATATCCTATCTCCCACTTCTCTTTTTAAATATGCCTTGCTGATTAAATATCAAAGCATTTACATATAAAGGTTTTAGCCACTTTAAGTCGTGAAAAAGTATCAGTTTTTCGGTGAAAAGAGCTGCATAAAATGAGGGCTTTGGGGCAGGGCGAGGCAGAAAAATCAAGAAAAAATTATTTCTCCTACTTTTCCTGTCTTCCCACACTTCCCACACTTTGCTTTTTTCAGCAAGCCCTAAATAGCTGTCAAATTGATTCTACAAGAAATGCTCAACCAAACTTACTCAAATTTACTCAAAAACCTGAAAGCTTAATTATGGCCAAAGGCCAGATGAAAAACCCTACAGAAAAATTTGACAAATTTTTATTCTGATAATGTGTTTTTGTGACCGCTATACTGTAAAATACCAACTCAGTTCCTAATAGTCATTTCGGCTGAAAAATTCAGATTTTAGCTATAGCTAAGTAACTAAATTATTTGTGACAAAGAAATAAAGTCTCAAGTCTCTTCTTTCCAGCTATTCCTAAAATCAAAAATCAAATCAATTTTTATCCGTAAGTTATCAATTATTCCCCTCCTGGGAGGGATTAGGGGTGGGTTAAGTGTTCCCTGTTCCCTATTCCTTATTTTCTGGAGATGTCTAATAAATATATATACCTATTCTGATTTAAGTAGTTAATTCAACTACTGGCAAGAATTCATGTATTGAAACAATTAGACGCGATTTCTATCACTAAGTAACATCGAAATAGTCACCACACTTTCAAATTTATTGAAATAGATTGAGTGGTGTCGGGGTAATTTTTGTCTTTTTTTTAAATCTCTTTTTTTTGAAAAACCTTAAGAATATGAAACGAAATAAATCAATCTTGAATTTAAGTAGTAAAATTTTAGGAGCTTCACTGTTTTGTCTAACCACATTTATACCTAACGCTTACTCCCAAACTACAGTAGAAAATTCTGCTTATTATACAAAACCTAGTCCAGTAGATTCACAACAGTTTCCATCATTAGTATCCAATATTGCCCAAAAAGTTACTGTGAGAATTTTTACAGATAATAGTGCAGGTTCTGGAGTAATTATTAAACGAGAAGGTAATACCTACACTCTTGTCACAAATCATCATGTAATTGACAATAACTCCAACAAACTTTACCCAGTTATGAGTGGAGATGGGAGAACTCATCAAGCTACCTTAATTTCTACTCCTCAAATAGGTAACTTGGATGTAGCATTATTGAAATTTACTAGCGATCGCTCCTATCAAGTAGTAGAAATACCAAAAACTAATCAACCCTTAGTAGGAGAAACTGTTTTTGCCGCAGGTTTTCCTAACTGGCACCAAGCAAACTCTTCACAAATGAGTAGTACCCGTGCTTGGGGTAGTCGAGCTTTTCAGTTAACTGTAGGTTCTGTAGAAATGTTAACCAGTCGCACCCTCAGCCAAGGATATCAATTAGGTTATACTAATGATATTAAAAGTGGCATGAGTGGTGGACCGATATTGAATAGTAAAGGTCAATTAATTGGCATTAACGGACGATCAAAATATCCCATTGCTGGAATTGGAGCATTTCGTTTTATAGATGGTTCTCAACCATCTATAGAGCAATTTAAAAAAATGGAACCTTTAAGTTGGGGAATTCCAGTTTCTAGAATTAAGAATTAAGAATTTAGAATTGGTAAATTTACCTTTAGTTCTAAATTATACATTTTAAATTCAAAATTCAAAATCCTACTGATGGCTGAGTGCTGACTGCTTATTTAAGACTAGCTAAAAGTCTGTCGAAAAAGAATCCCACTTTTCTTCAAACCATACTTTCTCTCTTTTCCATCTAGGATCTCTATTGTTCTGCATTTGTAGGTTAATATTGTTTGTCACCTCATCCAGTTCATTTTGAGACAACCCACGTCTACCTCTAGCTGTAGATTCTTGAGTTAAGTTCACACTTTTATCACTTAACAAACTATTAGCTTTGTTGCTCAATAATTGTTCTGAGGAACCAATATTATTAGTTGCTGGTTTTTCTTGAGCTTTTGCGGGATTAGCAGTTAAGCTAACATTGACAAACATTGCGATTGTTGCAGTAAATAAAGCTGGAGTAGTTGTAATTTTCATGGCTTTCCTCTTGACAATTAATTGAAAAACTTTAAAGACAAACATTAACGCTTTAGCGTTTTTTTAATTATACCGTCAATTAACAATATTTTTGCACTCTGCCTTGAGTTTGAAAATAATTTTTACAGTTGAGGTAATTGGGTTATAAATTTATTTATCAAGTGGTTAAAACAGACACAAACTTAGAGCAAACTAAGTTATTAGTGTCCGAGGCAATAATATGTGCATTATCTACAACAAATCTTGATTAATTATTCTCCATATTCATAAATTTCGGAGAGAATTTTAGTTTAAATTAGGGATAGTGTTAGATAATACTTGAGTAAGATAATAGAATAAAATATAGTTTAACTGGAGAACCTAATAGTTAATAGTTATAAGTTAATCAAAAGAAGTGAAGAGGGAAATATTTATTTCCTGAGTTATTCCCTCAACATTTCTGTTAAAATAACTTATTCGATAATAGGCTCATCACTAGCAGTACCTTGTCCGAAATCCTTAAATTGAGTTAGAATTTCTTCTGACTTATCACGATTTCCTGGCTTTAAAGTGAAGACTACATTATCAAAATTAGGCTCTTCATCTGGGGAAACATAAACCACTTGCTCATGGTTTACAACACCAATTTGACTGATGTCTGCGAAAGTTTCCATCCCTAGGGCGTAAGCAAGGTTAGTTAGACGAGTGCTAACTGCTTGACAACGACGGTCAGGAGTATAAGCACCTTTGGGATGATCGGAAGAAAGAGTTGCAGTCCAGACAATCATTGGTTTAGAGGAAACTTGAATAACTTCTCGTTTCACTAGGGGATATCCACCTAAAAGTCCAGGTTCACTTGTATCCCGTGTTTCACGAACTATTTGAGGAACAGTTGCATATTGATTTTCTGCAGCGTTAATTGAAACACAGGTGAAAACTACTTTGTCAGTAGTTTCAAATTGTCCTGCTTTAGCTTCTGATTGAGGTAGAAAACCCCAGAGACCAACGGTTGCTAAAATGCCTGCTAAGGAAATTTTTAATTGGTTATTCACAATCTTGACCTCTGACTTAATATCTGCTTTGGGAGAGAAGTTATTTGTTTCTTCTCCATACTTTTACAGTAGAGGAATTACTGATAGTTGTCAGTAAGAATAAAGTAATATTTCAAAACAATACTTTCAGACAATAAGTTATCTGAAAGTGATAAAAAAGTAATATATATTAGGTATTTGTCTACTGGTTTACTGTTTTTATGTGTCGTTTTTGCTTGGAATAATTTAGAGATTTCTGAATACTATATTAACTCATTTTTCTGTTTTTACAACCTTTAATATCTAAGTTTCTAAGTTAAATAAATCTAGATAAAGGTTGTAGCTGAAAAATTATATAAATTAAATGTATAGCGCTATGCGCTAGGGAACAGGGAACAGGGAACAGGGAACAGGGAACAGGGAACAGGGAACAGGGAACAGGAGACGAGACTATTAAATTAAAGGGTTTCATAATTTCTGAATGTCTTAACCTTTGCTTCGACTGTTATACTTTAATCAGATATCAAATATCAAAAAACCTAACCCCCCAACCCCACAACTATCCCCCCTTGCCCCCCGATGATGCGCTATCCCTTATAAGGAACTCCTGAAACCCTTGTGGAGAGGATCGGGAGGATGGGGAGGATGGGGAAGAAGAATCCTGTCTACATTGATAAAAAAGAGTATTTTTCAATACTCTTTTCTCCTGAAAAAGCCAATTCAAGACTTAAGCATAACTTGTCTATGTTGTCAAGTTTTATGTTAAGTAAAGATGTTTATAAAGCATAGCTTTGAAAGGGGGGAGGAGGGAAAGGGGAGGAAAGCTTTTGTATAGAAGTCGCCATTACTTTTAGAACATTCTCAAACTATTCAGTTTAGTCACAACAAGAATTTAACCTCTAAATTTTAAATTCTAAATTCTAAATTCTCTTTAATTAATAAATTCCAAGTAAGAATTACTTAGTTCGTTTACTGCTAAGTCATAAAACTGCTTACCATGTTCTGGTGTAGCTAATGCAGGGTTAGAACCCATGCGACCATCAGGATATCGGTAACGAAAATCAGCAGCACTATATATTGGATATCCACTAGCTACATCTTCTGACAGTGGGGCTTGTTTAATTGCTTCTGGGTAAATATACTGGGTTAAAGCTACCTCACTAGGTGTAGCATGAGAGCCTTCCTCTTTACCATACAAATCTTTGGCTAATTTGTAAACTGAGCTACACATAAACCAATTTCCGACTTTGCACTTAACTTGCTCTGCATTGATAATTTTTAAATCTGCTAAGTGAGCATAAGTTTCTGAGAATGCAGCTTTCAGAGTGGCGATATTTCCTCCGTGACCATTAATAAAGAAAAATTTGGTAAATCCTGCTTTAGTTAAACAAACTATATAGTCACGAATCATCTGAATCATTGTCGTGGGTCGTAGACTGATTGTACCTGGGAAACCTGTATGATGTAAGGCCATCCCTACATTAATTGTCGGTCCTACTAATGCTTGTACTGTTTCTCCTACTCCCTTTGAGATGACTTCTGCACAAATAGCATCTGTACCAATCAATCCTGTAGGTCCATGCTGTTCGGTAGAACCTATTGGCAAAATAATACCTTGAGATTGATTTAGATAAGCTTCGACTTCAGACCAGGTACTTAAATGTAGTAACATACTTATATTTTGATTAGTTTATACTTTTAATTTTAATTATCAGTATGAAATTTAATATGAGATGAAATCAGGATTAAACGTTTTAGTACACTCTACAATTCCTCAATATTGAGACAACAATTAAAAATTATGGATTAACTACCTATTAGCTTTTAGCCCATACGCTAGCCTCCTGGGTCGTAACTGCGTTAACAGCTTGTAGGGGGAATGGCCATTCGCCCCTACTGGGTTTAAATCCTTTCTATAAGCAGGATGGTTTAGGAGGGGTAAGAGTCCCCTTCTAAACGTTTACTGCTGACTGCTGAGTGCTGATTGCTAATTGCTTTTTTAATCTATGGTTTTTGGTATGAACAGTTTGCAGTAATAATTTATGTAAATTGGTATGACATTTTCAGATTTAACCTTTTGATAACCTGAACTTAACGCTTTTTTAACCTATTAGTCATAGTATAAGGGCATCTAAGTTTTGTATTCAGCACAACAATACAAGATAAAAGTGGGCAATGCTTACTAAACTAACACCTCTTCCTAGAAACGACAAAAAACTAGACTATAGGACAAATTCCGCTAGTGCTACGGTTGCTCTAGTAATGTTTCATAGTCAAAATGCGTTGTATCAATGGGAGAAAAACCCAGTGCTTTTGGCAGTTGGATGGTTAAAAATTAACTAGCTATCAGCTATTAGCTATCAGCTATCAGCTTTTGTTAAAATCCCTGGCCACCAACGCGCCAGATGGTTGAGTCAGAGTTGAAATCTCTTTTCCAGACGGAATGCTCCGCAAAAGAGGGCGTCTCAAAAAAAATCTGCTGATGCTGATTACTGACTGCTTCTTTAGTTGAGTTAATTAGCTACAAAATTAGCGATCGCCTAATTACTTTCTAAGGCAACATTAATAGTTCACCATCAAACTCATCAAAAGCAATATTTTATGTTTTCCCCAGATCTAAGTGAAAGTCTTTCTAGGTCTGCCCTCAGAACAAATAGTAAGATTTTATTATTAGAGACTGAAGAGTTGTTTCGGGATATGTTAGCTCTAGCTCTAGAAGAACAAGGTTGTGAAGTAGTTATTGCTCAAGATGGGCGTAGTGTTATTCCTACTCTTGAGAATTCTTTATCAGTTAAAAGTGAACAATCTTTCCATTTACTAATTCTTGACTCTGTTAATGGTTTAGATTTATGCCGGATATTAAGACATCAAGGTAATTTAATACCAATAATGATTTTAGGAGCAAGAGGTAGTGCTAATAATTGCGCTTTTTACTTGGAAGCTGGAGCTGATGATTATGTAACTAAACCTTTCGGGATGCGGGAATTTATGGCTCGTTGCCAAGCTATGATGCGTCGCCAACGTAATAGTCAACTATCTCAAGCACTTATGCTTCAGTATCAAGATATAATAGTTTATCCCGAAGAGTGCCGAGTCATGGTCAGAGGTCAAGAGGTGAAACTTTCCCCTAAACAATTTCGCTTACTTGAACTATTTATGAGTTATCCACGCAGGGTTTGGTCTCGCGAACAATTGTTAGAGCAAGTTTGGGGACCAGATTTTATTGGGGATAGTAAAACTGTTGATGTTCATATTCGTTGGTTACGGGAGAAACTAGAGTTAAATCCTAGTAAACCAGAGTATGTGATTACTGTTAGAGGTTTTGGATATAGATTTGGTTAGAGGTAGGGAATAGGGAACTGGGAATAGGGAATAGGGAATAGAAAGCAACTTATACCGTTTCACTGAATTTAGAATTTAGAATTCAGAATGCCAGATTTGATAGCCTAAAAACTTTGACACTCACGACAGTTTCAGGCAATTATTTGACATTTAAAGTTTGAAACTATTTGTGACATCTTTAAAGTGAATTTGTATTAAATTCTTAGTTTTAAAGAAATAGCGTTCTCTTGACTACTTGACTTTTTTGAGGATATCACTACTTGTACCACTGTCAGTTGTTGAATGACTGAAAATTTTGTAGTTAGAAGATGATTTGATGATTTTTTCTAACTACTAAACTTGAATTTTTAACTTTTAACTTTTGAGTTTTAACTTCAAGGTCATTTAGTTATTGAATGACTGAAAATTTTGTAGCTAGAAGATGATTTGATGATTTTTTCTAACTACTAAACTTGAATTTTTAACTTTTAACTTTTAACTTTTAACTTCAAGGTCAGTTAGTTATTGAATAACTGAAAATTTTGTAGCGATGAAGATGATTTGATGATTTTTTCTAACTACTGAACTTTAACATTTAACTTTTAACTTCAAGGTCAGTTAGTTATTGAATGACTGAAAATTTTGTAGCGATGAAGATGATTTGATAATTTTTTCTAACTACTAAGTAGGTAGGCGCGAATAAACCTCACTATTTAACGAAATGTTAAAGCACTTGAAACCCTTGAGATTGCTTCCTTCCCCGAGTGTAAGTCGCTTCGGACGTACTTGTAAATTTTTTCACCTACCTACTTAAACTTGAATTTTTAACTTTTAACTTCAACTTAAGTTAGTTATTGAATGACTGAAAATTTTGTAGCTAGAAGATGATTTGATGATTTTTTCTAACTACTAAACTTGAATTTTTAACTTTTAACTTCAACTTAAGTTAGTTATTGAATGACTGAAAATTTTGTAGCTAGAAGATGATTTGATGATTTTTTCTAACTACTAAACTTGAATTTTTAACTTTTAACTGTTTACTTTTAACTTCAAGGTCAGTTAGTTATTGAATGAGTGAAAATTTTGTAGCTAGAAGATGATTTGATGATTTTTTCTAACTACTAAACTTGAACTTTGAACTTTGAACTTTTAAGTTTTAACTTCAAGGTCAGTTAGTTATTGAATGACTGAAAATTTTGTATTTAGAAGATGATTTGATAATTTTTTCTAACTACTAAACTTTGAATTTTGAATTTTGAACTTTGAACTTTTAAGTTTTAACTTCAACGTCAGTTAGTTATTGAATGAGTGAAAATTTTGTATTTAGAAGATGATTTGATAATTTTTTCTAACTACTAAACTTTGAATTTTAAATTTTGAATTTTGAATTTTGAATTCCCCAAAGCGGCTGACTATTTACTAAATAAACTTAACTGACCATCAGAAGAAAATTCTGATAAATCTGCTTTACCTGCTAGTAACTTAGCAGCAGCTTCTAACATTTCCTTTTGAATATCTTGAATATCTTCCCGGTTTTCTAAATAAGTTTTTAAAGCTTCTAAAGGATCGATACTATTACCTGTTGATAATTCTGGTAAACGGGGTCTTGCTAACTGACTGACTAATTCTGGCTGAATAGTATAGGTATGTGCCTCACTTAAAGCTTGATGTAAAACGCCATTATCAATCAAGTCTAACTGTTCGGAACGTAACTGATAAATTAACCGCACTACTGCATTTTCTATCTGATATTTACTAATAGCTTTCAATAACTCACTCTGTGGATTTTCTACTTTTGAAACATTAACTTTAATAGTCAGAAAATTTCGGACGGGTAAAGAATAAAATTTCCATTTTGCTGCACCTTTTTCTAGTTCAATCAAAACAAAACCCTTCTCTTCCTTCTCCTCGCTAAAGTCAACTCTTTCAATACTTCCTGGATAAATAATTGGTGGGTTATTAGACTTATTCAAATTTTGATGTTTGTGAACGTGACCTAAAGCAACATAATCAAAACAAGGGCGGTTTAATAGAGAAACGGGAATATTAAAACCTTTACCAACTGCTAGAAAACGTTCTGCTCCTAAACTTGCCCTATCTGCCATTAAATGACCTAAAAGTACGGTGGGAATTTCTGGGTTTAATTTCCGAATTTCTGCTTCTAATACTAACCGCAATTTTTCAATTAATGACTCATTTACTTGACTCATAGATTTACCTTCTGTCTCTGATTTTGTCATTAAATTAGAAGCAGTTAACCAAGGCAAAGTAATAATTTGAATAACACCATTTTGAGTTTGAATTTTATGAGTTTCTAAGCGATCGCCTACCACAACTCCAGGTACTCCTAAAGTCCGATAAATACCTAAACTTGCCCCCCCTTGACCTTGGGAATGTTGGTCGTGATTTCCTACTAATAATACTGTGGGAATTTGAGCATCTACTAAACGGCGTAGTTCACTAGAAAAAGCTTGTTTTATGTATGGTGCGGGAGTAGCATCTGGAAAAGCATCTCCACCGAATAAAACTAAATCAACTGGTTCAGAAATTGCTCGATCTATACAAAGTTTTAGACTATAAATAAAGTCTTCGAGGCGAGTGTTTAGACCTGTTTCTGGATTAATCCGACCATGGGAAAAACCACTGCCAATATGTATGTCGGAAAGATGGAGAATTTTAATCATTTTGTTTTTTTAGGAAGTAGGGAGTAGGAGGTAGTAATTCGGGAAATAAGGAAGGTACGAGATGGATTTTTTACACGGATTCGCGAATATTGAAAAGTCTCTGAATCAGCAAAGTGAGTTGAATAAAAAATCATGTACATAGGCGAGCAACCCCATATAACACTTATGATATCACAAAAATTGCGAAGATGCTGCTGGAAATCTTTTGACACGCCGATTTTTTCGGGAGCTTCAGACAATGAAAATGTTGTTAGTTTCGACTAAGTAGGGATGGAGGGAAAGAGTCTGATTTCTGGGAGCTTCATAAGATGAAAATATTTCTGGTATTGCACCTGTGACAACTTCGTGAATATTGAGTTGAATAAAAAATCATGTGCATAGGCGAGCAACCCCATATAACATTTATGATATCACAAAAATTGCGAAGATGCTGGCAGAAATCTTTTGACGCGCCGATTTTTTTGGGAGCTTCAGGAAATGAAAATGTTTTTAGTTTCCACTAAGTAGGGATGGAGGGAAAGAGTCTGATTTCTGGGAGCTTCATAAGATGAAAATATTTCTGGTATTCCACCTGTGACAACTTCGTGAATATTGAGTTGAATAAAAAATCATGTGCATAGGCAAGTAACACCATCTAACACTTAGAATATCACAAAAATTGCGAAGATGCTACCGAAAATCTTTCGACGCGCCGATTTTTTTCGGGAGCTTCAGACAATGAAAATGTTGGTAGTTTCCACTAAGTACGGATGGAGGGAAAGAGTCTGATTTCTGGGAGCTTCATAAGATGAAAATATTTCTGGTATTGCACCTGTGACAACTTCGTGAATATTGAGTTGAATAAAAAATCATGTGCATAGGCGAGTAACCCCATCTAACACTTATGATATCACAAAAATTGCGAAGATGCTACCGAAAATCTTTCGACGCGCCGATTTTTTTCAGGAGCTTCAGACAATGAAAATGTTGGTAGTTTCGACTAAGTACGGATGGAGGGAAAGAGTCTGATTTCTGGGAGCTTCACAAGATGAAAATATTTCTAGTATTGCACCTGTGACAAGTTTATGAATATTGAAAAGTCTCTTGATCAGCAAAGTGAGTTGAATAAAAAATCATGTGTATAGGCGAGTAACGACATCTAACATTTATAATATCACAAAAATTGCGAAGATGCTGCCGGAAATCTTTTGACGCGCCGATTTTTTCGGGAGCTTAAGAAAATGAAAATGTTTACAGTTCTGTATTACCTAAGTTTTTAGAGATACCTTTAAAGGTTCTATATAGCCTTTCTTACGAGTTAGAAGTACACCTATTTTTATTTCCATTCTTATTGCCTACTACCAGTTAAGTGTTTCCTAAAATATAGAATTTTGTACTTCATGCTTTTGGGGAATTACTATATAAAAATCCTAAATATATTTTAGTATTTTGTCTTAAGGGTTTAGTCTTCAAAACCAAGAAAAAATAGGATGTGGAAGCCAAAACTCTAGAGTCTTTTTTCACGAATTATTTGATATTACTATATATAATTTTTCAGGACTAATTGAAATACAGAGTTCTAAATTTTAGGCAATACAGATTTACGCCAGTTTATAGCATCTTGTATTAATCTTGGCTGCATTATCATGAAACCAATGTTCATTGTATTTCCCTCTTTTGATTTCCTATTTAAAATCCAGAAGTTGCGATCGCCTGCTTCTCTGACCAAAATCAAAAAACAGTTTCCCGCAAGAACGCGAAAGTATAAGTAAAAAAAATATTATCAACTATTATTATTTTTTATACTTATCAAAAAATCTCTGATTTTGGCTAATTGTTACAAAATATTTCACGTACTTGCGTTATTTCAGGTATTTGGTATCATATTGATACATAGTTTATTGTGCCAATGTTGTATTTAAAAATAAGAATTTTTCCCTAGAAAAAGCTACAACCTTCTATTTTTCGTCAATATAGGGTGCAAAAATTTATACCATTTCTACGGTTGAATAAATCTCAAAAAAACTAATTTTGAACAGGTGTCGGTGCTTAGGCAATTATAACCATTGACAAATTTGTTTTGATAGTATCCAAAAATTGAAGGGTAGGAGTTAGGAGACTGGAGACTGGAGGAAGAATTTAATGAGTGATTTTTCGGCGTTGGTAATTGGTAAGATGATTTTCTACTAGGGGTCTTACCCATCACTTACTTTGGTCACATATTTAGAGGTATCAGAAACAGATTATTCTTAAAGTTTCATCTCTTGATTTACCAACGCCGATTTTTCAGCCAATAGTCAACCCTTTCATCCTCAAATTATGCAGCTATGCAAGTAAGGAAAACCTCTGTACTTTTTCAAGAGTTGAAAAAGCTCAAACCATGATTAATGTCAATGCTTTTAGATTTAATCAGCAGAGCAATAATTATTAAAATATACAATTAATTTGGCACAACTACTTATTAGCAGTCAGCTCTCAGCAATAAAAATAGACAATGTAGTTCGATAGACTATTAAGGTTAACTAATAGACTTTTACCGAAAAATTTTGGTTTAAAGCCTCCCCCTTTTAAGGGGATAATAAATAAAAATTGTATGCATGAGTCAATCCTCTTCTTTTCAAGGAGAGGTAATAATTAATTATTAATTATTAATTATTAATTATTAATTGTTGAACCATACTTTTAATTCTGTGAAATCTCGCTTATTGCTTTTTCCTCCTTTAAAGGTAATTAAGCTGATAGCTGATTGCTGAATGCTTAGATGCTTTTGTTTCTTTATTAGTTATTATTATTTGTGTTGTTTGTTTGTTGTTGAGAAGTGCTTTGTATTTTTTGGATTAAATTGATTACCGGATAATAATTACTACAATAGCCCAGCGATCGCTTAAAACGCTCTGCTCCTCCTAACCCATCATTTCCAAACAAATGACCTAATCCTTCATTCATAAGTAATCCTGGGTGATTTGGATAGTGGTTATATAGCTGTGAATAGATTACATCAGCTTGTTGATAATTGCCTATTCTAGCTAGAGCATTTGCTTTAGCTAATTCTTCTAACTCTGAATCTCGATTCATTAGGGATTTGATTTTAATCCAAATTGAAGGAATGATACCTACTATAAACAAAAAGTTGATAAGCAAGGTTTTCCAAAATACTTTATCTGCACAATTGTCACACAGATAACGACGCTTAAAAGAATATCCATAAATTATCAGCAGAAAGTAAAAGTAAAACTCGGTATAACCCTGTACCCTGTCAAACATCTGACATTCATCACAGGTACGATACTTCGATCCTTTAGTCATTAAGTCTTGATTTTGTTGAAAGATTGTTTCGCAAAACCTACAGTAGGTATAACTGGTTTTGTTCAGTCGAGACAGGTTAATGGTAGCTCCGCATTCTGGGCAATTGACAGTATAAAAAAGATGACCTTCAGCAGCTTCAATAAATTGTTGTTTAGTAATTTCAGCCTGTTTTTTGGAATTAATACGATCTATAAATCTTTTTAAATCAAGAGCATTAATTTGATGAATTTCTAATACTAAAGCTGCCTCATTAATTAATTGATTTGATACTTTTTTACTCAAGGAAGCAGTGGGTGATATTGCTAGGATTAATCTATTATCGCGGGTGGTACTATTGGCAATATCTTCATAAATTAACCTTTCTTTTCCTAGGATTATTGCTTCTTCGTTAGCAAATCCTTTTTGAGCAAATAATCCTTGAGCAGTACCATGATTATCAACATATTTAAGCTTAAAAGAAAGCTCTGAGTATTTTTTTGACATAATCAATCTCTCAAAAAAAATCAGTAGGTAAGCAAACTGAGTTAATTTTTTATTATAACAGTAATTTCTGGCAACTGTCAAATTAAAGTAAGTTCAATTTAATACCATTTCGACCTGATGTTACGCTTAATAAAAGATAACAAGTATTGGTAAAATTAGGGTTATAGTAATAATTATTAAGCGCATTGTTACAGAGAAATGGTATAAGATTCAAGAAGGATAAAAGCTCAAAGTAAAGTTATAAAAATCAGCTTTTCCTTCTCTCCTAGATAACTAAAGCCTTCTTACTTGGGTGCATCTCAATGCAAGAAGAAAGCAAAAAAATTATTGATGCATAGGGAACAGAGAATAGGGAATAGGAAAAAAGTATTTTGGCAAATATGAGATACACCTTCTTACTTCTTACTTCTATAAAGATTCTGGTTCTTGACCAGAAACAACAGGTGCAGTATTATTCAATTTTAATTCTGGATGTTCAGATTCTACCTGTTGACAATTCCACTCATTTTTAAACAACAAAACAGGTCGTCCCCAACTATCTTTTACCGCCACAGTATTAAATAACCGACCTACTTTTTTCAGTATTTCCCAACCACCATCTACCCAACGTGCCACACTAAAAGGCAACATTTCTAATCTGGTTTCTACTCCATATTCATTTTCCATTCGGAACTGAACAACTTCCAATTGTAACTGCCCAACAGCAGCTAAAATAGGGTCTCTTTTTGACTCGTCTGCTGAGTACATAATTTGCACTGCACCTTCTTCTCTTAATTCATTAACTCCTTTACGAAATTGCTTAAATTTAGAAGGATTAGGATTCCTTAAATAAGCAAATATTTCTGGTGAGAAACAGGGGATACCTTCGTACTCTAATTTTTTGCCATTGTAAATAGTATCTCCTATGGCAAATACTCCTGGATTATTTAAACCAATTATGTCACCTGGATAGGCATTTTCGATAGATGCTCTATCTTGAGCAAATAACTTTTGCGGACGAGATAATCGTACTGTTTTACCTGTTCTAGCATGGCTAACTGTCATATCTTTTTCAAACTTTCCTGTGCAAACTCTAATAAATGCCACCCGATCTCGATGTTTTGGGTCCATATTAGCTTGCAATTTAAACACAAATCCAGTGAAGTTTGGATAAGTAGGAGAAATTTCCCCAACTGTACTTTTATGAGTACCTGGTTTTAGGGCATATTCTAAGAAAGCATCTAAGAATAATTGCACCCCAAAATTCGTCATGGCACTACCAAAAAATACAGGAGTCATTTCTCCTTTATGTATCTCTTCTAAATCTAAATCTGAACCTAATTCATCTAGCAATTCTATATCTTCTTTGAGTTGATAATAAAGGTCTTGTTCTAGTAGTTCTTCTATCTGAGGATCGCCTAAATTTACTACTGTATTTGTTGCTGCTTTTCTACCATGAATACTCCTCTCAAATAAGTGAATTTGTTGTTTTCTTCGATCAAATACTCCTTTGAAGCGATCGCCCATACCGATCGGCCAATTTACAGGATATGTTTTTAAGCCTAATTCCTGTTCAATTTCATCCAATAGTTCTAAAGGTTCTCTTCCTGGTCTATCCATTTTATTAATAAAGGTAAAAATGGGTAGTTTTCGCATTTTACAAACTTCAAATAATTTGCGAGTTTGAGGTTCTAAACCTTTAGCACTATCCTCTAACATTACAGCGTTATCTGCTGCTGCTAATGTTCTGTATGTATCCTCACTAAAATCTTGGTGTCCAGGAGTATCTAGAAGATTTATTTGACAGTTTTGATAATCAAATTGTAGAACTGTAGAAGTGATAGAAATACCTCTTTGTTGTTCCATTGCCATCCAGTCTGAGGTAGCATGACGTTGCGCTCTTTTAGCTTTTACTGCACCAGCTTCTTGAATAGCGCCTCCGTACAATAATAGTTTTTCTGTAAGGGTCGTTTTACCAGCATCAGGGTGAGAAATAATGGCAAAGTTACGCCGTTTATCTACTGCTATTTCCAATTCTGCTTCAATTTCAATGGACATAAGTTAACCTAACTTTTAGAATATTCAACTATTCATCATATTATATATTTATCTAGGCTGAATTTAATATATTTATTAGACTTCGTGGCAGTTGTCAGGGAATAGGGAATAGGGAATAGGGAATAGGGAATTAAATTGTTTATTTCAGCTCTTGAATTGATTTATTTTTTGATTTTTGGAGATGTCTATTATGTAAGCATTCAGCTATTAGCAGTCAGCTTTTCCTACGGAATGCTACGCAAACAGCTTTTTAATAAACAATGTAGTTCGATAGACTAGACTATTAAGGTTAGCTAATAGACTTTTATCTATACTGTTAATTCTTGAAACCTCTCAACTGCTTTTTCCTATTTTAAAAGTAATGAAGCTGTTAAGGTTAGCGTTAGCGTTTGCTCCGCATTCCGCAGGAAAGCTCCTCTGAAAGAGGCAGTTCCTCTGCAAGAGACTAGCTAATAGCTGACCGCTGAATGCTGACTTTATTATTATGATATAATGTATATTAAAATCCTCTATCTTAATAAACATCTCCAACAATCAAAAATGAAATCAATTAAAGATATTAAATCAATAATTTCACTCCCTATTCCCTGACTTCTGCAAGAAGTCTAAGATATACCTGAAATTACAAATATAGCGTTTCCCAGAGTCTAATGGTACATCTATATTTTATTTTTATTCTATTCCCTGTTCCCAGTTAAGTGTTCCCTAAAACCTATAATTTTGTACCTCACGCTTTTTGGGAATTGCTATAGAGTAAATATTGATAATCGAAAAATTATCAATTGAATAAAAATCAATACTTGATTGTTTTTAAATTTGATAATCTTATAATTTTTGTATACAAGAAAAGCAGATGAATTTTTTATCAAAAATTTGGAGTACAGGAAATTTTATTCCTCATGGACATTGTTATCTTTGGCAACCTGAATTAGTATCGCTGCACATATTGTCAGACGGATTAATTGCATTATCTTACTTCTCAATTCCTATTGCCTTAGTTGATTTGATTAGGCAGCGAAAGGATCTACCTTACCCAGAAATATTTTTCTTATTTAGTGCATTTATTGTTAGCTGTGGATTGACTCATTTAATAGAAATTTTGACTCTCTGGCATCCTATCTATTGGCTATCAGGTTTAGTGAAAGCAATAACAGCAATAATATCTTTATTTACAGCTACAACATTAATACCATTAATTCCTAATTTATTAGCGCTTCCTAGTTCGGCAAAACTAGAAGCAATGAACGAGAAATTAAAAGCAGAAATTAGAGAAAGGCAACTAATACAAGAAGCTTTAGAAGCATCTGAAAAACGTTTAAGTGGAATTTTAGAAATTGCTCAAAATGCCATTATTTCAGTTGATGAAAATCAAAATATTTCTATGTTTAATCAAGGAGCAGAAAAAATATTTGGATATCAAGCAAGTGAAGTTTTAGGAAAATCATTAAATTTGCTATTGCCAGAACGAAATAAAGCAAATCATCAAAACTATGTACGTCAATTTTGTGCTGATTCTGAAGTTTCCCGTCTCATGGCTAATCGTCGCCAAATTTGGGGACTTCGGAAAGATGGTACTGAATTTCCAGCAACAGCTTCTATTTCTAAATTAGAGCTACAAAAAGAGACTATATTAACAGCAATTATTAATGACATTAGTGAAGAAGTAGAAGCAGAAAATAGACTGAAAACCGCACTACAGCAATTGAACTTTCATGTAGAAAATACTCCACTGGGACTAATTGAATGGAATAGTGAATTTCGAGTACAACGTTGGTCACAACAAGCAGAAAAAATCTTTGCTTGGCAAGCAGAAGAAGTAATAGGTTTACAGGTAAGTGAATGGGAATTTATCTTTCCTGAAGATTTAGAAAAAGTTGGCAGTATAATTAAACAACTCCAAGAAGGAAATATACCCAGAAATACTTGCCTAAATCGTAACTATACTAAAGAGGGAAAAGTAATCAATTGTGAATGGTATAACTCAGTTTCTTTAGATGAAAAAGGCAATTTAATTTCTGTTTTATCTCTAGTTTTAGATGTTAGCGAGCGGATAAAAGCACAAGTAGAATTACAACTATCTCAACAAAAACTGCAATTAATTATTAATACTATTCCCCAATCAATATTTTGGAAAGATCGAAACCTAGAATATCAGGGATGTAATTATAGTTTTGCTCATAGAGCTGGTTTTAAATCCCCTGCAGAAATAGTTGGTAAAACTGACTATGATTTACCCGGAAATCAAGAATATTTTGAACATTATTGCAGAATAGATCGTCAAGTCATGGAATCTAATACCCCTATATATCAAATAATTGAACCTCAATTAACTATTCAAGGTCAACAAAGATGGTTACAAACCAGTAAAGTTCCTATTCATAATCAAGACGGTAAAGTAATAGGTATTCTTGGTAGTTATGAAGACATTACCGAACGTATTGAAGCACAGCAAAAATTAGACCGGCAACAAAAAACTTTAAGAGCAATTCTTGATAATGCTCCTATTTGGATTTTAATGACTGACGTTAATGGCAAAGTTAAGTTTGTAAATAACACATTATGTGAAAATCTAGGAATTCCTGAGTCAAGGTTTTTGGAAGTTGAACAATATCATCAACTTTTTCCTAAAAAAGAAGCAGAAAATCTTCATCAATTTGATAAGAATTGCTGGGAAAATAATTTACCATGCCACTCCGAAGAAACTTTTAAATTTATTGATGGTAAAGAGCATAATCTAGAGGTAATTAAAAGATAGAAGATTATGTTGTTTTATTATCTGTT
>NZ_JAAHHT010000112.1 GCF_010672085.1 Okeania sp. SIO3I5
TCTCACCCCGCACCTGCAATATCAACAACTTCCACTTCCCACACCTCCCACACCTCCCACCCCTCCCACCCCTCCCACCCCTCCCACCCCTCCCACCCCTCCCACACCTCCCACACCTCCCACACCTCCCACACCTCCCACACCTCCCACACCTCCCACACCTCCCACACTTCCCACACTTCCCAATAATAGATCCCAAATGGGTTCTATAATTCTTCCTCCTGCCTCCTCGCTCATTCCCCATTCCTGCTGTAGGGACGATTCGCGTAATTAGTAGCATTCCGCAGGAAATCGCCCCTACACTCCTGACTCCTAACCTTACCCATAAGACTTTTTCAGCACCCTAATTAGTGATCAAAAAACTTTCTCCTTCTTCTCCTCTTCTTCCTCTTTCTTGTTTCTTTCCTCCTGACTCCTGACTCCTCAGTCGTGTCGTTATTTATAACTGTTCAACCGGACATGATATTAGGAGTTAGGAGTCAGGAGGCACGGAATTAGGAGTTAGTATCATTGTGGTTTATTCATATGAAAACCGCTGTAATATCATGTTCGGTTGAATACTTATAAATAATTATCAAGGAGTCAGGAGGTAGGGACGTATCGCTGCGCGACATGTAACGCATTAATGTTCAAGCAACGTCCGTAGGTCCTCAGAATTTCTGGAGAAAGGAGTCAGGAGTCAGAATTTCTGGAGAAAGGAGTCAGGAGAAAAGTAGAAGTATAATATCTTTTCCCTACTCTCAGCAGCTCAAATTTTATTTATAACTGATTATCCGAACATGATATAATTCCAAGAATACTAAAGCAATACATAAGCAAATTTCTGAATTCTAAATTCTAAATTCTAAATTCTGAATTCTTACCTTTTTACAATACCGATCCTACCGGACATGATCTAATATTAGGTTAGGGCTTGCTAATTAAATCTAAAAAACCTACACAGTAAGGATTTAAGCCATTGTTATTAATTATAAAAAACTTCTCATTTAACTGTGAGTCCTATTCTTGTATAATTATGATTGGATAGGTAGCATATTTACTATATGTATGTATGCACCTACAGAAGACTTTACTTTTAACTTCCCTGGCCGGAAGTACAGCGTTGTCTATCCCCCCTAACCCCCCTTTCCAAGGGGGGAGGGCAACGTCGGGATGAAAGCAAAGGCCAGAGGTCAGATATTTCCACAAATAAAATGTTCCGCTCCCATTGACAAGCAGGAGGTATTTTATTACCATACCCATGGTTGGTCTAAAATCAACGAACACAGGGGGAGGATATCACCTCTGTCATGCGCAGCGGCCAGGGTTTCCCAGGCTGAGGAATCCCGCTTTTTCCCGCAAGGGCAACGTCGGAAGTATGTCAAGGAAATAGTAATGAGTAAATTGATGATAGTGATACGTACAGTCATAGTATTGATTGTTTCTGTACTTCTATTTTCCGCTAATGTTAACCCAGCACAAGCGGAAACTGGCGATCTAACTGGTGAATGGTTAGGAACTTGGACGAGTCTTAATGCACCGAAATATAACGGTACCCTTGAGATGACAGTGACTCAAGAAGGTCTAGCACTTTCTGGCACATCAATATTAGGTAACACAAAATGTTCTCCCGAACGCTTTTTTAAAGGCCAACTCTTCGGCAAATATGACAACTTTATTGCTTTGCAGTTATATGATGATACTCAAACTCCATTGACTAAACTTTGGGGAGCAATAAATAGAAGCAGGAATGCCATCAGTGCGGTGTATAACTTTGACACTAATACCTCCGAATGCTACGGGGATGTCGGAACAATGATTATATCTAAGGTTCAGGACTATTCCCAGATTCAGGGAGTCATAAAAAAGTAACCGAATGATTTGCTGAAACCGGAGTGAGTGTGCTCCGGTTTTTGATTAGGACTTACGCACGCCAAACCCGGTTTCTACGATAAATCCTTGTTTTGAGCAATAGATGTCTACGAGAAACCGGGTTTCTGGGTTCACATGGCCTGAGTCCTGTTGATCAGAAAATAATGCTTCCTCCAATTTATCAGTATCTAACATGATCGAATAATATCTGCACCCTTGTAAGCAATCATCATGGTTGCAGCTGCAGTGTTAGCGGTTATTGGTTTTGGGAACACAGAAGCGTCTATAACACGCAGTCCTGATGTACCACGAACTTTAAGTTCTGTATCAACCACAGAATTAGAATCAGACCCCATCCTGCAAGTTCCGCAGTAGTGGTATGTTGTATTAGCTGTGTCTCTTATGTAATCTTCTAAATTTGTCCCTGGTTGGGGAGAAATTTGTTCTTTTCTCCATTGACTCAAGCTTGGTTTATTGCCAATTTCAATACCTAATTGAAGCGCTGCTTTACATGACTCAATATCTTCTGTTTGATTCAAATAACCTGGGTTAATTAAAGGATGATCATCAGGAGAATTTGAGCGTAGACTAACAGTTCCCTTACTCTGCAAGTGCATGACATTTGGCCACAACCAAAAGGAATTTCTTGGACCAGGGAAACCTTTAAGTGTTCCGACTCCCACAGAACATTCGATATCAACGATTGAATCGTTACCTTTCGTAGAACCAAAAATGACAGCAGGAGCTAGACTATAGGGATATATTGGAACCGATTTGTGATCCGGAATAGAAAATCCAACGCTAACAAAAAGGTCGTCATACAAATTCTTTCCTACCTCTTTCACATTGAAAAGTGTTTCAATATCAATTTTTGCTAACTCATCTTCGTCACCAATACCTGAAAGCATCAAAATTTTTGGAGTTGCAATCGCACCAGCACTCAGGATAATCTCGTTTGCCACAGATACAGAATATTTCTTGTTACCCTGAATATATTCAACACCGACTGCTTGAGTACCATGGAATAGAATTTTGGTTACAAGTGCTCTGGTTAGTAAAGTTACATTTGGATATTTCTCAGGCCAAAAAGTGGTATAGGTGGTTTCACGGCAAAGTTGGTAATCTGTTGTAATATTGTTGTTGAATTGAAATGGAGCGTATCCATATTGACTCTCACTTGTATTGTAATTGGGGTTTTCAGGTAAGCCATACTCTTTAGCAGCAGCAAATAAATCATTGATAAAATTGTCTGTCTGACCCACTAAAACTTTCATGGTACTCTCTACACTTTCAAAGTATGCTTGTACATCACTCCATGACCAACCTTGTGCTAAATTACCCCAATCATTAAAGTCAGACTGACCACCTCTAACATAGACTGTAGCATTATGTAGTGCAGATCCACCTAGAACTTTTGCCTGAGATAGCTTGATGACACGATTATTCAAATTTGGCTGCGGTTGTGACTCATAACCCCAATCAATTTCTGGATATTCTTGTAAGACTTCAAACCAACAACTAGGAGTAAACATCTCGATGGGATTTGGTGGCGTACCCCCAGCTTCGATGAGAAGAATACTCACATTTGAGTCAGAATCAGCAAGCTTTGAGGCCACTATGCTTCCAGCAGAACCTGCTCCAATAATAATATAGTCATACATGGAATTAACTTCTATCATCTTGAATACTGCTGCTCTATAAAACTGATACAAAGCGTCACATAATGTGACAATTTAAGGTTTACTTCCTGCTTCCACTGAGGCCGTCGGCGGTTACTCATCCACAGGCATTCACGACCGAGCCGACCGCATCTCTCAAATTTATACTGGCGTTTAAATCTCTATCTATTGACAACCCACATTCTGGGCAATCATAAGTTCTCAGATGCAAGGGCATATCTTGGACATGACCACAGTTAGAGCAAGTCTTTGATGATGGGAAAAATCTATCAACAACTACTAGCTCAGAGCCGTACCACTGAGTTTTGTATTCAAGCTGTCGCCTAAATTCATAAAATCCTTGGTCAGCTATAGACTTAGCTAGTTTATGGTTGGCTAACATTCCGGACACATTAAGGTCTTCAATAACAACACTGCCGTGGTTCTTGGCTAAATGTGTTGTTAATTTATGAAGTGTGTCTTTGCGAATGTTAGCTATTCGTCTATGTAGCCTAGCTATTTTCAGTTGTGCTTTTTGCCAGTTAGCTGAACCAATAATTTTATTGCGATTAAGGTATTGCAATCTAGAAAGCTTATTTTCAAACTTCTTGTAAGATTTAGCACCAGAGAAAACAACTCCCGTACTTAACGTTGCCAAGGTTTTGACACCTAAATCAACACCTACAACTTCAGTAGTTTTTGGAGTTGAAGTTGGAGTAAATTCATAACTCAAACTTAAGTACCAATCACCTGCCTGTCTACTTTTTTTAGTTCTTGCTTCAATTGGTTCATAAGTTTGTACCCAACCAATAAAAGGTAATTTATGATTCCATCCATTTAGTTCTATTGGTTTTCCACAATTATCTATTGTGAATGAATTATGTTTACCTTTCTTCTTAAACCTTGGGTGTTTTCCTAATCCTTTAAAGAACCTCTTAAATGCTTCACCTAAGTTTCGGAAAGCGTATTGATAAACTCTAGACGACAAATTTTTCATCCAAGGATAAAGTGGTTTTGCGTGATTGGTAAAAACCTCTCTAAGTTTACGGGCATTTGGTTTGTAACCATCTGTATAAGCAGCATTCCATAAACTTAAACCCCAATTATAACACCAGCGTGAATAGCCAGCGTGTTGAGCCATCAAAGTTTTTTGTTTGTTATTCAGTTTCAGTTTGGTTCTGATGGATTTCATGTATGTGTGTTTTATATGCGCAGCAAACACATTCTGTCTAATAGTGTTCTTTGTAACGTATCATATCGTTATTTTTTGATTAAGTCAATACTCTCCGAGTAGTAATTTTTATAGGCTTTGTTGTATGAAAGCTTATGGCTACCGCACAAGCTAAAGCTTATGTACTTCATACTTCTACAACTATTGTCCAATAAATAAATCAAACATCAAAGATTAATAAAAAAAAGGCTGAAACTTATATCTGCAAAGGCTTTGAGCGATTTAACTATTGGCCAATAGAATAAATAATAGAAATAGGGTGATATAGCTGCCACTAGGTTCACTTTTCATGTCGGATCTGGCAACCGAAAAGCGGAACGGATTTTCTATGGCTATTACAACAAAGCCATTGGTATACTATAATCTTTGAATGCCAAAATTAGAAAATTATCACAAGTATGACATCTGAATCTTACATTTTTTTAGCTGGTGCAAGTCGAGGGGTAGGGCGAGAAATTGCTAAATGCCTAATAGCAGAAAATTATCAAGTTATAGCATTATTACGTTCCTCTGATACCCAACAAGAATTAGAAGCAATGGGTATTCAAGTTGTCATGGGTGATGCTTTAGACGTACCATCTGTGAAAACTGCAATGTTAGGCGATCGAAACATCACGACAGTCATCAGCACTATTGGCGGTTTGCCCAAAGATGGGGAACGTGCTGATTATTTGGGTAATAAAAATCTGATTGATATTGCTCTCAAAGCTCAGGTACAACAATTTATTCTCATTTCCTCTATCGGTAGTGGAGAAAGCGCAGTCGCTCTGCCTCCTCAAGCATTAGAAACACTCGGTCCCGTTTTGCTAGAAAAGGAAAAAGCAGAACAACATTTGATTAACAGCGGACTAACTTATACTGTTATTCGTCCGGGTGGTTTAAAGTCAGAACCAGCTACAGGTAATGGCGTTTTGACTCAAGATTATAAAATTGCCGGAACTATTCATCGAGCAGATGTAGCTCAGTTAGCTTGTAAATGTTTAACTTCCGAAACTGCTAAAAATCAAGTTTTATCAGCTATGGATCGCAACATGATTTATGGTGAGTTAGAATTGAAAGAATTTGTATTGTAGCGCGGCTAGGGAACAGGGAACAAGGAATAGGGAATAGAGGGGAGTAATTGATAGTTTATGGAAATAATTGATCAGGACTTACGCAAAGGCACTATATATAGATTATTGGTGCGTTACGCTAGCGCTTTTCATGTCCGCTCTTAGCGGAAACACACCCTACTAATAGCGTTCATGCGTAAGTCCTATGTTTATAACTTTACTTCAATCTCCCCCACCCTCCCCACACCTCCCACACCTCCCACACCTCCCACACCTCCCACACTTCCCACACCTCCCACACCTCCCACACTCCCTTACACCTGATAACTGATAACTGATAACTGATAACTGAAATTACTTCCTATAAATTAGAAGCACGAATTGCTGCACCAATTAATCCCACTTGAGGATTTAAAATAATATGAACCGGCACCTTCTCTAATAAGGGTGTCATCCGCCCTTTATTCTTAAAAGCTTCCATAAAACTACCTGATTTCAGAAGTGGCAAAATTTTACCAGCAATACCCCCTGCTATATACACACCCCCATAAGGTAAAAGTTTCAATGCCAAATTTCCTGCTTCAACCCCATAAGCTTCCACAAACATCTTTAAAGTTTGCTCGCAGAGGCGATCGCTCTTTTCTAAAGCAGCTTTACCAATAACCGCTCCTGGATCTACAGTAATTTCACTTGCACCTACTTCCTTTTCCCACTGTCTGACTACATCTCCTATTTCTGGAGATTCTATAGCAGATTCGCGATCGCGTAAAAATTGATAAATTGCCACAATTCCCATGCCCGAGACTACCCTTTCTACAGAGACTCGGTTTATATTATGCTTTGCCAACAAATATTTTGATAGTTCAAATTCTAACTCCGAGCGTGGCGCAAAATCACCATGGCCTCCCTCTGTAGGATAAACTTTAATTGTGCCTGCTGCCCGAATCAAAAAACATTGTCCTAATCCCGTACCGGCACCAATAACAGCTATTGGAGCATCACTTCTAGGTTCGCCTGCTTGTAAAGTATCCAGATCGTTATCATTTAAACCCAAAATTCCATACCCGACTGCTTCAAAATCGTTAATCAAACTAATTTGAGATATGCCCAACTCATTTTCCATCTTTTTGGCATCCAGCATCCAAGGCAAATTAGTCAATTTAACTGTGTTGTTAACAACCGGCCCCGCAATGGCAAAACAAGCTTTTTCTGGTTCTTGTTTTTCCCCTAATTTCTCACTAGCTTCCTCCAGGAATTTTTTGACAATAGGTACTAAATCTGGAAAATCGTGACTAGAGTAACGATTTTCATGGAGGTTGCGCAATTCTACAGAACCTTTTGATTCTTCTCGGTTAGCCTCTACTAATTGTAGTATAGTTTTCGTACCGCCAATGTCACCTGCTACTAATAATGTCATAAATTTATATCCTCCTGAGTAACTGTTTAGTTTTTATTATCATATCCTGTTCAGTTATCTGTAAAAGTATTTTGATAAAGGTAGGAGTCAGGAGTCAGGAGTCAGGAGAAATAGGAATTATAGAGGAGGTAGTTGGAAAAACTGTTCCTTGATTTTTCTGTCATAGTCAGCCCAAAATACTAGCTTTTTAAGCTTTTTCTACCGAAAAGCTGGCACTTTCTTCAACCAAGAAATGCTATAACAGGGAACAGTTGGAAAAACATTTCCTAGTCTAAGATTCATCATCAGTAGTTGTCCTAACCAATTCTTTCTTAGCTATAAAACCTTGATCTGTTAGATTCCCAACCCCAAATTTTGGGGTGGAGAATGAAAAAACCCAACTTCCCACACCTCCCACACTTCCCCCTCTCCCCACACTTCCCACACCTCCCCACACTTCCCACACCTCCCCCTCTCCCCACACCTCCCACACCTCCCCACACTTCCCACACCTCCCCCTCTCCCCACACTTCCCACACTTCCCACACCTCCCACACTCCCTATTCCCTATTCCTAATAATAACTCCCTGTTTTGCGGAAGTGAACAGCAGTCACTCCATCATTCAATACTTGACCATTCTCTACCACAGCATAAACTAACCAATGGTCCCCACATTCCATCCGGTTTGCCACTTTACATTCCAAATAAGCCAGAGCATCGGTTAAAATTGGACAACCATTATTAGCTTCCTTTGTCTCAACTTTAACAAAACGGTCTTCTCCGGGGGCAAAAGACTTGAGAAAATGCTTTTGTAAATCCTTCCTTTCCTCAGCTAATATGTTCAAAACAAATTTATCCCCCGTATGAGTCAAAGACTCCAACGCCCTATCTTTAGCAATAGCAACAGTAACCCCCGGAGGATTAAAAGTTGCCTGAGATACCCAAGAAGCTAACATAGCACTGGTCACATCCCCACGTTTAGCAGACATCACACATAGAGAACCCACAACCCGTCCCACAGCTTGAGCCGTGCGATCGCTTCCCGAACCACCCCTCGCAGCTCTAGGAGCGCGACGTTTTTGGGATTTAATCAAAGCTTGAGCAAAATCAATACCAGTTTCCTTACAAGTTTGGATCGTTACATCATCTGGCTTAAACTTAACTCTAATAGGTTCAAAACCAAACTTATAACCCGCATCCTTTAACCTACTTTCCAAAAAATCTATTGCTTCACCACTCCAACCAAAGGAACCAAAGACCCCTGCCAATTTGTCTTTAGAAGCTGTATTCAATACAATACCCAAAGCTGTTTGAATCTGAGTTGGTGCATGACCCCCGAGAGTAGGAGAACCAATAATAAACCCATGACATTTTTCTATTACATCCTTAATTTCATTAGATGTAGCAGCCTCACAGTTAATTGATTCTACAGCTACCCCTGCTTTAGTTATACCTCTAGCGATCGCCTGAGCAACAGTAGCTGTATTACCATAAGCTGACGCATAAAGCAAGGCTACATTCAAATCTCGTAAACTTTGTTCCTGACTCCACTTCCGATACAGACTGATTAATTCTTTCATTCCATAGCGTACCATCGGTCCGTGAGCAGGAGCATAGAATTTTGCCGTTAACTCAGAAATTTTTTCTAGACTAGAAAAGACTTGTTTTACCTGAGCAGCATGGAGACAATCATAATAAAAACGTCTATCCTCACTATAGACACTCCATCCTTCATCAGCAACTTGTTCTCCGCAGACATGAGCGCCGAAAAATTTATCAGTAAACAGAATTTGAGTTTGGGGATCATAAGTCATCAGACCATCTGGCCATTTAGGAGTTGGAGTAGTGATAAACTCCAATTCATGGCCACCACCTAAGTCAAGAGTATCCTCTGCTTTAACTACCTTAATTTTCAACTCTTCGTCTTTGAAATATTCTTTGAGGTTTAAAGCAGCAGGGTTTGAGCAGACAAAAGTAACTTGAGGTGCTACAGCTAACAATGCTTTTAGGGTTGCCCCACGATTAGCATTAAAGTGACCCAGAATCACATAATCAAGGCGATGCCAATCTAAGCGTAGTTGTAATGATTCTAAATAATTTGTCGTAAAAGATTCCCCAGGGGGATCGATAACTGCAGTTTTTTCTGCTTGGATGAGATAGGAGTTGGCAGTAGTGCCTTTTTGGAGGGAATATTCCACTTCAAATTTTAGTCTATCCCAAGTGCGAGACCGTAGCACTTTTGTATCTTGACCAATTATTACAACTTGAACATCTTTTTTTTTGGTGGTTTGTAGCATAGTTTAGTTAATGAGTTAAATTGATATAAAATAAGCAAACCGTATTTATGATTATATTATGATAGTTGCAATTACTTTTAAATAAGGCAGAAAGCAGGAGAAAGTAGCATAAAGATCCGTGGTTGGGTAAGTATTTATACTATGCAAATCATCTCAATTACTTTTTTCGTTGATCAAATTCCGAGTAAATAATTAAGCATAAATACTTGCTTGATTGATTACTCAATTACGGCAGCTATGATTTTCTTCTAAAATTCTGTCTCAACTAGGGGCGAACGGCCGTTCGCCCCTACGTCTCCTGACTCCTGATTCTAAAATTCTCAGGACTTACGCACCCATATCAAATCAGACACCATCTGTAGGGGCCACCATCTGTAGGGGCGCTTTCCTGCGGAATGCTGCGCAAACGCGAAGCGCCCCTACTAGATCGCGACTCGCCACTACTAGATAGCGGTGCGACTCCGCGACGACGTTTTGCTGACGCAAAGCTCCGCTAACGCTGCGCGACATGAAAAGCGTAGCTCCTCTGCAAGAGGCAAGTCGCAAGCGGTCAGACCCCGCGCCGCCGATAGGCGCAAGCGGTGCGACCCCGCGCCGCCGATAGGCGCAAGCGGTGCGACCCCGCGTCGCCGACAGGCGCAAGGGAACGCCGACCAAGAGAGGGAATGCGCACTCCTGTGAGGGAATGCTGACCAAGAGAGGGAACGCGCACCAAGAGATGGTGGTTCTGCGTAAGTCCTGTCAATAATGATTACCCACCTTTCTATGGTGTACCGCAGTCAAAGCATCTAGATCGCTAACTCGCCCATTATCAATTGTTGCATAAATAACCCAATGATCGCTTGCCTCCATCCGACTTGCTACTTCACACTCTAAATAAGCGAGAGCATCACTTAAAATCGGACTACCATTATTAGCGGTTTGAGTATTCACTCCGGCAAAACGGTCTGCACCGGGTGGGAAGCGCTTCAGAAAATGTCGCATCAAACCTTGATAGTTATCTTGCCGCAATATATTTAAGACAAAGCGATCGCCTACTTGCATTAGCGCCTCAATAGCTCGGTCTTTTGCTACTGCGATCGAAATTCCTAAAGGTTGGAAACTAGCTTGTACTACCCAAGAAGCTAACATTGCACTACTAACTTCACCTTTAATAGCAGTAATAATATATAAACCCCCACTCAGACGACCTAAAGCTTTATCTAGGTTACTATCGAGAGATTTCATTTGCTTGATAGTTTCCTTAAGAGTTAAAAGTTGCCCTGCGTCTGTCCCCGCTTCCTCACATAATTTGTAAGTTAATTCTGAGGGCGTTTCTTTGATTGTAATATTAGGGAATGCTTGCTTGAGACCTAATTCTTTAAACTGATTGGCAAGAGGATAAATTGAGCGGTCATCCCCACCATATGATTCAAACAAACCAAATGCTTGCTTTTTATTCGCTGCTGCTAAAATAGTGCTAATAGCTACATCGGCAGTGCTACCGATCGGACCTGTGCTGGGTGGCGCTCCAATGATAATTCCTTTTGCCATCTCCACCAGTTCCCTTGTCTCTTGAGGATCGGCAGATTTCAAGTCCATCATTTCTACTGCAACCCCTGTTTTGGTTATCCCATGGGCGATCGCTTGGGAAAGGCGATCGCTATAACCATAATCAGAGGTATAGAATACTGCTACTGTTGTCTCTGCTTTGTCTTTTGCTTTACTCCACTCTTCATAACGGTTTGTTAGTTCTACTAAATTATGACGTAGTAGAGGACCGTGACCTGTGGCAATGGTATTGATTTCTCCCAGTGCCTTCATACGTTTCATGGCGTTTAAGACAGAGCGAGCATTGGGGGCCATCAGACATTCATAATAGAACTGATAATCTGCTTCTATCTCACTGAGGTTTTCATCATAAGTTTTGTCCGAGCAATAGTGCATCCCAAAAGCATCACAGGTAAATAGGGTTTGGGTTTTGCGATCGTAGCTAAAAATTGTATCAGGCCAATGCAGATTTGGAGCAGAAACAAATTCTAAAACGTGACCATTACCTAAATCTAATTCGTTTCCATTTTTGACAATTTGCTTATTAAATGGTATATGAGTTAAATTTTCTAAAAATTGAATTGCTACTTTTGCCCCAACTACTGTAACTTGGGGAGCGAGTTCGATAATGTCTTTGGCTAAACCACTATGATCTGGTTCGGTATGACTAATAACTAGGTAATCTATCTCAGTAGGTTTGATCAGACCCCACAGGATATCTAGGTACAACTGGCGAAATTTTTCATGGGATGTATCCACCAGGGCATTTTTTTCTCCCCGAATGATAAAGGAGTTATATGTGGTACCATTCTGTAGGCCAAATTCTATATCAAAGCGGTCGCGGTCCCAATCAAGGCACCGAATGGCCATTGTATCAGGAGCAATTTTATTTGTCTCTATTGTGAGTCTATTTTTTTTTGGGTTTGTTATTTCTACTTGGTCTGTTATTGCTACCATCAGAGACCTCTCTAAAATGATTATTGTTATTTGCTTTTGAAAATTTTTACACAATCTAACTATAACAGAACTCACACAAAGTTCTATATCAGTTTTTGATGGAAAAATTTATCTAAGCATAATATTATATCATGTCTTTGTGACAATGCCGTTAATAATTCAGGACTAGGACTTACGCAAAGAAACCGGGTTTTTTCGTCAATATCTATTGTTAAAAACAACAATTTATCCTAAAAACCCGGTTTCTGGGTTCAGCTGCGTAAGTTATGAGGACTTATATCATCTCCGAATAATAAAAAAACCAGTAGTGTCGGAAAGCAGAGAAACCGGGTTGATATGAAATGCCCTACGGTTGCTGATATTTGTCTGGCATCAACCCGGTTTTTGATAACACTTCCATCTCCCCGCGTCTCCGCGTCCCTGCGTCTCCGCGTCCCCGTGTCAAACCCCGAGCAACCAATTTATTCAGCAGATCCTATTTACCAAGGACTACCAATCATAGTAAACCCTGCCCAATAATAAGGGTGAGAAAAATTTTGACTTCCAAATTTCCCTAATGTGGGTGGTAACGCCAGGAACTTCCACCCTTTACTTATCCTTAACTCCCCATCTACAATAGCTACCTCCCCTCGCAACATAGCTAACTGCGCCTGTCTTAACGCCTCTGCTTTAATATTAACATTATCCAAATGAGTATAAAACTTCGTCATTAACCCCAATGTACCTTCATCACTCACATACCAAATACTAGCCAATACTGACTTAACTCCTGCTGCGATCGCTAACCCGGCAAACCCTAATTCAGCATTTCTGTCTCCTATAGCAGTACGACAAGCTGACAATACTAACAATTCAACCGCAGGTTCACTCCAACCTAACTCTCTAATTTGGTTTAACTTTATTTGTTCCGAACCCCACAGTTGAATATAAGAATTACTAGCTCTACCAGGTAAAAATTCTGCATGAGTGGCTAGATGAATAATAGGATAGGGATAATTTTGCCGTTGAGCTAATAGGTTATTCCGGGTAAAATCTTCATTGATAAATTGACTACCCCGCCACAATTGTTGGGAAATGGTTTCTAATTCCACGGGTACTGCTGGTAAAGAGTTTTCCTCAATAAATTCACTTGCTCCCATTGCTAATACCTGAGTATTTTGAACTCTGCGGTATCGAGTATCCATTAAACTGACACTGGGAATTAAACTGAGGCTATATTTTTCGACTAGGAATTGTTTGCCATCATGTAATGCTGCTACGGGTAAAGTCCTTAAACCTTCATCCATGCTAAATAGTAGAGTCTTAATGTTTGCTGCTTCTAATTCTGCTGATATAGGTGCGATGAGCCAATCATATAATTGTTGTGCTGCTGGCAGATAGCTATTAGTAGAACGACGAGCAGGATTTGTAATTTCTATGCGGAATCTTAACACAACCTCCCTAAGTTGTTTTTCGCTGACTTGGGGAATAATTTTAATAATTGGCTGACGATTTTTGGTGTATAATATTAATTGTAATTGTTCTGGGTAAGTGTAAACATAAATAACGGCAGATTCTGTTCCGGTTTGCTCTTCCATATCCTTTAATATTTCTCGGACGTTTTTTTTATTGAGCAATTCTGCACTCAAATCTTCTTCAAGGTAATTTGAATATTCGTTATTCCGGTTTATTTCTAAAATGTTTGTTGCTACTGGATTTGAATCTGTGACTATTGTTAGGGTATTGTTATTAACATTATCAATTGTTGTTAATATTGTTTGTGTATCAGTTGTAATATTGATAGAGTCTTGTGTTTGATCTTTAGCGCTAGTGGTGTTTTCAGTTTGGTTATTATTACTAGGGGTAACAGTTTCTATAATTAAATTAGGAGGGATCGGGAAATTCAGCTCCGGTGTTGGTGTTAGTGTTTGAGATGGTGTTTGAGCTGGTGTTGCTGTTTGAGCTGGTGTTGCTGTTTGAGTTGGTATTTGAGTTGGTATTTGAGCTGGTGTTTGAGTTGGTATTTGAGTTTGAGCTGGTGTTTGAGTTGGTATTTGAGTTTGAGTTGGTGTTTGAGTTGGTATTTGAGTTTGAGTTGGTGTTTGAGTTGGTATTTGAGTTTGAGTTGGTATTTGAGTTGGTATTTGAGCTGGTATTTGAGTTTGAGCTGGTATTTGAGTTTGAGCTGGTATTTGAGTTTGAGTTTGAGTTGGTATTTGAGTTGGTATTTGAGCTGGTGTTTGAGTTGGTATTTGAGTTGGTATTTGAGCTGGTGTTTGAGCTGGTGTTTGAGTTGGTATTTGAGTTGGTGTTTGAGTTTGAGCTGGTGTTTGAGTTGGTATTTGAGCTGGTGTTTGAGATGGTGTTTGAGATGGAACTGGTGTTGGTATTTGAGTTGGTGTTTGAGTTTGAGCTGGTATTTGAGCTGGTATTTGAGTTTGAGCTGGTATTTGAGTTTGAGCTGGTATTTGAGCTGGTATTTGAGCTGGTATTTGAGCTGGTATTTGAGTTGGTGTTTGAGTTAGTGTTTGAGTTTGAGTTGGTATTTGAGTTGGTATTTGAGTTGGTGTTTGAGTTGGTGTTTGAGTTTGAGTTGGTATTTGAGTTGGTATTTGAGTTGGTATTTGAGCTGGTGTTGGTATTTGAGTTGGTGTTGGTATTTGAGTTGGTATTTGAGCTGGTGTTTGAGTTGGTATTTGAGTTGGTATTTGAGCTGGTGTTTGAGTTGGTATTTGAGTTGGTATTTGAGCTGGTGTTGGTATTTGAGTTGGTGTTGGTATTTGAGTTGGTATTTGAGCTGGTGTTTGAGATGGTGTTGGTGCTGGTATTTGAGCTGGTATTTGAGCTGGTATTTGAGTTGGTGTTTGAGATGGAACTGCTGTTGGAGATGGTGTTGGTGTTGGTGCTGGTGTTGGAGATGGAACTGGTGCTGGTGCTGGTGCTGGTGTTGGAGATGGTGCTGGTGTTGGAGATGGAACTGGTGTTGGAGATGGTGTTGGTGCTGGTGTTGGTGCTGGTGTTGGAGATGGTGCTGGTGTTGGAGATGGAACTGGTGTTGGAGATGGTGTTGGTGCTGGTGCTGGTGTTGGAGATGGAACTGGTGCTGGTGCTGGTGCTGGTTCGGGTGTTGGTTCTGGTTCCGGTGTTGGTTCCGGTGTTGGTTCTGGTTCTGGTTCCGGTGTTGGTTCCGGTGTTGGTTCTGGTTCTGGTTCCGGTGTTGGTTCCGGTGTTGGTTCCGGTGTTGGTTCTGGTTCTGGTTCTGGTTCTGGTTCTGGTTCTGGTTCTGGTTCTGGTTCCGGTGTTGGTTCTGGTTCTGGTTCTGGTTCTGGTTCTGGTTCTGGTTCTGGTTCTAATGTTGTTATGATATTGCCTGGGTTGCCTGCGCCACTGCTGCCAACTTTAATTTCTCCGTTACCTTGCAAATTAATGGTTTCTGGAGAAGTGATGATGATATTGCCACCGTCTGCTGTACTTTCTGTGAAAGCTGAGATTTCGCTGTTGTCATTGATTCTTAATTGAGAGTCTGTATCAATATAGATATTGCCAGCATTTCCTTGCCCAAGGGTATTGGAAGATATTTGAGCGCCATTAATAACTTCCAGAGAACTGGTGGTAATCCTCACACCACCCGAATTCCCTTCTGCACCTGATTCCACTCTGCTAATTGCTGCACTAGAGAACCCGTCTGGAGATACCCCAGCAAACACTACATTATTCTCAGCTACAATTTCTACTCCCTCTACATTTCCTTGCCCAAAGGTACTGGAAGATATTTGAGCGCCATTAATGACTTCCAGAGAATCGCTACTGTTAATATTCACACCACCCGCATTCCCTGTTGCTCCCGCTCCCACTCTGCTAAATGCTCCACTGACACTATTTGCAGTGCCTCCATCAAACACTACACTATTTGCTGTAATCTCAACTCCCCCTGCATCCCCATTGCCAAGGTTAATCACAGATATTTGAGCGCCATTAGTAACTTCCAAAGCACCAGTGGTAATGTTTACACCACCTGTATTTCCTGTTGCTCCTTCTCCCACACCACTAATTACCCCACTAGCAAAACCATCTGAAGATACTCCATCAAATATTACAGTATCCTCGACTGCAATATCGACTCTCCCTGCATCGCCATCGCCAAAGGTACTCGCAGATATTTGAGCGCCATTGCTAACAGAAAGGTTTTGGGTTGTAATATTTATATCTCCTCCTAGCTCACTACCAGAAATATCAGTAAAAATATCTTCAGTTACAGTCACATTTCCTTCGCTCCTGAGAACAATATCTCCTCCAGCAATAGTGGAAATACCATTGACATTTTCATTGACTCCACCAACGTTCACGTCTGCCAAGGACTGAAAAAATGCTCCACTATTCCCGGCAACTGATTCTAAAGAAACCACATTTAATTGCAATGGTGCATCAATTAAACCTATGCCTCCACTGTCAGAAGTTAGAAATAAACCGTTACCCGCAGTTATCAATGAATTCTCAGAAACTCTGGCAATATTTCCTCCATTTGCATTTACTAAAACTTCCCCTGTTGTTGTTAAGTTTGCCAGATTTATATCGCCGACTTCTCCTGAATTTCCTAACTGAATATTAATATCCGCACTTCCAGCGTTTAATGTTGTTCCATCTAATTGATTTATTGATGCTGCTCCATCATTCCGGTTAGCAGAATTTATTTGCTCGTTATTACCAAATATGTTGATATTTCCATTGCCACTTGATGTATTAATATCAGCATTAATATTAATGCTGCGTCCGGCTTGTAATTGTACAGATGAATCTCTTTCTATATTTTCATTAATTGTTATATCGTTATCCGCTTCGAGAACAATATTTCCTTCTAAATTTTCTAGGGAAGTATTACTTTCTGCACCTCCTAAAATAATATTTTCTGGGTCTAATAATATTGTTCCTGTATTGCCAAATTCAGCATTAACATTAACCTGACCGTTAAAATTTAATTCTTGTTTTCCTGATACTTCAACAAAGCCTCCATCACCAGAATTTTCTCCTCCTTTGGCACTAATATTTCCGTCAAAATTAGTAATTCCATCTGACCAAATAATGACTTTACCTCCATCACCATTTGTAATAGCATCAGTAGAAATAAATGAGTTTTGATTAACAAAAGTTTGCTGAGAATTAGGAACTATACCATTGCTTTGAAAGTCGCCTCCAATTAATACTGTTCCCCCACCATTTAAACCATCGGCGTTAATATTGGTATTTATGAGAGTTACGCGATCGCCAAATATATTAACTTGTCCTCCAACATGATCGGAAGTTGATACATCTATATTTCCTGAAACAATAGTTTCTCCTGAAGTATTGGCAATTGTTGCATTATCTGTCAAAACTAAATTACCATCAGCATTAACTTTTATGGATGTGGCGTGTTTGTTGTTTCCACCTGTTAATAATTCTGGTAAAAATAGAGGATCGAGCTGAGAAATATCTTGCTCATTTGCTTTGTTTGGGTTAACTTCCAAACTTAATAAATTTCCTGGTTGAGATATTCTCACGGTACTACTGCTTTCTACTGCTGCGATGGTGATGTTACCGCCTGGAGTGGAGAGTTTTCCTGTGTTGATGACTGTGCCACCTAATAAAGTCAGATTTTCTCCGGGGTTTAAACTGAGATTTCCTTGATTCACTATAGCGCCTGGGTTAGATACATTAAATCTATAACCACTGGGGTTTCCAACTAAATTTGAGTAGTCGTTGGTTTCCATAGCTTTAAACCAGAAATTATTGTTGTTAAAGCCAATACCGGTGGCAGTGGTAACGCTGAATGAGGCGGGTATATTAAGGCTGGCGTTAGCACCAAACATTATGCCTGCGGGGTTCATTAGAAAAAGGTTGGAGTTACCGCCGATAATTTGGATGAGGCCGTTAATAATTGAGGCATTGCCTCCTGTGATTCTGCCGAGAATATTCTGGGTGTCTGGGGTGGTTAGGAAATTAGCGGTTTGGTTGGTGTCAAGGTTAAATTGCTCGAAACTGTGGAATAAGTTAGAGCCACTTTGAGTTCCGCCTTGGATATTGAATTGGTTGCCGTTTTGATTTACTGTTGTTCCTGTGCCATCACTGGCAGGGGTTATGGGTTGAGAGTAGGAGGGTAGTGTTGTAGTTAATTTGCCTAAAATTATAGTCAGAGTTGTTATGGTATAAAATTTTAATTTAGTTGGTTTCATAAAAAAGTATTCGCCCTTTTGTAGCTAAGTATGACAAAGTAAAAAATCAACTTTCAGCTCAAACAAATAATTATAAGTTCATCAGCAAAATTAATTACATATCCTATTGACTCTCTTTTCCCTGTTTCCTTTTTTCTCTCTCAACTAGGAAATTTATTTTGCACGACTACTTATATTTCTATATTTTAATAAATAAATTTTTAGTAATGAAAAAATTACCTCCCATCACCAAAACCCTAACAATTACTTACTCCCCTCACTTCCTAGAATGGTTAAACAGATATCAAATAAGTTTAGCATTTACCTCTCAGACAAATTGCCTCTGCTTAATTGGAGTCAAACCTGACGGCCAAGTGTCCGTTCCTGTTTGGGAGTTCGATCGCCCCAGAAAACTTTATGCCAAGAGCGATCGCCTATACCTTTCAACTCAATACCAAATTTGGCGGTTGGAAAATGTACTCGAAAATGAGGAACTTTTAGAAGACAAATACGATCGCTTTTATATTCCTCGTATGGCATATACTACTGGAGAGTTAAACGTCCAGGACTTAGTAGAAGATAACAAGGGCGATATAATTTTTATCAATACTCAATATAGTTGTCTAGCAACTCTTCACCCTAAACACAGCTTTACTCCCCTCTGGAAACCGCCCTTTATTTCTCAACTCGCCCCTGAAGACCGATGTCATCTTAATGGCCTCGCTACAGTAGAAGGGCAACCGCGCTACGTTACCGCTATTAGTTGTTCTGATGTTGCGTGTGGTTGGCAGAGTCTGAGGAGTAATGGAGGTGTTGTTATTAATATTCAGACTAATGAAATTATTGTTGAGGGGTTATCAGTGCCACATTCACCACGATGGTATAGGGGGAAATTGTGGTTGTTGAACTCAGGAACAGGGGATTTTGGTTACATTGAAAATGGCAAATTTTTACCTGTAACTTTTTGTCCTGGTTATGGCAGAAGTTTAAATTTTATTGGTGATTTTGCTGTGGTGGGTTTATCGAAATTAAGGGTTGATTATTCCTCAGATTTGTTAGTGGTAGAAAGGTTTAAAAATTGGAAAACAGATGTTCGTTATTTGCTTATAAACCAGCGCCAGTCCAAGTAACATTTCTTGGCTATCCTAATACAATGGGGGGAGATTTTATCCAATATTTATTAACAGATAAATGGGTAGTACCTCCAGAATTAGCCGAGCATTACAGTGAGAAAATTATCTATTTACCCCATCAATTTCTTTGTTCGCCCATGGATATTTCTCAAAAGCATTTTAGTCGAGCTTATTTTGACTTACCAGAAGAGGGTTTTATTTTTGCCTGTTTTAATCGCCATTATAAAATTACTCCTGAATTATTTGATATCTGGATGCGAATATTACAACAGGTAGAAGGCAGCGTTTTATTGTTATCTTTTACAGTAGAAGAAGCCATGGAAAATTTACGCCAGAGTGCCAAGAATAGAGGTGTAAAACCCGAAAGACTAATTTTTGCTCAAAAAATTCCACACCCGGAATATCTAGCTCGGTTCTCTTTGGCCAACTTAGCTTTAGATACCCTGATTTATAATGGCGGTTCTACTACTGTCTGTGCTTTATATGCAGGTTTGCCAGTCTTGACAAAACCAGGTTCTACTAATGCATCTCGGATGGGGGCGAGTATTTGTGCGAGTGCTGGAATAGAGGAAATGATTTGTCATAGTCTCGAGGAATATGAACAGAAAGCCGTATTTATGGGTACTCATCCAGAAGAGTTACTACCGTTGCGAGAGAAGTTAAAACTCCGAAATAGTCCTTTGTTTAATCTACCTGATTTTGTGGCCAGTTTGGAAGTGGCATTGGAAGAAATTTGGAATCGTTAATAACGCGAAGCGTGAATAGGGAATAGGGAATAGGGAATGAAATTGTTGATTTCATATCTTGAATTGATTTCATTTTTTATTTTTGGAGATATCTAGTGGGAATACCAAATAAGACAGAAAAATAAGTATACCTTAGTAACTTTAAAAAGGCTATATCAAATTAAAAAATGTCAGCAAAAGACTTATTTCATAATGTTGTAAAGACAGCTTTACAAAAAGATAATTGGCAAATTACTCATGACCCTTTACACCTGAAAATAGAGGGTAATATTGATATGTATGTAGATTTAGGGGCAGATAAAATTCTGGCAGCTGAAAAAGACCTACAAAAAATAGCTGTTGAAATCAAAAGTTTTCTAGGCACATCTACTATTTCTGAATTTCATACAGCAATTGGACAATACATTAATTATCGTTATGCTTTAGAAAAATTAGAATCTGAGCGAGTTTTATATTTAGCTGTACCACTCAACACTTACAATATTTTTTTCCAACGCCCATTTATTCAATCTATAATTTATAGAAGTCAAATTAATCTCTTAGTTTATGATATAAAAAATGAGGAAATTATCAAATGGCTAATGTAGAAAAATATCGGCAAATTATTCAACAGTTACTGACAGAATATGCTACTAGACGTAATGCAGCAAAAGATGGAGTTGAAGCTCAAACAATTTTCGATATTGAACAAGATCGCTATCAGTTACTCTATATGGGTTGGGATAATCAAAACCGGATTTTTGGACCGATTATATATTTAGATATTAAGGACGAGCGGGTTTGGCTTCAATGGAATGGTACAGAAGATGAAATTGGTGAAATTTTAGTTAGTAGAGGTATTCCTCAAGATAATATTGTCATTGGATTTCATCCTCCATTTATTAGAAAATACACAAATTATGCTGTAAATTAAAACCGTTAAAAAAGAGAAGCAATATCTAAGACCAAAGTCAAAACAATTCAAAATTATTAGAGCGTGTCATCAATTAAATCTGAAAGGGATATGTAGGAAGAGTTTTGGGCTTTTCTTCTTGAAATACTCCAGACGCTAAAAACATTGACGGACAAAGCGTTTAACCTCTAATTTATAATTGATGACAGACCCTAATTAATAATTCAAAATTAGTAATGCAAGAATTATTTAATTATTAATTATTCATTATTAAAGGAGACTTGTGTCCTGAATTAAACAATTATTCAATTAGGTTAGAGCTAAGAATTTTGAACTTTGAATTTTGAATTTTGAATTCAAAAAATGGTCATCTTGTTAAGATTGCTATGGGGGAAATAATTATTTATTGCTTGAATAATTAAAATTCTTCTCCCCCGAAATAACAAAAAAAAATTAGGGGGGACTTAGTGGGAAAAAAAGCCTCTTTTGAGATTTTCGGTTCTCAACAATTTATTGACTGGTTGAATACTGAAAAGTTGAGTCTAGCATTCACTACTTATCAATCTAATCGACTGTTTTTCATCGGCATTAAACCTGATGGTAGTTTGTCAGCAACTATGCGGACTTTCGATCGCCCTATGGGACTTTTTGCTACTGCCGATCGCTTAACTTTGGCCACTCGCTACCAGGTCTGGCAGTTAGAAAATATGGTGGAAAAAGGTCAATTGTTTAAAGACAGAGACAAAATGTATGTCCCTCGTCGTAGTTGGATGACTGGTCAGTTGGATATACATGATATTGTCCAGGCTCAATGGGGAGATAATTCACAACAAGTGATTTTTGTCAATACCTTATTTGATTGTTTGGCTACATTGAGCGATCGCTACAGTTTTACTCCGCTCTGGAAACCACCATTTATTTCTAAATTGGCCCCCGAAGAACGTTGTCATCTGAACGGTTTGGCCATAGTTGAGGGAAAACCAGCTTATGTTACTGCTTGCGGTCAGTCGGACGTGGTAGATGGATGGCGAGACCAACGGCAGAATGGAGGTTGTGTTATTGATGTATCTAGTAAAGAAATTATCGCTACTGAACTTTCGATGCCCCATTCCCCCCGTTTTTACCAAGATAAGTTGTGGTTGTTAAATTCGGGAAAAGGAGAATTTGGCTATCTCGATTCCAAAACAGGCAAATTTCAACCTGTAACCTTTTGTGCGGGGTACTTACGAGGGATGACGTTTTGGAAAAACTACGCTATCGTGGGTTTGTCAAGACCTAGAGAAAGAGAACAAACTTTTTCAGGTTTAGTTCTCCAAGAGAGATTAGCAGCAAAGGGAGCAACGGCCTTTTGTGGCCTGCAAGTTATTAATTTGGACACTGGAGATATTGTTCATTGGTTGCGTATTGAGGGGATAATAGTTGAATTGTATGACGTGGTAGTATTGCCCGGAGTACGACATCCAGGTTGTATTGGTCTGCAAGAAACGGATGAGTTGAGGCGGGTGGCCACTCGTGATTTGAGTGTTGAGGTTTAACACAGGGGGAGGACATCACCTCTGTCATGCGCAGCGGTCAGGGTTTCCCAGACGCTCAGAATCCCGCGTTGTCCATCCCCCCTAACCCCCCTTTGAAAGGGGGGAATAGAAGGGCAACGTCGGGAGTATGTCAAAACAGTACAGTTAGGTAGTGTCGTGTCAAGCTTGAAAATGTGGGTTAAAAAACCTAACCCCCCAACCCCCTTCCCTGCTAGCGTTGGGGGGGATTTCTTCCCTCTCACTCATCAGGAGAGGGGGAGGGGCAGGGGGGAGAGGTCTCCTAGGTTGCTCGCTCCTAACCCACAATTTTAGTTTTGACACGACAGTAGGTCGGAAAATTTACAAGTGGAAGACACGAAGTTCTAATAGTCATTGCGAGGAGTTTGCGGAGCATTTCGGTTACGAAAGCAGTCTTGAGAATTGGAAGAACAATCAAAATTAATGAGATTGCTTCATCGTCCTTCCTCCCAATGACAATCTAATATCTTGTGCGGAGCATTTCGGGAAAGAAAGCAGTCTTGAGAATTGGAAGAACAATCAAAATTAATGAGATTGCTTCATCGTCCTTCCTCGCAATAACAATCTAATATCTTGTGCGGAGCATTCCGGTTACGAAAGCAGTCTTGAGAATTGGAAGAACAATCAAAATTAATGAGATTGCTTCATCGTCCCTCCTCCCAATAGACATCTCCGAAAATTAAAAATCAAATCAATTCTCCCATTTGAAATGATCTATTCTTTCTTCCTGTTCCCAGATCCGCTGTTCCCTGTTCCCTCTTTTCCGGAGATGTCTAATGACAATCTAATATCTTGTGCGGAGCATTTCGGTTACGAAAGCAGTCTTGAGAATTGGAAGAACAATCAAAATTAATGAGATTGCTTCGTCGTCCCTCCTCCCAATGACAATCTAATATCTTGTTTATTACTACCAAATTATAATTATGCCTACCGTTCAAATTACCCAAACCGGAACCCTTAATGAAGCTGGCGCAATACCAGCTATCTTTACCGTCAGTCGCGACGATACCCTTGGCAATATCACAGTTTTTTTTACAATTTCTGGCACTGCCACACAAAATATTGACTACGACATTAGAGGAGTCCGTACCGTAGAGAATACTGTCCCTACAGTAACATTCGATGGAGAAAAAGGCAGCGTTGTTATTCCCGCTGGACAAACCAGCGTTGATCTAGAAATAGTACCCAGGGACGATACTGTTGTTGATGGAGGAGAAACAGTCACCCTCACCCTCACAGATGAACCCACCGGCGCACCAGAACAATATGATGTGACGGCAACTCCTGGGAATGAGACGGCAACTCTCACTATTACGGATAATCCCGATGCCACATCTAAAGCAGTCGGTGCGAATGAGATTGTTATTTCTACTAATGCTGATGCTGCCTATTCAGTATTTGCAGCAGATGTGGATGGTGATGGGGATATGGATGTTTTCAGTGCATCACGGTTTGATCACAAAATAGCCCTGTACCTAAACGATGGCAGCAATAACTTCACCGAACAAATCATCTCTACTAATGCTGGTAATGCCGAATCAGTATTTGCAGCAGATGTGGATAATGATGGAGATGTGGATGTTTTCAGTGCATCAAATGGTGAAATTGCCGTATACATAAACGACGGCAGCAATAATTTCACCGAAGAAGTTATCTCCACTAATATCAGCGGTGCCAATTCAGTATTTGCAGCAGATGTGGATGGTGATGGGGATATGGATGTTTTCAGTGCATCAGATGGTGAAAGAATTGCCGTATACCTAAACGATGGCAGCAATGTCTTCACTCAACAACTCATCCCTACTGATATAAGCGGTGCTGAATCAGTATTTGCAGCAGATGTGGATCGTGATGGGGATGTGGATATTTTAAGTGCATCACGCAATGACGACAAAATCGCCTGGTACGAAAATGATGGCAGCAATAACTTTACTCAACGGACGATTTCTACTAATGCTGATTTTGCTGAATCAGTATTTGCAGCAGATGTGGATAATGATGGGGATGTGGATATTTTAAGTGCATCACGCGATGACAACAAAATCGCCTGGTACGAAAACGATGGCAGCAATAACTTTACTCAACGGACGATTTCTACTAATGCACTTAGTGCCCAATCAGTATTTGCCGCAGATGTGGATAATGATGGGGATGTGGATATTTTAAGTGCATCACGCGATGACAACAAAATCGCCTGGTACCTAAACGATGGTAGCAATAACTTCACGGAGCAGACGATATCTACTAATACTGGTAGTCCCCGATCAGTATTTGCCGCAGATGTGGATGGTGATGGGGATGTGGATATTTTAAGTGCCTCTTCAGGTAGTGACCAAATTGTCCTCTACGAAACGATATCCATTCCTAGAGTCAGCATCACTGGCACAGGAACTCCCACGGAAGCAGGAGCTACCCCAGGAACTTTTACCATAGATCGCGGCACTGACACTAATGGCAATATCACAGTCTTCTTTACCATCTCCGGTACTGCCACACAAAATATTGACTACGATATTAGAGGAGTCCGTACCGTAGATAATACCGTCCCCACAGTAACATTTAATGGAGAAAAAGGCAGCGTTGTTATACCCGCTGGACAAACCAGCGTTGATATAGAAATAGTACCCAGGGACGATACCATTACTGATATCGCAGAAACAGTCACTCTCACCATCACAGAAGAACCGACTGGCACACCAGAACAATATGATGTTACTTCAATTTCTGGGAATGAGACGGCAACTCTGACTATTACGGATAATGCCGTTCCTACAACTAAGGCAGTAGGGGCAAATGAGATTGTTATTTCTACTAATGCTAATGCTGCTACATCATTATTTACAGCGGATGTGGATGGTGATGGGGACGTGGATGTTCTGAGTGCTTCATTCTATGACAACAAAATCGCCTTATACCTCAACGATGGCAGTAATAACTTCACTGAACAGGTGATTTCTACTAATGCTTCTAATGCTAGATCGGTATTTGCAGCAGATGTAGAAGGTGATGGGGATGTGGATATTTTCAGTGCTTCAAGATTTGATGACAAAATAGCTCTGTACCTCAACGATGGCAGTAATAACTTCACTGAACAGATCATCTCCAATAGTGCTAATGGCGCACGTTCAGTATTTGCCGTCGATGTGGATAATGATGGGGATGTCGATGTTCTTAGTGGTTTAGAATTTGGCGACATAGTAGCAGTGTATCTCAATGATGGCAGTAATAACTTCACTCAACAGATTATCTCTACTACTGCTGATGGTGCCTATTCAGTATTTGCAGTTGATGTGGATAATGATGGGGATATTGATGCTCTCAGTGCTTCACGCTATGATAACAAAATCGCCCTGTACCTGAATGATGGCAGCAATAACTTCACTGAACAGGTGATTTCTACTAATGCTAATGGGGCACGTTCAGTATTTGCAGCAGATGTAGATAGTGATGGAGATATCGATGTTCTCAGTGCTTCTTACGATGACGACAAAATCGCCCTGTACCTCAATGATGGTAGTAATACCTTCACTGAACAGGTGATTTCTACTAATGCTAATGGGGCACGTTCAGTATTTGCAGCGGATGTGGATAGTGATGGGGATCTGGATGTTCTTAGTGCTTCATTCTATGACGACAAAATCGCCATATACCTCAACGATGGCAGCAATAACTTCACTGAACAGGCGATTTCTAATAGTGATGATGGAGCTATGTCAGTATTTGCAGCAGATGTGGATAATGATGGAGATGTCGATGTTCTCAGTTCTTCATCAAATTATGGTGTCAACAAAATATCCCTCTACCAAACAATTTCTCCCCCAGTCTTAAGCAACCTAGATATCCCTACATTCACCGAAAGTGTTGTCAATGCAGCAGCACAAATAATAGATAGCGATGTAACTCTCACTTACGAAGGCAGCGATTTCAATGGTGGCAATATCACTATTGAGTATAGTATTCCCGGGGATATTGGAGACCAACTAACCGTTGCCGACATTGGTACTGGAACAGGGCAAATAGGCTTCGACGGCACAAATATCACCTATGAAGGGAACGTCATAGGTAATATTGACACCATCAACAACGGAGTCAACGGTAACACCTTAGAAATCAGCCTAACCACAGTCAACGCTACAGTAGCTGCCGTCGAAGCATTAATCGAAGCCATCAGTTACCAAAACACCTCCGAAAACCCCACTACCAGTCGGACGATATCCATAACAGTCAACGACGGTATTACAAATAGCATACCCCAAACATTAGAAATAACAGTTATTTCTGATAACGATGCTCCAGTCCTCAATAACACTCTCAATGCCATTGGAACAACTGCCGACATAGAATTAACAGTAGACGAAGACAGCACTCCCACAGGAGTAGTAGGCAACTTAGTCAGCGAAATAGTTGCTCTGACAGGTAATGTCACCGATCCAGATACTGCTGCTGTTACAGGTATTGCCATTACCGCAGTAGACGAAACCAACGGTACCTGGCACTACACAACTGACGGTGGCACAACCTGGACTCCAGTAGGGACAGTATCGGATAGCACTGCATTGTTATTAGCAGACGATGCCAACACCCGCGTGTTATTTGCCCCGACAACGGACTTCAACGGTAATATAAGCAATGGCTTAACATTCCGAGCTTGGGACCAAACTTCTGGTACAGCAGGCACAAACGTAGATGTTAGTAGTAATGGTGGGACTACAGCTTTCAGTATTGACACAGACACTATTAATGTGGTAGTCACTCCAGACAACGACATCCCAGTATTAGACTTAGACGGAGATGACAGTACAATCCCAGGCAACGACTACGAAACCACATTCACAGAAGGAAATGGAGCAGTAGCAATAGGAGACAGTGATATAATAATCACAGACGTAGACAACACCAACATAGAGTCAGCCACAATAGTATTAACCAACAGACCAAATGGAACAGATGAAAGCTTATCAGTCAACGGCACACTCCCAGGGAGTATAACAGCAAGTAGCTATGATAGTGCCACAGGAGAAATCACACTCACAGGTAGTGGGACATTAGCCGAGTATCAGACGGCGATCGCCCAAATCGAATACAACAACACATCAGTTAGCCCAGATACCACATTTCGGAGCGTCACAGTAGTAGTCAACGATGGGAATACAGACAGCGACACAGCCACAACCACAATAAATATTACTCCAGTCAACAGCGCCCCCACATTAGACTTAGACGGAAACGACAGTACAACCGCAGGCAACGACTATGAAACCACCTTCACAGAAGGAGGCATTGCAGTAGCAATAGGAGACACTGATGTAGTCATCACAGACATAGACGACACCAACATAGAGTCAGCCACAATAGTATTAACCAACAGGCCAGACGGAGCCGATGAAAACTTATCAGTCAACGGCACACTCCCAGGGAGTATAACAGCAAGTGCCTATGATAATGCCACAGGAGTGATAACACTCACAGGTACTGCCACATTAGCCGAGTATCAGAGTGCCATAGCGCAAATCGAATACAACAACACATCAGTTAGCCCAGATCCAACAGTTCGGAGCGTCACAGTAGTAGTCAATGATGGGGAGAGTGACAGCAACACAGCCACAACCACAATAAATATTACTCCAGTCAACAGCGCCCCCACATTAGACTTAGACGGAGATGACAGTACAACCGCAGGCAACGACTATGAAACCAGCTTCACAGAAGGAGGCATTGCAGTAGCAATAGGAGACACTGATGTAGTCATCACAGACATAGACGACACCAACATAGAGTCAGCCACAATCATATTAACCAACAGGCCAGACGGAGCCGATGAAAGCTTATCAGTCAACGGCATATTGCCAACAGGAATAACAGCCAGTAGCTATGACAGTGCCACAGGAGTAATCACACTCACAGGTACTGCCACATTAGCCGAGTATCAGAATGCCATAGCTCAAATCGAATACAACAACACATCAGTTAGCCCCGACACCACAGCTCGGAGCGTCACAGTAGTAGTCAACGATGGGAATACAGACAGCAACACAGCCATAACCACAATAGACATTATAGCAACCAACGACGCCCCAGTAGTAAATAGCAACAGTCTAACTGTAGACGAAGCAATCTCAGGCACATCCTTAGGAATCACAGCTCCCACCGACGCCGATGGAGATTTCCTCACAATCACAGTCACAGGGTTACCCACATTAGGTCAAGTCACCCAAGGCGACGGCACAGTAGTCAACAACGGAGACACATTAACA
>NZ_JAAHHT010000113.1 GCF_010672085.1 Okeania sp. SIO3I5
TAGGAAGAGATGATTTAATTTAAGTTTTATCCTTAACATCTATAAACAATCTAATATATACTTAAAAAAATATTTTTAAGCATAATTAGCTTTAACAAAATCTAGAATATTACCTAACAAAAAAAACTTGTCAAAAATCTATCTCCTCCCATGACAAAAAATTAGCGTTCGACAAATTAATTAACCAAGTCGATGATTTTGTTCTAGTTCCATACTAGACTCATCCTCATTATCTTTAGGAACAAGAAAATTACCATTTTGAGGCTGTAAAACCGCTTGAATTGTTTTCAGAAAACGATTTGATGAAACTTTACCATTAAGTTTCTGACGTGCTTTTACCTTCTTAACTAAATGTCGCATTACAGATAAATCTAATTCATCTATAAAATGATCGGCAATTGTTTCTCCCATAACATCAATTGCTTCCGAATACTGGTTTTTCAACATCTCTATTGCTGCATAACCTTCATTATTAACTTGTTCTGAAGTATCATTTACTCCATCATTAATAGAATTATTATATGTACTATTTTCCATCAAATTTTTCTCGTATTCTTGGGCAGATTGTTGTGGCCTAATTTGACGACGTTCTATAAAACTTTGATAGTCAATAATGGTCATACCAAGATTATAAATATGATGATGTACATGATCTATTAAATCAACTTCATCTGGATTATAGTAACCTCGACTACTATCAATACCATGTAATTGCGCCCAACGTTTTAGAATTGTTTCATCCTCTAAGTTGTATCTTTCTAACATTTGACTGGTAGTTAGATCCCTTTGTGGTGTTACTTTAAAATCGCTCATTAATCAATACTCCTTAAAATTATTTAAGATGATTTATATTATATTTTATATTAGGTAGATTAACGTTATTTAAGTTATCAGTTAGTAGTGACACAACGCGCAAAGTGTCACTACATCAGTTATCAGTACCTCTGGCTTAAGCATCGGGATTAAAATACGTATGGCAAATATCTTTTTCATCCCCTTAAAAGAGGAGTATTGAGACCTTATTTTTTTGTCAAAGATGATTACAGAATCAAATTTTCATCAGTTATATATAACTATAAAAAAACTCCTGAAAATCAAAGTTAAACTCAATCAATATCTCTGGTTAATCTCAAAATAAAACTAGAAAATATCACATCTATTGATTGATATACAATAATATGGACAATACCTGTAATCTTATAGCCGAGTTTATTAGTAAATGGTAAAAAAAATCATTGATTTAGATTATTCTAATTTTACCGGAATAATTAATAATTAAACAATTAAATAATTAGATAATTCAGGTTTAAAGCCTTCCCAATAAAGAGGAAAAAAGCGGTTGAGGGATGGCGAGGTTTCCCGCTCTTGCAGAGCCGCTCCGCTAACGCCATATCCAATCAACCAAGAGAAATAAATCTTTTCCTTTTAGTCAATCCTCTCTCTTTTAGAGAGAGGTAATTATCCATTATCCATTATCCATTATCCATTATCCATTATCCATTAATGAAGACTTGTCTAAAAAATTGCAAGTCTAATATACCATCATCTATAATTCAAAAGTCAACTATTACTGTAGAAGCTATAAGTATGCCAATATACGATTATTTTTGTCCAAGTAATAACCAAAAACTAGAAGTTTGGCACAGTATAAATGAAAATGTCAGAACCTGGGGGCAACTATGTAAGTTAGCTAAATGTGATACAGGTGACACTCCAGAAGACACTCCTGTTAAACGTATGATTAGTGCCCCTAGAGTAATAATAGAAACAGGAATTAGCGATCTAAAAAGCCACGGATTTAGTAAATTAGTAAAACGGGATCAAGGAGTGTATGAAAATGTTACAGCAACAGGTGATGAAAGTCGAATAGTCAATATCAACGATTCTAGTACCTATCCAAATTTTAAAGAAAAATTAGGAGACTAAAATTTTACAAAAAATCTCCTATTTCTATCTCCACTAATTTATTATCAAAGCTGAATAAATTATAGTGTTTAAATTTAAGATTTGAAATTAGGATTGATGAAAAAAAGGAAAGCTTAACTGGGGAGAATAAATATTATAAAAGACATACTTGATTTTGTTGGTGTGAGCAAAAATTAATATTGAATTTCAGGATATATTTGGAAACACTAGAGATTGATTAATATAAATAGGTAATTTATTCTCATAATCTTTAAATACAGAAAGTTCCAGATATTATGAGGTACAAAAATTAATCATAAAAGTATTGTAAAGTAGAGCGGGCAAGATGCTTACTATAGGTGTACCTAACTGATATGAAATCTGCTATATATTCGACTAATTTGTAAGACTAGACATTATAAATTTTGGGTAATAGTTTAACTATTTCTAGGAGTTAGGATAACCGAATCAGAAGTCAGAATAAATACCTTTAACTTTTACTACATTTTCAGTCATTTCAGTTATCAGTTATCAGTTATCAGTACCTCTGCAATAAGGAGGCTTGACATAAGGAATAGTCTCTTTCTCTTGGTCGATTGGATATGGCGCTTGCTAGCGCAAAGCTCCGAAGTGCGCGTAGCGTCCCGGAGGGAAAGGAGACCCGAAGAATGCAGAGCCGCTTCCTCTTACAGAGGAGCTGCGCTAACGACCGCTTTTTATCCCTTTAAAAAGGGAAGCTTTAGAGCACAATTTTTCGGTAAGAAATTTATATTTCGACTATAAAAGTAAAAGTAACTATACCAGTTGCTATTATTATTAGGGCATTCTCGCTGTTTTTAAATTTAGTCACAACAAGAATTTAATTTCTGACTTCTGAACTTATGACTTCAGCTATATCTCCCACCCTAAAATCATAAGTAGGAGTTTTGACTTTGACTTCTTTTTTAAAAATCGACTACTTAAGCTAATGACTGATAGCTTACAGCTAAATGCTTATATTTTATACCAATTCTCAAAAATTTTGCTATACTTGGATTTTATATTTCTAAATACTATTTATTGATATAATTTTATTGTTAACTAACCTCTGTGATTTTTCCAGTTATTTTTACCACCTTCCAAGCGTAGCATTAATGCATGAAAAATGGTATTTAGATATTATTACCGAAAAATCAAGGTTTAAAGCCTCTCCTGAAAAGGAGAAAAAAGAAAAAAATTTCCTTTTTAACCAATCCTATCCGTTTTTAATAATTAATAATTATTAATTATTAATTATTGAACCAGACTTCTATTGTTGTAAACAAAAACTATACAATTACTAGAAAAATATTTTTTTTCGTGCCAAAACGAACAGTTTATAGAACGATTTATCCGAGCATTAAAATCAATAATTAACAAACATATATAGCAATTCCATATCTTTAATATTTGTATAACCTAAAACCTAACCACTCATTCTTTTTACTCTTTACCAGATAAAAACTCTCGCAAACGAAGCAAACTAAAAGTTTGACCCAAATTTATAGGAAACATGGATATTCCTTCTAGACGAGATTGTACCCAACCATCTCCCCAATACCACTCATGAAATCCATCAATGCCTTGACTAAGGAGTAATCTAAAACAATTAGGTCCTACTACATCAACATAATGCTTAATTTCTATTGGGCCGATCCAAGTCTCAAACTTTACACCTTCAGATAATTGTTCTGGTAGTCCAGGAGAAAAACGCTGAGGCCATAACCATATTTGTAATTGAGATGGACGTAACAAACTATCTCTTATAGTAGCTTCAGCAGCTTCAATCTCAATCCGTAGATGGCTTTTTTGAAAAGTACCTAACATAAAAATCTAATAACTAATAACAATAGATATAAATTGAAAAATTATATTTTGTTTTTTTTGTCAAACAAACCTAGAAAATAATAACCAAATCAATTAGAATTATTTAATTAAGGAAATAATGTTAAAGGCAGATTTTTAGTCTGACAAATCTTACATATCTCTAAAATGAATGAATTTGATTTAAGCAATACATTTTTTCTTGAGTTATGTAATGAGTAATATCGGACTATAAATCTTGGTAACTGATTCATATTCCTTATTCCAATCCCAATGATTCACTTGGAGGTACTGATAACTGATGTACTGACACTTCGCGCGTTGTGTCACTACTAACTGATAACTGAAATTACCTGTAGTATTCCAAGAGCGTTATGATTAAAGAAAGTCATAATTATTAAGCAATGTAAGGATTCCAATGGCAGATCAACTAATTAGAGCTACGGCAGCAGAAGGTGGGATTCGTGCTGTTGGTGTAATTACCACCCGCTTAACTGAAGAAGCAAGACAACGACACAAACTTTCTTGGGTGGCCTCTGCTGCTCTTGGCCGAACAATGGCCGCTGGATTATTATTAGCCTCTAGTATGAAAACTCCAGAATCAAGAGTTAACATTAGCGTCCAGGGTGATGGTCCATTAGGAGGAGTCCTAGTGGATGCTGGCCTAGATGGAACTGTACGAGGTTATGTAAATAATCCTACCATCGAACTATCACCAAATAAAGTCGGCAAACTGGATGTAGGAAAAGCAGTAGGTAATCAAGGATATTTATACATAGTAAGAGATATCGGCCATGGCTACCCTTACTCCAGTACAGTAGAATTAGTATCTGGAGAAATTGGAGATGATATTACCCATTATTTAGTCACATCAGAACAAACACCATCAGCTTTAGTGCTAGGAGTCTTTGTTGACGCAGAAGGGATACAAGCAGCAGGGGGACTTTTGTTACAAGTGATGCCCAAAGTTGCTATAGATGAAGAATTAGTTCAAACCTTAGAATCTCGTATAGCCTCTTTATCAGGATTTACTCCCTTACTACGTTCGGGCAAAACATTACCAGAAATTTTCCAACAACTTTTGGGAGATATGGACTTAAATATATTACCCGAACGTCAAATAGTTCGTTTTAACTGTGACTGTTCTTTTGAAAGAGTATTAGGAGCTTTAAAAATGTTTGGTATAGAGGAACTAAAAGATATGATTGAAAAAGACAAGGGTGCGGAAGTAACCTGCGAATTTTGTGCACAGGTTTATCAAGCTAGTTCAAAAGACCTCACACAACTTATTCAAGACTTACAACAACCTTTCACAGAAGTTCCCATTGGACAATTACGCAAGTCATCTCATTAACTTATTAACAGACTGTTTGTTAAAGCAATATTAAATCATGGGATACAGTGGGTTTCTACTGTCCCTAGTATGAAAAGGCAACAATACTTATGCTTACTAACTAAAATCTTACCGAAAAGCGACGTTGAAAGCCCCCGTGTTTTAACCGGGGGATGAAAACAAGCGAGTCGTTTAGACTAGACAACTTTAGTTGTCCTGTGCTATTATTCCCTACAATAACTTTTCGGTCTGCCCGTTTCAAATGTACTGTTGTCAGCAAGTTTTAGTAGGTAAAAATCCTGAATTAATTCCCATGTTAGTCAGCTTGTGCGAACAGTCTCACAAGCTGACTAATATGGGAATATATTATGCCAGACAATTATATTTTAAGTCTCACAAAACTCTGGGTAAGTATGACGCAAGAAAAAGTCTACAAAAAGAGCAATCACTATAAAGTTTTATATTCACTCTTCAGCACAACAAATATTGAGAACTGTAGCTGAATCATTTCGCTCTTATTATGGTCTTATAATTGCCTATAATGAAGGTAAAATAACAGACAGACCAAGGATTCCTAACAGAGCGAAAAAAAGGGGGAATGGCTACAGTTACTTACCCCAAGCAAGCATTAAAACTTAAAGGTAATCAAATTAGAGTACCACTAGGTAATACTTGTAAGCGCTAGTTTGGTCTAGATTGCTTTTATATTCATAAGCCGAGTAATCTCGAATTTTTATCTGTTAAAGAACTGAGAATATTACCCAGAAACAGATGCTTTACCCAAGAATTTGTCTATGAAAAAGAAGTAGTAGTTAAACCTCAATTAAATCAAGAAAATGTATTAGGAATTGACCATGGTTTAAATAATTGGTTGACCTGTGTATCGAACGTGGGTACGAGCTTAATTGTAGATGGTAAACATCTCAAATCAATGAATCGTTGGTACAACAAACAGATATCAACTATTAAAGAAAATCAACCGACTGGATTTTGGTCAAATAAACTAGCTGCAATTACAGAAAAGCTTAACCGCCAAATGCGTGACGGTATAAATAAAGCAGCCAAAATAGTCATTAATCATTGTTTAAAAAATTCTATTGGTACAATTGTTTTTGGTTGGAATAAATGTCATAAAAATCAAATAGAATTAGGTCATAAAAAGAATTCAGAATTTGTACTAATTCCTACAGCTAGACTCAAAGAAAGAATAGCTCAATTATGCTCTGAATATGGAATAATATTTATAGAAACAGAAGAAAGTTATACAAGTATAGCTTCATTTTTAGATGGTGACGATCTGCCGATTTATGGTGAGAAACCCAATGATTGGAAACCATCAGGAAAAAGAATAAAGCGATGCAGCGCCGCCAAAGGGGGTTTCCCCCATGAGCGACTGCATCAAGACAGCGTGGTTTGTATAGGAGTAGTAATAATTGTTTTGTGAATGCAGACTGTAATGGGGCTGCAAATATCATCACAAAAGTAAGCATAAAGCTAAGTTTAGACTTAAACCGACTGTGTAGGGGCACTTTGACTTGTCCCCAAAGAGTATATCTTTGGTTAGCTAAGAATAGACGGAGCAACACGGATTTATCCTGTTGCGTAGTATCTGCTTAGAATCCCCGTGACTTGAGTCCGGGGAGTAGTCAAACTGTGAGTCGTAACCCAAACTAATTATTCATCTTTTCCCGGTATACCTATTTTTCTCAGCCATTGCTTTACAGATTCGCCAACTTTGAGTTTGGGCTTCATGTCAACCTAGTTGTAGGTAGACTGTTTACCATCTTAAATTATACTACCAGATTGATTGGTTTTCTGATCCGCCCTTAAGAGCTATGCTTCATCCATAAGTCTTGAAACCTTTGTAGGACTCACTCCTAACCCCTCGCAGGAGGGGAAGGGGGAGCAGGGAGCAAGGGAGAAAGGAGAAAGAATCATAGTAGCTAAGTAAAATTATTGAAACTATCAAAAAAAATGTACTTTTCAATACAGGTTTTCTCCAAAAAAGCTGAACCCAGACTCACACATAATTTGTCTATAAATGCCCAAGTTTTATATTAAGCAAAGATGTCGGTAATTGATAACCTTAACAGGCAGGGTCAATTTATTTTCAACAGAGAAAAAGGAGGAGAGGGAGGCGAGCAAGAGAGGAGGTGTGGGAAGTATAGGATCTCAAAAAATATAGGGTTTTAAATATTCTCTGAAAACAAAGAATTAGCCCTGGCCTTAACAGGAGATGAAGATTGTGGATCAACTACCAACTTTTTGATTAAATTTTGAGAATTCAGAAGACAGACATTAAATATGTCTTCTGAATACATAGAATAAGATAATTATAGAACATCAAGGTTGCATATTTACCAAAAGTAGTGTATACCTAGAAACCGCATATAATTAAATTAAATTTAGATCAAAGCTTGTTTGTAGGCTCAATTAATCAAAAAGTAATGAGACGTTAATATATTCGTTGCTTGCTGCTCAGGATAAAGCATATATGAATGAAAAGCAAAAAATTATAGGCCAGGGCCGGATATTTCCCCAGATCGAGCCAAGAGAGGAAACCCAGTGGCAATTATCTGAACGTCGAAAAAACCGCCAACAAAGACTGCAAGAACTAAGATCGAATGGCAGTCAGATAAAGCTCTATAAATCTCCCACTAAATACTCCAATCAACAGAAACATTCAGTTTCTCCAATAAAAAAAACTGAGCCAAAAAAACCAAAACCTCCAAACAATTTAGGGTCTATTTACGGGTTTTTGTGCATAACTCTACTGGTGATAGTTCCTACTGGAGCTGGTATTACAGCTATGTCAGCTTTGTTTAAATTACCCTCTCAGGCAGATTGCGAGTCAACTTATTGGCGTACTGCATCCGCTAGTAAACGCCTTTATTGTGCCCAGTTATTAGCTACTTCCTCAACTGTGGACAGTTTACTTCAAGCAATTAATCTGGTAGATGTTTTATCAAATGACCATCCAATGCGTCCACAAATAGATGGTTATATTGAAAAATGGTCGAAAAAAATATTGTCCTTAGGAGATTTGGCTTTTCAAGATGGAAAATTAGAGGAAGCTATTACTATTGCCCAAAAAGTCCCCCAGAAAGTCCCAGCTTACCCACTCGTAGAAAAACAGATTCAAGACTGGCAAAAAACTTGGAATGAAGCTGAAGGAAATTATACGCAGACTCAAGAACATTTGCGTCAAGAAGAATGGCATCAAGCTTCCATGGAAGCTTCTCGCTTACTATCAGTGCCAAATGTCTACTGGGGAACAAAAAAATACCAGGAACTAATTAATGATCTTAAAAGAACTCGGAAAGAAAGCGCTAAATTAAACGAAGCACAAGATATAGGGGAAAAAGGTGGACTGGATAATCTGACGAATGGGATTCAACAAGCTCAAGAAATTGAACAAAAGAGCTATATTTATCAAAAGGCTCAAAAGTTAGTACTTAATTTTGGAAAAAAAATAGTAGATATAGCTTTGATTAAATTAAATGAAGGAAATTGGCAAGAGGCGCTTGATGTAGTTAATAAAGTTCCGAATAATGATGCCTTAAAGGAAAAGGTAGAAGATATAGAAGTATTAGCTCGTGCTTATTCCCCAGCTAATTTAGGTACAGTCGCAGGACTAGAAGATGCTATTGCTCAAGTTGAAAAACTTAAAGCTGAACGACCTTTATATAGCAAAGCTCAAGAGTTAATTAGTCTTTGGCAACAAGAAATATCAGACGTCACTATTATTGAAGAAGGAAAAAAATTAGCTCAACCTGGAGGAATTAGCGATCTAAAAGTAGCGATCGCTAAATTGCAGACTATTCCTCCTTATAATCCCCGTGGACAAGACGCAACTACTTTGATAAAAGCTTGGAATAGAGAACTACAGCAACAAGAGGATCGGCCTTTTTTGGAGAAAGCAGAAAAATTAGCAAGCTTTGGCGATCTAAGTTCTCTACAAGCAGCAATTTCTGAAGCAAGGCAAATTGGTAGAGGTAGAACTCTCTATCAGGAAGCTCAAAATAAAATTAAAAGGTGGACCGAAAAAGTTCAACGCTTTGAAGACCAACCAATTCTTGATGATGCACAAATTTTAGCATTGTCAGGTAATATAGAACAGGCAATTTTTACAGCACGAAAAATTCGAGCAGGTAGAGTTCTCTATAATCAAGCCAGAGCAAAAATTCAAGAGTGGCAAGTTCAACTAGAGGCCAAAAGAAGTTTAGAGAATGCTCGTCAAGTAGCAGCAGGAGCAACAGCAGATGCTTACGTTACAGCAATTAGTTTAGCACAACAAGTCCCAAGTTATAGTTCTAGGCAAGTGGAAGCTTCCCAATTGATTAATCAATGGAGTCAACAAATATTGTTTATCGCTATGGAGGTAGTCAACCGAGATGTACCACAAGCAATCTCAATTGCTAGGAAAATTCCCAGAAATAGTTTGGCTTATAATTCAGCTCAGAGTCAAATTAGTATTTGGCAAAGTTGGCTTACCCCTACTCAACCTATAGAAGATCGGAGTCTACCTTCAAATCAATCTCAACAATTGAGAGAAGAAAATTCAACTAATTTGACAGATGAAAGAGGTAAACCTTTGGTATCTAAACCAAAATTTACTGATAATAATTAATTAGGGTTTGCTGATTAAATCTAAAAAGATTGACAGATAAAGGTTTTAGCTTTTTTCAAGTGAAAAAAAATGCAACTTTTTCAGCTTGAGCGACCAAAAAGTAAGGATTTGGGGTTGACTATGGCAGAAAAATCAAGGGATAAAATATCTGACTATCTCCTATAAATTCCCCATTCCTCCTGACTCCTGACTCCTACCCGAAGCCATGTATACTTTTTAAGCAAACCCTAATTAGAGTTAAGGGCGATAGTTATTGGCCATTGTAAATCGCTACAATACATGGCCTAAAATCAAGAGATAATCAAAGTCCTAATAACTAACCAAACTAAAGCTTAACTGTTTGAGGATCGTCAAAATGTCAATAAATTGATATATAATTTTCTAGGCAAATTTACGAAAAAAGGACGAGAGCTTGAAAGCCGTGTCTTTTTTTCATCACGGATGAAAAGCGAAAAGCAGATTTTAACATCCTTAAAAAAAGTAGCCCTTTATCCTACTTTTAATTTTATAATAACAGCACGGAGGTGATAAAGATGTATGGATGCCAACAAGAGTTCATTAAAAGTCCCGAAAATGTCCCTGTTTTAGAATACTTATGTACGACAGCCAATAAACTCATTAATTGTGGTATTTATTTAGCCAGACAATGGTATTTTAAGTTGGGATGTATCGCTGGTAAATACAACGCAAGAACAGCAATTAAAGTCAAATATAAATTATAAGTTTTTGCATTCTCAGGCAGCACAGCCAACTTTGAGAGGAGTAGCAGAGGCATTTAAGTCCTATAAAGAACTTTCTCAGAAGTACAATCAAAGGGAGTTAGCAGATAAACCTCAATTGCCTAAGTATCGTAAAAAAGGAGGCTGGTCCGTAATAACTTATCCATGCGCAAGCTTTAAAACTAGAAAAAGGCAAGGTTAGAGTACCTTTAGGAAAAAAAGTTAAAGCCATTTTTAAAATTGATAGTTTTTTCCTAAACTTTCCAACAAATCTTGAGTTTAAAGAAATAAGAGAAATTAGGATTGTGCCTCGTAATGGCTGCTTTTATGTCGAATGGGTTTATAAATTAAAAGCCGATAAACCTCAATTAGATAAGAATCAAGTTTTAGGCATTGACCACGGAGTTGATAACTGGTTAAGTTGTATCTCCAATGTCGGGACAAGTTTCATAATTGATGGCAAACATCTTAAGTCAAAAAACCAATGGTACAACAAACAAGTAGCCACGATTAAAGAAAATAAACCCCAAGGATTTTGGTCTAAAAGACTGGCTCGGATAACTGAAAAACGCAACAGGCAAATGCTTATGGGCTGTTAACATGCGCAGCAAGATTAGTTATTAATCATTGTCTTGAACATGACATTAGTGGCATAGTTTTTGGTTGGAATAAACGACAAAAAGATGGCATTGATATCGGTGCAAAAAACAACCAAAAGTTTGTACATGCTTCCCACATCAAAACTTAAAGAACGAATTAATCAGTTATGCGAATTGTATGGTATAGAGTTTATCGAAACTGAAGAATCCTACACATCACAAGCATCATTTTTAGATGATGATTTTCTGCCAACTAGGGCGTGAAAAACCTGAGAGCTAGAAACCATCAGGTAAACGAATTAAGCGATGCAGCGCCGCCAAAGGGGGTCCCCCCCATGAGCGACTGCATCAAGACAGCGAGGACTATATCAAACTCAGCATGGTTTATTAGTTAATGCCGAGCTCAATGGTGCAGCTAATATTCGTAAGAATTGTAGCAACAACTTTAGGATTTTCTCTTAAAGGAGTTAATAGAGGCCCTTTGACTACGCCCTTAAGAGTTCGTTTCTGGACTGCTTAATAAAGAATCCCCGTGTATGCATGACCGGGGAGAAGTCAACAAAACCTCAACTAAAATTTATATAAAGGTTTGTAAAGAATGCGGGCCTTAATTTAAAGATAAAAAATTTTAGCTATACTAACCAATCATTGTAAAAAGTAAGTACACTTAACTATAAGTTAAGTTAAGATAAATTAAATATTTTTCTTTGCCCTTCTAAAGCTATTTTGTGATAAGGAGATAATTAACGTATGCCAAAGCTTGAAGCAATTTCTGTCATAGATTCTCAAAGTGAAACTCAACTAGAGGAACTGAATTCTCTAAGTGAAGCCACTCAAACAAAATTTGAAACTGAAACTTACAAAGATGCCTATAGTCGAATCAATGCAATCGTAATTGAAGGAGAGCAAGAAGCTTATGAAAACTATATTAAACTGGCCGAAATGCTGCCAGCTCAAAAGGATGAGCTGATTAAGCTATCAAAAATGGAAAATCGCCATAAAAAAGGCTTTCAAGCTTGTGGCCTGAACCTGAAAGTGACACCTGATATGGAGTTTGCTAAAGAGTACTTTGAGCCACTCCATGATAACTTTAAAACAGCAGCAGCTACAGGCAATATTGTAACTTGTCTGTTAATTCAATCTCTAATTATTGAATGTTTCGCGATCGCAGCGTACAATATTTATATACCTGTGGCTGACCCCTTTGCTCGTAAAATTACTGAAGGTGTGGTTAAAGATGAATATAGTCATCTTAACTTTGGTGAAGTATGGCTAAAAGAGCATTTTGAAGACTCTAAAGCAGAACTACAAGAAGCAAATCGCCAAAACTTACCTATAGTATGGAAAATGCTGAACCAGGTAGAAAAAGATGCTAAGACCTTAGAAATGGAAAAAGAGGCCTTGGTTGAAGACTTTATGATTGCTTATGGTGAAGCTCTCGACAATATTGGCTTTACTACTAAAGAAATTATGCGGATGTCAGCTTATGGTTTGGCAGGCGTATAGTTAATTTCAATTAATGTGGAAATTAGGATTGGGAATTACTAATAGCATGGCATTTAACAAAAAAAATTTTTTATGGTGGATTACTAGATTTTAGAATCCCTGGCAATTTCCTGAAAATAGTGTTAGCTTAAGATCGCTAAAAATGCCTGAAAACTGAGTATAGCCTGATGTTGCTCCTGACTTTGAGTCATCCCTAATGGTTGCCAAGTCAAGAAAAAGAAAGGGCAAAATAAATACTCATGTTAGTTGGCCATAAATCAGTCAAAAAATAGCGCTTTGAGGAAAATCCCCAAAGCATTGCGAGATACTGCCTGCGTTGATGGCAAAAACTGTCACGTTGCTATGAACGGTTTTACCTGGTTTGACCGGGAATTGCCGGGCTTGATGTATCTGAAAATGATACTTGCCAATTTTATGATATATAGAAATCTCCCTCCGATTTCCACATACCATCAACAATAACTAACTTATTAATAATAGAAACTTACAATTTTAATGTTTGGTCTAATTGGTCATCTAACTAACTTAGAACACGCCCAGTCGGCAGCAAAATGTTTAGGAGTTGAAGAACTTGCAGATAAAGGTCTGGAAGTTTGGTGTAGCGCTCCACCTTTTATAGTCGAGACAATCAAGGTAACAAGTATTACGGGTCAGAAAATTGAAGGTAAGTATGTAGAATCTTGTTTTCTACCAGAAATGCTAACCCCTAAAAGAATTAATTCAGCTAAACGGAAAATACAGAATGCTATGGCCCATGCTCAAAAACATGGTATTGACATAACTGCTTTAGGTGGGTTTTCATCAATTGTTTTTGAGAATTTTAATTTGGAGAAGTTGAAGCAAATTCGCAATGTTACATTAGAATTTAAGCGTTTCACTACTGGAAATACTCATACAGCTTATATTATATGTCGGCAATTAGAAGAAGGGGCGCAAAAGTTAGGAATTGATTTGTCGAAAGCAACAGTTGCTGTATGTGGGGCAACTGGTGATATTGGCAGTGCGGTATGTCGTTGGTTGAATACTAAAACAGATATAGCAGAATTATTATTGATAGCTCGTAAACAAGATAGGCTAAAAAATTTACAAGCAGAATTAGGCTGGGGCAAAATTTTAGAATTAAATGAGGCTTTACCTCTGGCTGATATTATAGTTTGGGTAGCTAGTATGCCTAAGGGTGTAGAAATCGATCCAAATGTTTTGAAGAAACCTTGTTTATTAATTGATGGAGGTTATCCGAAAAATATGGCTACTAAGGTTCAGCAAGAGGGAATCTATGTTCTCAATGGTGGAATAGTTGAACATTCTCTGGATATTGAATGGAAAATTATGAAAACTGTCAATATGGATGTACCAGGTCGTCAGTTATTTGCTTGTTTTGCCGAGTCAATGCTACTGGAATTTGAAAAGATATATACTAATTTTTCTTGGGGACGGAATTTAATTACTGTGGAGAAAATGGAGTTAATTGGAAAGTTATCTGTTAAGCATGGATTTAAACCTTTAATGCTTTGAAAAAGGAAAAATCTGGAAGTGAGAAATGGCAGATTTGTTCTAATTTTTATAGCAGTTTTATAGTTAGGGTTTAGTAAAAAATTTTTTGTTTGCTAGATAGAGACAAAAAGCAAAAATATTTTAGTGTCAAACTTTTAATACTATAAGTTTAAAAGTTAATTAAACTTACTTTATTGATAATTTATATCAAATCAAAATTAAGGATTTGAGATATTTTATAGCACTTTTCATTAACTATAGAATATAAAGATTTCGCCTGAAAGGCAGCAGGAACTTATGCTGAATGGAGAACTTTTGTAGTCTACCTTTGTGAAAAGCGCTATAAATTTATTTAGTAAGCCCTACAGCAGTTTTTAGGTAAATTAAGTAGGTTAAAAAAGGGATAAATTTGTAGGAATTTGGCGTTCAAAGTCCCTACAGAGATGTTGTATACAACATCTCTACTTTGTGGTATACCAAAATGAAAAGTGCTGTAAGTAACTCATTGAAGGTTAAAATTATAGATGATTTTTTTGTCGAAATTCTCAGGGTAAATCAGAATAAACCTTTAATTTAACTGTTAATTAGGTTATGACACTAAAGTGGCGATTGGTAAAAAGAATATTTTTAGCACTACTAACTTTACTTGTGCTGCAAAGTTCTCTAAGAGCAAATCCCGCGCTGAAAACTCCCATAACTCCTCTAGCACCTCCAGATACGTCTAGCCCTCAAGGAACGATGATCAGCTTTGTGAAAAACATTAACCAATCTTACGAGACATTAATTGTAGCTTATAATCAATATCAACAGGAACTAGGACTTTTTCCTTCAGACTATGTTCGTGAAAGAGCTAGACAGGCTGAAATTTTCTTTAAGCGGGCTGAACGTTGTCTGAATCTCAGCGAGATACCCCCTCGTCTCAAAAAGGATAAGGGCTTGGAAGCAACTCTGATGTTGAAGGCAATTTTTGACCGAATTGAGATACCAGCTTACGATGATATTCCTGATTCAGAAGTTGTTAGTGCTAATACAAAATTTTCTGATGAATTTTCTAAATGGACTATTCCCAATACAGAAATTGACATTGTAAAAGTTGAGGAGGGAGTTAATGAGGGAGAATTTCTCTTCTCTCCTGAGACAGTTGCTCGCATTGAAGAATTCTACAAAAAGGTTAAAGCTCTCCCTTATAAATCAGGGGTAAATAACAGCTTGACAAAATCTATGATTATCTACTACAATCTATAATTTGGTTTTATGCTACTAGGATTCAAAACTGAGTTACACCCTAACAATCAGCAAAAGACTTTACTGGCTAAACACGCTGGTGTAGCCCGTCATGCTTATAATTGGGGACTATGGTTGACTAAAAACATTCTTAATCACAATTCCAATAATCCTGGTAATAAACTGAAATTTCCTAGTGCAATCGACCTGCATAAACTTTTAGTAGCAATGGTTAAACCCAATAACTGTTGGTATTATGAAGTATCTAAAACAGCCCCTCAATATGCTTTAAGGTATTTATCTGTTGCTTGGGAGCGTTGCTTTAGTAAAGTCTCAGGACAACCTAAATTCAAGAAAAAAGGTAGAGATGATAGTTTCACTTTAGATGGTGCCATATCAGTAGATTTTAATCTTATAAAGTTACCTCGAATTGGTTGGGTTAAAACCTTTGAAATCTTGCCAGATAATGCGACTCCTAAATCTGTAACTATAACTAAGGTATCTGATAGATGGTTGATCAGTTTTAAGATAGAAACGGCAACTATAAATACTGATAAATCAGTAGATGTAGTTGGTGTAGATTTAGGAGTAAAATCATTAGCTACGTTGTCTACTGGCGAGGTTTTTGTTGGCGCTAAATCTTATAGAAAGTATGAAGCTAAACTATCCCGACTGCAATACTTAAATAGGCATAAAACCAAATTTTCCAATAACTGGAAAAAAGCACAGCTAAAAATAGCGAGACTACACAGTAAAATAGCGAACATCAGGAAAGATACATTGCATAAACTGACTACTTATTTGGCTAAAAACCACAGCCAAATAGTCATAGAAGACTTAAATGTATCAGGTATGATGTCAAATCATAAACTGGCTAAAGCTGTTGCTGATATGGGTTTTTATGAGTTTCGTAGACAGTTAGAGTATAAGTGTGAGTTATATGGCTCTCAACTAATCACCGTTGATAGATGGTTTCCAAGTTCTAAAACTTGCTCCAACTGTGGAACTGTTAAAGAGTCTCTGTTGTTATCAGAGCGCATTTTCAATTGCGAACGTTGCAATTTTAGCTGTGATCGAGACTTGAATGCAGCATTAAATTTAGCTATGGCGGGCAGTTCGTCCGTGACAGCTTGTGGACTGGATAACGCCGACGTTGCCAGAATGAAGCAAGAATAGAACAGATAATCATAGATTTCTATAGATTATCATAGGTTTCTAAGAACGGCTAAGGGAGGATTTTATAAATTCTATATTTCTACTCCTGGTAGTCTGTTTCCCCCTAAATGGCTAGATATGTTGCCAAGTTGGTTAGATGTGGTTTATTGGGGTCAGACTTTATGGCAGTGGATAGGTTTAGTGATTTCTCTGTCGATTGGTTTTTTGGTTCCCTACAAAATGTTTCAGTGGATCTGGCGGAGAGCTTCTACTCTTGCTCCTCCACGTCAGACTTGGGAACTTCTGATTCCTCCGTTAATTACTATTGTTAGTTTGGTGGCGATCGCCTATTTACTCAATGAGGTTATTAATATTACTGGAAATATATTACTGGTTATTTTAACTTTTCTAGAAGTCATATTGTGGATGATGGTAGGGTTAACAATCTTTCTATTTGGCAATGGTGTAGCAGAGACTATTATTATTTCTCCTCAGATTGATTCTAAAAGTCTAAATGCTAGCACGATCAGAACAATATGTCGTCTTTTAAGTTTAATTACTGGTACAGCTATCTTAATTATTGGTATTGAGAATGTAGGAATTTCTTTGACGCCAATTATAGCAGGTTTGGGAATCGGAGGTCTTGCAATAGCACTAGGAGCTCAATCAAGTTTAGAAAAATTTGTTGCTGGACTGATATTATTGATTGATCGACCTGTTAAAGTGGGGGAGTATTGTCGCTTTGGAGAGGGAGAAGGTACTGTAATGAGTATTGGTTTACGTTCAACCCGAATTCTTTCGGTGGAGGGGGATATTATTTCTATACCTAATTCTCAATTCTCACAGTTTTCATTGCTTAATGAGAGCAGACGCGCTAGCTTTCTATTAAATCAGACGATTAGGTTAAGCTATGATACAACTTCTGAACAAATGAAGTTTCTATTAGCAAAATTGCGAGAAATGATACTCGCTCATCCCAAGGTTGTTAAGCAGGAAGTGGAAGTTAGATTTGTCAAATACAGCGATAACTCTCTTGATGTGGAAATTTCTGCTTATGTCGATACAGTTGAAAAAGATGAGTTTAAGGAAATTCAGGAGGATGTGTTGTTACAAGTTAAGGATATTGTTCATGCAGCAGGAACAAACTTTGCTGTTGGTTAAATACCCATAGTAGGAACTCTCCATGGAAGGTTCCTACAAGATTTTGGTTCTGAGGAGGAGTATAGCGTTACCCATTAAGGTTAGAATATTTCTAAATCCTGTTTGCGGAGCATTTCCCTATAAGAAAAACCCTCTAACAGTGTGCTGTTCCCTATTCCCTATTCCCTATTCCCTAGGGCTATATCAAAAATCTTGGTGAGTAAATGGTTTGGCATTTTCACCAGAATAAGTGGCAGCAATATGACCTTCCCCAACAATTTGATATTTATAAGTGACTAATCCTTCTAAACCTACGGGACCTCTTGGTGGCATTTTCTGGGTACTAATTCCCACTTCTGCACCAAAACCATAACGGAAACCATCAGAAAATCTAGTTGAGCAGTTATGAAATACTCCGGCAGCATCTATTTGTGCGAGGAATGTCTGTGCAGCTTTTTCATCTTCAGTTACAATAGCATCTGTGTGTCTAGAACCATAAGTATTGATGTGAGCGATCGCTTCTTCTAAACTATCGACTACTTTCACAGACAAGATTAAATCGCTATATTCTGTTGCCCAGTCTACATCCGTCGCTACTTTGACTGAGGGCAATATTTGCTGAGTAGCTGCATCACCGCGTAAGTCAACTTGACGTTTTTCTAGTTCGGGAAAAACTTCTGGGAGAAACTTAGCAGCAACATCAGCGTGTACTAACAAAGTTTCGACAGCATTACAAGCAGCAGGATATTGAGTTTTGGCATCAATAGTAATTGCTACTGCTTTTTGAATATCTGCAAATTTATCTACATAAACATGACAAATTCCTTCAGCATGACCTAAAACCGGAATTTGAGTATTTTCTTGAACAAATCTCACAAAAGAATTAGAACCTCTGGGAATAATTAAATCGACATATTCATCTAACTTGAGTAACTCGAGAGTTTCTTCGCGGGTAGTTAATAACTGTACTGCATCAGGATTAACAGAAGTAGTAGATAAACCTTGGCGAATTGCTGTAACTAACTCTTGACATGAATTAGTTGCTTCTTTACCTCCTTTGAGAATCACACCATTTCCTGATTTAATTGCCAATGCTGAAATCTGAATTACAGCATCTGGGCGAGCTTCAAAGACTACGCCAACAACACCAAGCGGACAAGTAATGCGTTTGAGAATTAATCCTGCATCCAGTTCTCGATGTATTTGTATCGTACCCACAGGATCGGGGAGAGTAGCAACATTCCGTAAACCAGCGATCGCGCCTTTGAGTTTAGCCTCATCCATTTTCAATCTGTTATAGAGGGGTTTGGCAATTCCATCAGTTTCAGCTATGCGACAGTCAAGTTGGTTTGCTGTAATAATTTTTGGTGCAGCTTTTTCTAATGCTTGGGCAACTGCTTCAATAGCTTGATTTTTGGCTTCTGTAGATAAAACTGCTGATTTTTGTGCTGCTTGGCGGGTGGTTTTAGCTATTTCAATTAAAGAAACTTCTGTAATCATTTTACTTTAGGCAAAATTTCACTTATACTAATTATTTTATTACTATATCATTTTTTTCTAATTATTGCTCTGCTGATTAAATCTGAAAGTGTTTACAGATCAAGGTGTTGGCGTTTTTAAGTCTTGAAAAAGTGCGTCGGGCATGAGTTAAAAAGCCTCATGCATGTTAGTATTAACACTGCTGAGTTGGACAGAGAAATTGAGGAGCAATTCTAACTCCTACCACCTCTAAATTCCCATTTCTCCTGTAGGGGCTTTCCGGCCGGAAAGCCCCTACAACTACTGACTACTACAAAGAGCAAAAAGACTTTTTCAGCAAACCCTAATTATTATTAACAGGACTTACGCAACGGTACTAAATGTAGCGGGTATATCTGGAATAATGACAGATTTATACTCTATATATAGCGATACTGCATAAGTCCTGATTGTTAAACGTGCGCCAGGTAAGTTACCCTACCCGACTCGTCTTCAGAACCAGACGTGAGACTTTCACCTCCAAAAAGGCTCCTCTCCTAAACGTCCCTTTTCATGGGTACATCCTGCAAAGCGAGTTAACATATCGTCAATCCATACATAATCTTCAGGTAAGTCCCGTGGCTTAAATTTTGGATATGTCTTTTTGTCTAAAGCAGTTTTACTGTCGTGGCAGTGTCGGTGCAACAATTGTTTATTTTTAATTGTGTTGTCACCACCTTTAGACCTTGGTTTTATGTGGTCAACTTCCAATAGGTCAGTTGGTCTAAAGGTTAGTCCACATTTAGGCGCATTTATTCTTTTGCCGTTTTATCAGCGTTGTGACTTCTTTTCTTATGCCTGGATGTTTGCCGATTCGACTACTCCAATAAGTCCAGTCACCATCATAAGGAGATTTATTACCTTTTACTTTGATGTGCCTTACGATAGGTACATCTGAGTGTCGGTAAGTCATATATTCACCATCGTTAAGTACCCAATTTCGGGTCCGGTTGACGTTGGAAAAATACTTTTTCTTTATCCATTTGGCCGACTTATTTGGGTGCCTCCTACTTGCCCATCGACCTAGTCTTTTCCATAGGCGTTCGTTCATTTTACTGAATACCTTTTTGCTGACTACGGTTGAGAAGTAGTTAGCCCATCCCCTTATTACTGGATTTAACTTAGCGATTATTGCTTTTGTGGGGGCGGTTTTGTGGGAATCGGAAATTGGCGGATATTTACGATAATGAGTTTTTATACTCTTAAGGGATGGTTTAATCAGCGTTTTAAATCCTTGTTTGGTTGACTTAGCCTCGTATTGCCTAACATTAAATCCTAGAAAGTCAAATCCAGGTTTGTTTCCTTCATATTCTTCCAAGGTGTGGGCAATGCAAGTTTTTTCTGGTTTTAGCTCTAACCTTACCTGGATTAACCATTCCTGTATTACGGTTTTTGCTTGCAGGACTACTTTGATGTCTTCGTGTAGGATTACAAAGTCATGACTCATAGCGTATTAGGGAGAGACTTCGGCACTTTGCTTGCCAATTTATCTGATGATCTTTATGATTTCTCATATCTAAAGTCTTGGCAAACTTCATTAGTCTTTCTTCCATACCGTGTAAGGCGATGTTTGCTCTTTTTGGGACTAATTACCCCGGACTGTGGTGTACCTTCCACAGTGTTTGAGAATTGTTTGTTGTCAAACACACCAGCTCTTAACCATTGCTTGATTAATCGTCTGTATGGTGTCTGACCCATTTTTCAAGGGCAGTGCATCATGGTTAATTCGGTCAAAACATTTGGATATATCGGCATCCAATACATATTTTGGTTTATGATTGATGCTGGTATAAATTGCCTCAATGGCATCGTGTGTTGACCGTCCTGGTCTGAAACCATAGCTATTTGGTTCAAATCGCGCCTCCCATTCTGGTTCCATACCCAACTTAACCAGAGCTTGTAATGCACGGTCGTACATTGTGGGGATTCCAAGAGGTCTCTTTTCATCCTTCCCTGGTTTTGGTATCCAGATTTCTCAGGGTTGGACTTGCTTTGAGGTAACGTGAGTTTAATAGACTTACCAGGTTCAATCGCTGCATAGGAGGTAGATTTTTAATACCATCTACCCCGGCAGTTTTCTTACCCGGGTCTACTTGGGTCACGCGCCTAACAGCTAGCAACCTTGCGTAATAACTTTTGGTCAGAAGTCCTTGGTATTTACGCCGGAAAGCGGATTTCACCACTATAGGATGCTCTGTAAATTAAATGCCGGCAACTTAAATACATTCTTCAATGGCCCGTCTCCAGTTAATGTCTCTCCATTTGAGATTAGGATTGATACTAACTTGGGACGGTATATCGTCTGTATCCCATGCCACGCTTAAAAAGCGAGTGTGTAATTCTGAGGTCTCCATTTCCTGCGGAAAGGCTTCGCCAACAGAATGTAAGACACACTCAAGAAATGGTTTAGGATTTGCCTTTACGTCTTTTTAGTGTTTTAGCTTTGTTCATCGCTTGCTCATTACCTTACATTACGTCTAACAGTGGGTACGTCTGCAATTAATGGATAATGAATAATGGATAATTAGAGTATTAGGGAGTTAGATAGAAAATTAGAGATTAAAAAAAACTCTTTCATTATCAATTATCAATTATCAATTATTTTAGCTTTTTACCCAATCCTACTCTCCCTAAGACCTGCAACCATAGTGCAGATTGACCTTGGATGGCTTGCCTTCGATTTCGACCTATATTCTTAGGTATCAAGCGAGAGGTTTCCTCGTTCCCTTATCCCTTTTTACGGCTGATTTAGTGGGGTAAAATCTCCCGGAGGGTTCGATATGATTGCTGATAATTTCTTAATTATAAAATTGTCCATTGACCCCCTGACTTTCGTCCTACATTCCATAGCTACCTTTGGGATGGTCAGAAATTACGAGAGTTTAATTACCTTCCTCTTCGTCCACTTGTCAGCCTTTGCTTGCGGTATCGTTCCTGGTAACTGGTATTTTCCCGCTTTTAGACCAGCTTCACGGATTGATGTTCAGTCGCTACCGTGTGGCCTACGCTGTCAACCCAACAACAGGGCGGATGGAATTTCACCATCAAGGAGATAAGAGTTATTCACAAGTCGAGGTTGTCCTCATGTATTGACTTGGAACGGCCATTTATACCCAGTTTTCCCGATTTAGTGGCCAACGAGTCGCACAATTATATTTTCTACTGGGGTTTTTACTGATACTTTGAATTTTTTTGAATCTGCTAATAGTTACTAAATCTATAGAAAAATATTCCTAGACAAGTGTTTTAATTAAGTGTTACCTTAACGGGGTGAACTACAACACCCTCTATCCCATTGCTAAAAGCGTTTGGGACTACTTTTCTTATCGGTATTTAAACGAACATTGACATGACTCATTGTATTTGACACCAGATTATTTTTTTTAATGATATTACGTTCTACTAACTGTATTATCCCTCCTGTAAACATTTAACGAGCTGTTCTGCAATCCTTTCTGAGTCTAAGATATTTTTAGTTGTTTTCCTATGTTTTTCTATAAAATTAATAAAACTTTACAATACTAATTCCTAATCAAGCTGATATAGCAATTATCAAATTGATGAGGTACAAAATTCTAGACTTTAGGGAAAACTTATAATATAATAATTATATATAACTTAAAACCGTAACGTTATGGTTATGACTCTTTCATATGTTAGTACCACACAAGCAGCTTTTCTGCTAAATATTTCCACAGGTAGATTGCGACTTCTACTCAATAATGGTCGTGTTGTTGATGCCGAAAAAGTCGGCAGATTTTGGAAAATTCCCCTCAACCATCGGGGAATGCCAGAAATTACACCAGGCCGTCGTGGTCCTCAAGGAACTTGGAATAAATTTCAACGTACAGCCAAGACTATCGTTCATGTTCTCAGAAAAACTATAGACTACAACAGAGACTATAAAACTTCCCATCCAGCAGTAGCTGTGAAAGTGGGAGATAAAAAAGATTATTGCCACGCTCTGAAAATTCACGGCCCTTGCCAAATAGTTTATCAACCCCATGAACCGAATACAAGCCAAGCCGGAGGTGCCCGACTGTGGATTGAAGTCGAGCCAGAAAAGAGAGTAGAGCGAGTGTACTTTAGTGATGGAGATTATGGTCCGCCACCAGAAGTAGTTCAGCAACGTGCAAAAGCTAAGAAGCCAAAAAATCAGAAAAGAAAATCCAAAAAGAAAGGAAAAAAGAGAAGTAATTAAATATTTGCTTTGGAAAGGAGAATTCCACAAGCAGTGCCTAAGTTCTGCTTAATTTTTTGCTGTCTATAGAACCTATTTGGGTTCTTTTCCTAGGTCATACTCCGCAAAGAAAATTTAACGCATAAGCAAGCTCAGTATAAATTTCTGGAATAACTCATTTACATAGGGCTAATACCATTTCTCATGCATGAATACTACATAAGATTGGGTGGGGAAGTGTGGTCCGTGTGGTCCGTGTGGGGAGAAGTAGGGACGTTGCTTGAGCATTAATGCGTTTTCCGTTCCGGAATGCTACGCTTTCCATGTCGCGTAGCGTTAGCGGAGCGAAAGCGTCTGCAAAACGTCCGTACGAAAAATATATACTAACCGACTAATAATTGTCAAAAACAGACTTTTAATCTTAGTAACTATTGAGGTATTGAAGTATAGGATTAATGCATGGTAATTGGTATAATATCATGCTCGGTTAAATACTTATAAATAATTATCAAGGAGTCAGGAGTCAGGAGTCATAATTTCTGGAGAAAGGAGTCAGGAGAAAAGTAGAAGTGTAATGTCTTTTCCCTACTGTCAGAGCTAAAATTTTATTTATAACTGATTATCCGAACATGATATAAAGCCCTACTACGAACTTTAATTAAACTATTCAACCAGAGGACATTATATTACTCAAATACTAAGATTTCTATCCGGATACTTCTTCTTCCGGATAGAAAGCAATCAGTAGACTAATTGTATATGTAATGGCTTATGGAAATTTTTAAATTTATTTCATTAAAACTCCTACTCATCAACAAAAATTCCTTCTACAATTATTATAAAATATCAAAAATTCTAACTGTAATAATCTTGAGTCTATTAACCTTCATTATTACGATTAATAAAGCTAACTTAGCATTAGGTCAGACTTCAGAAAAATCACAAAACAGTAATATAGAAAATCTCACTCAAGTTAACTCATTAACACCTATTAGCAACATAGTTTATAAACCTATAAAAATAGACGGCAGAGAAATCTTTAAAGTCGCCGCAATCGCAGGGCAAGAAATTCAAGGAAACAGCAATACATCTCCTCTGAATATTCGAGTCAGACTGTATGAAAATAATCTTAGACAAACGATTAAAAATTGCTTTGATGCGGATACTTTAAAATTAACTCTTGAAATCCAGGAAAATCAGACTTTAGTATTTGCTTCTGATGCAGAAGACCTGAAAAATCAAGAATTGATTGCTATTACAGATTTAGATGCTCAGATTCATGGCATATCTAGAGAAGATTTAGCTAATCAGATTATTGGTTTTATGAGAGATGCTTTAATTAGGGCACAGAGAGAGCGACAACCAGACTATTTATTCAGGCAAACTTTAATTTCTACATGGATAATATTAGCTTTAATACTGTTGGGTTTTATCATATCAATTTGGCAAAAAAACTACTTCAATAAATATCAAAAACTTCAAAAACTCATAGAAAGTTTGAAATTGTCTTATCCACAAATAGATGAGTTGAGAAATAATCAACAATTAACCACAGTAAAACCAGAATTAACCCTCGGACAAAAACAACAGTTAATCTGGGAACAACAGCAAGATAAAAATTCTTTTTTCCGAAGCTTCTTACAAGTAATTCACATAATTTTATGGCTGTGTGGTATGAGCTGGATTTTAGGAAATTTTCCTTATAGTCGTTGGCTACAAATTTTATTACTTTCTTATGCGATGGTGTTAACTACAATCATCCTTACTTACTTAATAATTAAAATTAGTCCGGTTATAGTCAACTGCTTTGCTATTAATAATTTTGAGAGACTAGAAACTCAAACTTCTGTTGATAGAACAGTATCACGAGCAATTACTTTTGCCCACACATTGAAAGGAATTGTGATTTTGATATTGGTTTGTTTTGGTATACTTTGGGCATTTCAAAAGTTGAATGTTCCTATAGTTATAGTATTAGTAGGTTTAGGAATTATTAGTTTGACAGTTTCTTTAGGCGATCATAATTTAGTTAAAGATATCATTAGTGGCATTTTGATTTTGCGAGAAGATCAATATGCGATTGGCGATCTTATTGATTTGGATTATACTATGGGTTATGTAGAAGATATGAATTTTCGGGTAACACAATTGCGTGATGCTGGAGGACGTTTAACTACAATTCCTCATAGCAATATTTCTACAGTACATAATTTGACTAAAGATTGGGCAAGTATTGATTTAAGAATAAAAGTTAATTTAGATAGTAATTTAAGTCAAGCGTTAAAGTTAATTAAGCAAGTTACTAATGAGTTGATAAATGATGCAAATTGGGGAGATAAAATTCTTGATAATGCTAGTATTTTAGCTGTGAATAGTGTTTCTCAAAGGGAAGTAGAAATTATGATTAGACTGAAAACAATACCAAGAAAACAGTGGAATGCAGCCCGTGAATTTTGCTACAGATTGAAACAAAATTTCGAGAGAGAAAATATTGCTGTTAATGCTACAATCACTTCAAAATATAGAAGTTAAATTGAAACAGATATGTCATTTCAGTTATCAGTTTTAGACGACATTTTCCTCGACATTTATGGACAACTGTGGACAAAATGTATAGGTATAACCGTCTTTTTTATGTACAACTTTTAATTTGCTTAGATGCACACTTTTAGCTTTTTGTCCTGGCACTGTGAAATTAAAACTATTTGATGAAAGAGCGAGGATTAATTCTACCTACAACTTCAGTTTCAATATTCAAAGCTAAGTCTCCACTCTTCCAGCCTTTTATCGGTTTAAGTGGGTTGTACCTTATGGGGTATCCATATTTATTTACCGCTGCTTTTTGTCTACCTCCTTGCCCTTTGCAAATAGCAACTAAAGCTTGGGTCGTCTGGAAATTTAAGTGATTCACTTCACCTACACAAGCCGCGTCTATGCAGTGTGATTTTGGTAATTTTTGTTTTCTGCGGTTAAATTTTGTTTGTCCTCCGCGCTTATGTGATTACCCTCAACCCAGTAGTCTTTAAAGTATTGAACAATTTCCACCGCGTAGAATTAACCGAGTAGTGCATCTTTTAACGGTAATCTGGCTTGGGGTTTGTATTCGCTTTAATAATTCTGGTTTTCCAGATAAGAATTCCTTAACATCTTGGTTACTCTTAAGTTGATTGCATTTGGTACAGGCAACAGTTAAGTTAGATACTCGGTCTGAGCCTCCTTTCGATCTGGGGTGAATATGTTCTATTTCTAATGGTGTATTTGTTTGACCACTTGTGGAAGCACAGGTTCGGCCCCATTTTTCTAACAAATATTCTCTCAACTCATATCCTGCCAACTCCCCTTGCTGATATTGATATCCTGTAATTTCTGGATTTTGTATCAATTGAGTATCAAAGCGAACCAGTTCCATTGAGATTGATTGAACAGGACAAAACTTGATTAATCGTTAAACCGTACGAACTAAACTGTAGAAAATCGTGACAGCTTAAGATCTTGATATTGGATTAACCAATACTGGCTGTACGGCACAGCTCACTATTCATGCAGGCAGTAAATGCCTCTGGGAATTTCTTGTCTTAAATTTGAACAGAGCCATTGATATCGGCATTAATTACTTTACCTGTTGCACTCCTGATTAAACCACGTTAACTACAGGTATGCATGATTTCACTCATGGATAAGTGACAAATACCATCTTTTAGACTTGCTCTATAAACTGATTCCTTTGAATATATAACTACATTTCGACCTTTGATTTTGTCCTTATACTTTGGTATTTTGGGTTTACCTAAAAACTTCCCCGGATGTGCATGACCATTCTTTGATTGCCTGAAAATAACCACGCCAAGTTGCAACCAAGCATTTTATTATTTGTTTTGATACTTTAGTTGGTAATGCTTTTTGGAGCATCGCTATTTTTGGTGGCGTGATATAGCTTGGTTAAATCTAGACTTTTTGAGCACTTGAAAAAATGCTGACGACAATAATAGTTAGCTAAATTGTACAAGTTTTTTGATTTAAAGGCTAACTCATCACACACCCGCCAAAAGTTATGTGTTCGGTTAATAATATGTCTGTCAACAAGTCGCATTCACCCGCTATAATTCATCTTAAGTTATTACCTGTTTAATATTACAACACTTTTCTACAAATAGCAACTACTTTATACAATTTTCATTCAACAGTTAATCACCCCAAGTCATAGTAGTTTCGACTCTGTGCATGAGAGAGGGCGCTAACCAATTTTTAGGTTTCTTTTTGTTCGGGTTACCTGGTTTACGGTATCTGAGATTTTTTGTCCTTCTAGCTCTCCTTCTTTGAGAACGCTTTTGCAGTTTTTCAGAAATTAATGAACCTCGGTGTTGAATTTCCAACATCCATATCACCTGAAAGCCATCTAATAAAGCTATTCCAGTAAATTTTGAGCCTGGGTCAATCTTAAGAATTAAAGATTTTTCTACAGGTTCAACAGCTTTTTCTAGAATCAAAGTAAATGGAAAGCGTCGCCAGACAGCAGCTAGACCCGAATTGAGCAACCTACGAGCAACAGGCAAGCTTGCAAGGTTGTAATGGTTTTTTGTTTGTATCTACGACAAAAACGTAATTAGTGTTAGACATTGTGGTGTCTAGTCCTTTTCAGTCAAGTGTTCCTCGATTATGTTGGCCAGGCTTATTGATGCCCTAAACACGCTTCGGTACAAAACCTACTTCCGATTGGCGCTATTAAACGCTGTCCTTAATTTAGAGCGACCAGCAACTTATGCTGGTCTTGACTTAGCCAACGTAGTAAGTTTTGACTTAATCTGCAACCTTTGAGAGACAATTCCTAAAATGTCTAGGATTGGCTAGGTTTTTCAAAGGTGGTGACTAAATCCCAAGATTGGGTCATTTCAGTTATCAGTTATCAGTACCTCCGGCTGAACTATTGGGATTGACATACTCCCGACGCTCCCCTCCCCCCTTCCAAAGGGGGGTTAGGGGGGATGGAGAGCGCGGGATTCTTCAGTCTGGGAGACCCTGACCGCAGTTTTAACAGAAGTGATGTCCTCCTCCTGTGTTGATAACAATCCAATTTTCTGTATCAGAAGTGCCGAGTTATAGTCCCTATCTAGTTCTTGTCCACATTCAGGACATGAATGCCAGCGCTCTG
>NZ_JAAHHT010000114.1 GCF_010672085.1 Okeania sp. SIO3I5
GGGAGGACATCACCTCTGTCATGCGCAGCGGTCAGGGTTTCCCAGACTGAAGAATCCCGCGTTGTCCATCCCCCCTAACCCCCCTTTGAAAGGGGGGAATAGAAGGGCAACGTCGGGAGTATGTCAACGTTTACATCCTAACATATTATGGTGAAACCACAAAATTGATTGGTTTTCATGCCCTAGCTCCTCTAATAGCTGCCACTAGGCTCCGCCAACGGGAGAGCGCGGGTCTTCAACCAACGTTGAGATAAAAAAAGCGAGGACATAGTTCTCGCTTTCCCATCGCCATTAATCTAGATGAATGATTCTCTTTATCACAAATTCAAGTTAATGTCAACTACACTGACATAGGAGTAGAACTAGATGCGGCCAACTCCTGTAAACGCTCCTGTTGGTCTTGAGTAATGCAAGCTTGAACCACATTTTCTATATCTCCCTCTAGAAGTGGTGCGAGAGAAAAGTTCTGATTCAAACGATGATCCGTCGCCCGATTGTCCTTATAATTATAAGTACGAATTTTTTCAGAACGAGAACCAGTACCTACTTGCGATCGCCTCATAGAACTCACTTCTGCTTGTTGCTCCTGCAACTTAATCTCATAAAGTTTAGCTCGCAAAATCTGCATTGCCCGCTCTCTGTTCTGTAGCTGACTCCGTTCCTGGGTACAAAAAATCCTAATTCCAGTAGGCTTATGAAACAAGTCTACAGCAGTTTCAACCTTGTTCACATTTTGTCCACCAGCTCCACCAGAACGAGCAGTTGACAATTCAATATCTTTCTGATCTATTTCAACTTCCACATCGTCCACCTCTGGCATAATGGCCACTGTTGCTGTTGAAGTATGTACTCTCCCACCCGCTTCTGTCACTGGCACCCTTTGAACCCGATGAACTCCTGCTTCAAACTTCAGCTTACTGTAAACCTGCTCCCCTTTAATTTCTAAAATTGCCTCTTTAAAACCACCCATATCTGCTAAAGACTCACTCAGCAAACTCACCTTCCAGTTTTGTGTCTCTGAGTAGCGGGAATACATTCTCACCAGATCCCCTGCCCAAATACTGGCCTCATCTCCTCCAGTACCAGCTCTAATCTCCAACATAATATTCTTATCATCGTTGGGGTCTCGTGGAAGTAGAGCAATTTTCATTTGAGTTTCCAGAGATTCTAACTTAACTTCCAACTCGTCCACTTCCAACTTAGCCATCTCTTGCATCTCTAAGTCGCCACCAGCTTCTTTCAATATTTCCTTAGCACCTGCTAATTCTTCCTGAGCATTTTTCCAATCTACATAATGATTTACCACTTCTTCTAGGGAAGAGCGTGCTTTAGCTACTTTTTGGAACTCGCTGGGGTCTTTAGCAATATCTGGATCGGCCAAACGCAGAGTCAATTCATTATAGGTTTGCTCTACAGATTTTAATTTGTCCAGTAAATATGTTTCAGCCATTGTCAGTTGTCCTTTGTCTAATATTAGTGTTTTATTTGTAGGGGATTTTATTGGATATTTTCATGTTAATTGTTGCCTGTAATATTTGACCTAAACATTCAGCTAGAGTGCAAATAATCAATAATTTCTTCTCAGGTTAAAGGAGGGTACTAAAGTCGTAACTTTTAATTATCCCTCAATTTCAAGGGTTGCTTTTACCAGAAGCCCGAAGGGCTTAAGTAAGGAGTAATGAGTCATGAGTAAGGAGTAATGAGTCATAAGTAAAATCAAGCCCGTTGATGTTGGTTTAAAGCCTCTTTATTCATAAAGAAAAATTCAAAAAATGATGAATTTTTTGAATCCTCTGACTTCAGGCAGAGGTATTACTTACTTATTACTTATTACTTAATACTTATTACTTGTGAACTCTTTAAGTGATAGCTAATAGCTTATGGATGAATACTTACTATTTGACAGACAACTAATTAAGGACAATTGACATTCTAGCTATTTTTTACCTTTACTTTTTTTCGATTTAGATTTACTAGATGCTTTAGATGATTTAGTAGATTTAGAGCCACCACCCTCTTGTTTACTATATTTACGCATAAATCTTTCAACCCTTCCTTCAGTATCAATAATTTTCTGAGTACCTGTAAAATAGGGATGATTTCCCGACCAAACATCAACATGAATTTCCGGTTGTGTAGAACCAACTGTCATTACAACTTCACCGTTACAATAAACTTTGGCTTCTGGATACCATTCAGGATGAATACCAGTTTTAGGCATTTTCTTTACTCTTTGAATTACAAATGTTTTCTTGACTCTTAATTGTTGTAACTTAATTCTACAAAAAATTTAATTAATCAACAGAGCTTGTAAGTTTATAGACAAATATTCATTACTTAAGTCACGTAGGATAGGTGTTATCCGTATGGGGAATTACTCCTAATCCCTATATAGATAATTGATAATTTATAATGGATAATTATTTAGAGTAGAAAATTCTTGTACGAAAAACTTTCACCCTTGTTTATATCTAAAAAATCAACTTTTTGTAGATACTTAAGTTTAGCAGACTAATTCATTATCCATTATCCATTATCCATTATCCATTATCCATTAAAGAATATATCACCGTTTGGAGTATTGAGATGCTTTACGAGCCTTCCGTAGACCATACTTTTTCCGTTCTTTAGCACGGGGATCGCGAGTCAAATATCCTTCTATCTTCAGAGGTTTACGATTTTCTGGATCTAACTGGCACAAGGCCCTAGCCACACCCAATCTAATTGACTCAGCTTGTCCCGTTAACCCGCCTCCTGTCGCTTTAACTAGAATGTCATATTCATTTTCCAAACCTAACGTTTCTAGTGGAGCTTTAGCAGATGATAAATAATTATGATTATACTGTAGGTACAATTCTCCTTCTTTACCATTAATAATCAATTTACCCGTACCCGGAACTAAACGTACTGATGCTACCGAAGACTTACGACGACCAGTACCCCAGTACATAGCACGGCCACTTTCTGTTGCTTGCATTATTTTTCTCCTGCTATACAATACCTATACAATTCTGGCACTCAGGGTAGTAAAACCTGGGTTTTGCCAGTCAAAGATGTTTGTTTCTTGCTTCAACCTGGGAGGCCGACCTCTTCCAGTTCACAAGCGTAAATTCGGGCACAGCCTTCCCTATTTTTTTGATTAACTTTCCCATAATGAGATAACACCAGTGCCGTATTCTGGTCTCGGTCTATTCTTTATTCCACAATGAGGGCATACTATAGTACGGTCTCTTAACTTTAATTCGTATTGAAATAGGACCGCAATTATGACAAGTTTTCGATGATGGAAACCACTGGTTAGCTACCACTACTGTCCCACCAGAGCTTACGATTTTGGTTGTCAATCGTTGCCGAAACTTATAAAATCCTTACCTGACTATAGATTTAGTTATTTTTATCCTCCTGGAATAGTTTTAATAGTTAATGTTTCAGGTTTTTGAGCTTCGTGAGGGTGGTCAGGCCCTGGATAAACCTTTAATTTGTTGTGAAGTTTTCTGCCTAGAGAATTTTTAGGAAGCATTCCAAAAACTGCCTCCTCAATAATTCTTTGAGGTAAACGAGCTTGTAATTTAGAAAAAACTTCTGTTTTCATACCACCTGGTCTTCCAGAGTGGCGACGATAAAGTTTCTGACTACTTTTATTACCAGTTACAGTTACTTTTTCAGCATTAACTACAATTACAAAGTCTCCTGTATCCAGATGTGGAGTATAAGTAGGCTTATTTTTACCCCTAATAATCATAGCAATAGCAGTAGCCAATCTCCCTAAACGCTGACCTTCAGCATCAATAACATACCATTTTTTGCCATCAACATCCTGTGGTGGCAAGTAAGTTTTATTTGTCATTTTCTTTGTTAGTTATTGTTTTTGAATTGTTTATATTTCTATTTACTTAATATTTGACAAATATAGCCATAAGAAATCATTTGTGAGAAAAAACTGTAGGGGTTTGGTCTCCAAACCCAAGAACCAAGGGATTTGGAGACCAAACCCCTACGATAAAATCTTACAACATAAGCGCGGATTGCTATAGCGCTACAATTGATAAATTACCTATTCACTAGCTATCAGTTTTTAGCATTCACGACTTATACAGAAACCAGGTTATGATATGAGGGTTGCGTAATTTGAACAACAACTCAACACATTAATATCTTTCCCCCCTATTCCCTACTCCCTCTTTTCAAATTAACCAAAGATAAATTTAGGCATACTATCGTACCAAACTTCTTGAGGAAAAGGAAACTCTGGATAACCAACCCGCAATAAACAAAGACCACTAGCTGGAGCTGAGTGCTTCACAACCTCCCTTCTTTGATTAACCCAAATATCTGTAAAACTGGAGAGCGATCGCTCTTTTTGACCCACTTGAATCAGCAACCCCACCAATAAACGCATCATCCCATACAAAAATCCACTTGCTTGAACCTCTATATGGATAAATGGACCCTCCCTTTCACACATTACTTCTTGTACATCTACCCAAGAATGGGGACGAGAAGAGCCAGCTCTTTGAAAAGCAGCCAAATGATGACGGCCAATTAAAGGATTCAAAGCTGCTTGAATCAATTGTGAGTCTAAAGAAGCTTGATAGTAATGCCAAACAAAAGGCATCACAAACAAATTTGGTCGTTTATCTGTATAAATAGTATAACGATAACGTCGCCAAACAGCCGTAAACCGGGAGTGCCAAGTAGAATCTACTCTAGCCGAACCTCTAATCAAAATATCATTAGCCAGTCGTGAATTGAGAATAGTAGCCCACTTATGAGCAGGGATAGGGCCTGAAACATCAAAATGAGCCACTTGAGCTGCTGCATGAACTCCCGCATCTGTTCTACCCGCCCCATGTAAAGTCACAGGTTTGTTAATTACAGAAGCAATAGTATTCTCAATCTCCTCTTGGACAGTTCGTTGATTTGGCTGTCTTTGCCACCCATGAAAATGAGTACCTTGGTATTGAATCACAAGGGCAACACGCTGAACTAAAGTTTGGTTATTAGCCATGGGAGAATTGCCAATTTCTAAAGCATCACTAGCTATCAGCTTTTAGCATTCAGCTATCAGCTTTTATCACTGGGGTTAAATTCCTTTCTAAAGTTTAGAAAGTAATCTTGCTGACTGCTGATTGCTAACCGCTTTTTAAATGGTAAAATTAACCTTTTCTAGATTCCCACTGCCTGTTACCATAAATCTCAAACCAGTTCAATAATTGCCATTTCTGCATTATCTCCACGACGGCGAATAGTCCTCAAAACACGGGTATAACCTCCATTGCGAGAACCATATCTTTCTTCTGCCCCATCAAATAAAGCGTGAACTAGCTGTTTATCATAGAGATAACCCATAGCGCGACGGCGAGCTGCTAAGGAACCATCCTTGGCCAAAGTAATCATTCTTTCAACTTCTGACTGTACAGCTTTAGCACGGGTTTTTGTGGTAGTAATTCGACCATGACGAATTAATTGAGTTGCCAGAGAGCGCAGTAGAGCGCGACGCTGGTCTGTTGGCCTACCTAACTTGGGAACACGACAACTATGACGCATGACTACTTTGAATACTTATTGCAAAAATTTGAATTAAATAAATTCAAGAAATATTTAGGAAATGTCTATAATTAGTTTCTAGCCTACTTTGACTAAAGGTAATAGCATTTCCGATTATTGACGTTTCTTTCTCTCTAAGTAGCCTTAACTACTTTTTCTTGGGGTAAAGTTATTCCCAAACGCTTTTGTAAAGCTTCTATAACTTCTTCTGCAGATTTTTGACCAAAGTTTTTGATTTCTAACAAATCTTCTTGACTGTAATCTAACAAGTCTGCAACTGAATTGATTTGAGCCCTTTTTAGACAGTTATAAGCGCGAACCGATAATTGTAATTCCTCTATTGGAATCTGACTTGTTGGATCTGTCGGTTCTCCTGATGGAATATCTGCCATATTGGTAATATCTTTCAGAGGTTCAAACAAACTCATTAAGATACCAGCAGCATTACTCAAGGCATCTTGAGGGCTATAACTGCCATTAGTCCAAACCTCCATAATTAGTCGGTCTTGTTCGACAGAACCGCCTATATTCGCATCCTCAATCGTATAGTTAACTTTACGAACTGGCATAAAAATAGCATCTATTTGCAGAAAATCCAAAGCCGTTATATCATCACGACTACGATCTACTGCTTTATAACCAGTTCCCTTTTCAATTCTAAATTCCATCTCCAGAACCGATCCTGGCGATAGAGTAGCGATATATTGACTGCGATCTATTACTTCAACTTCTGAAGGAACGTCAAAGCGATCGGCAGTTACTGTTGCTGGTCCTTCTACCCGCAATCTACCAATTTGTGGTTGATGAGAATGACTTTTGAGAACAACCTCTTTCATATTCAGCAGAATTTCTAGAACATCTTCTCTTACCCCCTTAATTGTGGCAAATTCGTGATTAACTCCAGCTATCCTGACTGATGTAACGGATGTTCCTTCTAAGTTAGATAGCAGAACTCGCCTCAGTGCATTTCCTACTGTTGTACCTTGACCACGAGCTAGTGGTTCTATAATAAATTTTCCGTACTGACTTCTATCTTTGTCAGTTCTCGACTCTACACACTCGTAATGAAATTGCGCCACGGAGTAACCTCCCTTTTCCATTGAACCTAGAGTTAATAATTGTGATTAGACTCTACGCCGTTTTGGTGGACGGCAACCATTATGAGGAATTGGGGTAATATCTCTAATTAAAGTTATTTCTAAACCCGCTCCCTGTAAAGCCCTAATTGCGGTTTCTCTTCCTGCTCCAGGGCCACTTACCATTACCTGCACCTGGCGCATTCCTTGATCGTTAGCTCGACGTGCTGCGCTTTCTGCTGCTGTCTGTGCTGCAAAGGGAGTGCCTTTTTTAGCCCCTTTAAAACCACTCGAACCTGCGGAGGCCCAAGAAATTACTTCACCATTTAGGTCAGCAATAGTTACAATTGTATTATTAAAGGTAGACTGGATGTAAGCTACCCCATTGGGCACATTCTTTTTTTGTTTTTTTGGACCTGTTTTTTTGCCTGGTTGTCGTGCCATATCTATCTCTATGAGTGGGATATCAGGTTAATAATGTACTTTTTTTACAACAAGTAGACTAACTTCTAATTTCATAAGAATTTTTTGGAGTATTCTAATAACTATAGTTATTAAATCCTTACTGAGTAGAAATAATTTTATTGGTTTTAGATTACAGAATCTGTTAGCTATTTACTTTGCTTGCTTGGCTATTAAATTTTGAATATTATAATAGTCTTAAATACTAGCAACAACCTTTAACATATATAGTCAACTTGTTGATTTGATGATTTTTGTTTTTAGGTAAAATTTTTTTACACTCAATATCAAACTATGAGCTATGAGTCTAAAATTCCTACAAAAGTCAAAATAGCTAATCTTCCAGTTTTACCTCCTTGGAAATTTTTCTTACCTAAGTCTATAAAATTAACCACGAATATATTTATATATATATCCTGGATAATAGCTATCACCAGACAAGAATAATTGACTTTTCATTCTTAGCAATTTCATTTAATTAACCTGTTGTCAATCTGACTCAGTTATAACGCTATAATTAAATGTCAATTATTCACAATATCAGCTAGTTGGCTTGAATTAACAGTATGATTTTTTGTACTTTAAGTTAGCTATATACAATATAAAATTGAGAAATAGGTAGACAATATTATTAAATAATACTCATTACTCAAACTACAAATCAATTTGACTCAAAGTTTGTTTAATTAAAATATTATTAATAATCTTGGTGGTATAGCTAAGAAAGAATTGGTTAGGACATCAACTGATGATGAATCTCAGACTAGGAAATGTTTTTCATGCCTGTTCCCTGTTCCCTGTTCCCTGTTCCCTGCTATATCAATAGCTTCCCAAAATATACATACAAGCAAGCTTCTACTTCTTAGCACTAGCTTTTTTCTTACCAGCTACAGTTCGACGTACACCTCTACGAGTTCTTGCATTAGTGCGAGTTCGTTGTCCTCTAACTGGTAAACCCATCCTGTGTCGGCGACCTCGATAAGTACCAATATCCATCAATCGCTTGATGCTCATGGCTTCCAATCTTCTGAGGTCTCCTTCAACTTCATAATTCTCTTGGACTTCAGAACGAAGTGCTGCTACATCGGCGTCACTTAAATCCTTGACACGGGTATCAGGATTTACACCTGTTTCAGCTAAAATGTCCTGGGACCGAGATAGTCCGATTCCATAGATGTATGTCAGACCAATTTCTATACGCTTATCGCGTGGGAGGTCTACCCCAGCAATTCGTGCCACTTTTACTTTTCTCCGTGAGCTTTAGATAAAATTTACATCAGCTTGATGAGTATGCACTAATATACTCTAATGTCTGTGTCTAAGTATGTTTAACCTTGACGTTGTTTATGTTTGGGGTTAACACATATCACCATTACTCGTCCTCGACGACGAATCACGCGACACTTTTCACAAATTTTTTTGACGGATGCTCTTACTTTCATGCCTTTTTTGGCAACACTACAAATTTAATATTATATCATTTAATATGTTTTTAGCAACTATATTAAAGCTCTACGAATCTGACAAAATATTGAGTAGATTTGACAATTCCTACTTTTTCCGAAGTCGATAGGTAATTCGGCCTTTTGTCAAATCGTAGGGCGTTAACTCTACCTTGACTCGATCGCCTGGTAGAATTTTGATGTAGTTGCGACGGATTTTACCGGAAATATGAGCTAGTACATTAAACCCATTATCCAAATCTACCCTGAACATGGCATTAGGAAGGGATTCCGTCACTGTTCCCTCCATTTCTATGAGATCTTGTTTAGACAACTTTTAATAACCTCAATCCTGCAAGTAAGCAATTTAGTTTGGGAACAGACTGTATATTTCAGGTAATTCCCTTAACATATCTTATCAAAATTTTTTGATTTTTAGAGGTTATTTAGCATGAGGGATAATATTTCTACAAATATTTAAGTAGGTGAGTGTAATTATCCGTGGGGAAATTTGACAAAAATTTAAGTAGGTTTGATATTTTCTACTTTTTTCGGAGTCGATAAGCGATTCTCCCTTTTGTCAAATCGTAGATTGTTAACTCTACTTTGACTCGATCGCCTGGTCGAATTTTGACGTTACGGCGGATTTTACTGGAAAAATGGGCTAATATATTAGAACCATTATCCAAGTCTACCCTGAACAGACGATTAGGTAGGCATTCCGTCACTGTTCCCTCTATTTCTATTAGATCTTGTTTAGCCAATTTTTAGCAATCTCAAACCTGCCAAGTTACTTCAGATTGATTTCTCAACTGCTTGTTTGAGAGAATTAGTCACAACATCAACAGAATGATTTCCATCTATGCTAATTAACTGTTGACGTCCTTGATAAAACTCTATCAAAGGTTGTGTTTGTTGATAATAAACTTGTAAACGATTTTTAATAGTTTCTTCGTTATCATCTTGACGTCCCCTTGATAACAAACGAGCTACTAAAATATCATCCGGCACTTGTAAATTAATGACGTTAAAAGAATTGCTAATTTTAGCTTCTTCTCCTTCAGTATCATTTTCATTTGTACCTGTAGACAAAAGTTTTTTGACAAACTCCTCTGCCTGAGTTACAGTTCGGGGAAAGCCATCTAGAATCCAACCATTCTGAGCATCAGGATTTTCCAGTCTTTTTTGAACCATATCAAGGATAAGTTCGTCGGGGACTAAATCTCCTTGATCCATATATTCTTTAGCTTGAATACCTAAAGGAGATTTTTCTGCTACATTAGTGCGCAAAATATCACCCGTAGAAATGTGAGGAACTTGGTAAGACTCTGCTATTATTTGAGCTTGTGTTCCTTTCCCTGCTCCTGGTGGACCCAAAAATACCAATTTGACCACTATTGCTTCACCATTCCTTCGTATCTTTGGGAGATAACATAAGTTTGAATTTGTTTGGCTGTATCTATTGCTACACCTACTAGAATTAATAGAGAAGTAGCTCCTAATCCTCTAAATGTAGGTACACGAGTGGCACTTTCTACTGCGGTAGGAACTATTGCTACTAAACCCAGGAAAATAGCTCCCAGGAAAGTCAACCTATTCAAAACTTTCTCTATATAGTCACTGGTAGTTTTACCTGGACGAATACCTGGAATACTTGCCCCCATTTTCTTCAGGTTTTGGGACATATCTACTGGATTCATAATTAGGGAAGCGTAGAAGTAACTGAAGAACAAGATCAAAACGAAATAAAATAAAGCATATAACCAGGGTGTAGGACCACTAGGACTAATAGCAGTAGCAATCTGAGATATGATCTGATTGTTGGCAAACTGAGCTAAAGATACAGGTAATATCAAAACTGCTGAAGCAAAAATAATTGGCATTACCCCACCTTGGTTCAATCGTAAAGGTAGATAACTTTTTGTTTCCCTATACAATTTTCTACCTACTTGACGACGAGCTGAAAGTATAGGTATCCTGCGACTTCCCTCTTGTACAAATACAATACCCACAATCATCACCAAGAATACCAGCAGCAAAACAATTGCCCGGCCAACGATCGCTCGGTCTCCTCCTTCAAACAACTTAATAGTATCGCCTAATGACTGAGGCAGTACAGCAACAATGTTCACAAAAATCAGTAAGGATGCCCCATTTCCAATACCTCTTTCTGTGATTAATTCTGATATCCACATCACAAACATTGAACCTGCTGTAATTGCCAAAATGGTTTTGGCAATAAATAGAGGCCCTGGATTAGTTGCTACCGTTACCAGTTCCCCATTAATATTTACAGATGAGCTATTAAGATATATTGATAAACCAAAGCTTTGTAAAACCGACCAACCCAATGCCACATAGCGAGTAATCTGAGAAATCTTGCGACGTCCTGCCTCCCCTTCATTTTTCTGCAAGTTTTCTAAAGTTGGTAGGGCTGCGGTCATCAATTGAATAATGATTGATGCGTTAATATAGGGTATGATTCCTAATGCAAAGATACCTAATGCTGAAAAACCACCACCAGAAAAAAGGTCGAGGAATCCAGTCAAAGCCTGATCTCCAATTCTAGCTTGAAAAGCTGTTCTATTTATTCCTGGTACTGGTAAATAAACACCTAAGCGCACCAGCAGAAGTAAACCTATTGTTACTAGAATTCGTCCTCGTAATCCGGCTGCTTGGGCCATCTGCAAGAATGTCTCTTGAGCAGTTGGTGCCTTGTCTCTACTAATGTCCATATTTATTGAGGATTTGATTATATTTTTGATTTTAGCAAAGTTTGGTATAATTCTTTGCTTTCTGATCTATTAGTTATCTTGCCCCTCTGTTGAGTCTTCATTAGAGATAGTAGTTTTAGCAGTGCCAATTTGTTCACAACTGCCACCCGCCGCTTCTATTTTGCTCCGAGCTGAAGCTGTAAAAGCTGCTGCACAAACCTTAAGTGCGACGTTCAACTCTCCATCTCCCAAGATTTTAAGTGGACCGTCGTTAGTAGTAATAATTCCCAGTTCCATTAGGGAAGTAAGAGTTACTTGTGTATTTGCCGGCAATGATGACAACTTACTCACATTTATAATTGTGTATTGTTTCCGATTTACCATCGGAAAACTTTTTAATTTTGGCAAGCGACGATAGAGAGGATTTTGGCCACCTTCAAAACCAGGTCTGGTACTGCTACCAGAGCGAGATTTTTGACCGCGCATTCCTTTACCGCAGCTTGCACCTTGGCCTGCGGAGATTCCCCGACCTACTCTACGACCGCGCTGTTGGGAACCTTTTTTTGGAATTGCATCTTTTAATCGCATATTTATTAATCTTTTTAGCTGTTAATTTACTGCATGAAAACTTAGCTATTATAGCAGTCGGCATTACCAGTTCAACTGACTTATGACTTTTTTTTTACCGGAAAATCAAGGTTTAAAGCCTCTTCTTTCAACTTGAAAAAAATCCTTTCCAGTAATCCTCTTCTTTTTAAGAAGAGGTAATAATTAATTATTAGTTGTTAATTATTAATTATTGACCATTAGTCTAGTTTGAAACTAAACATATAAATTTTCTATAGGTACATCTCGCTCTTGAGCTACATCTGCTAATGTTCTCAAAGAATCCAAAGCGTTAACAGCAGCTCTAGCATTATTTAATGGATTATTAGATCCTAATTGTTTAGCTAGTATATTCTGAACGCCTGCAAGTTCTAGAACTGTTCTGACAGCTCCTCCGGCAATAACTCCTGTACCTGGTGCTGCAGGTCGCATCATTACTTTAGCTCCACCACCAATACCATTGACAGGGTGAGGAATAGAGTTAGATTTAGTCAGTGGGACTTCTATGATATGTTTTTTCCCATCAGCAACTCCTTTCCGTACAGCACCGATAACATCTGCTGCCTTACCCACTCCAACACCTACTTGGCCCTTTTCGTTGCCTACTATGACAATAGCTCGGAAACTCAGGTTCTTACCACCTTTTACAACTTTGGTGACTCGGCGAATTTGAACAACTCTTTCTTGCCATTCAGCTTCTTTTTCTCTAGTGCGGGGATTTTTTTTCCGACGTTGTTGTTGTTGTTGCTGCTGTTCTGCCATAGTTATTACCTTTTGTCAACTTCATTATTTTTTTTTGTAATACAGAAAAGAGAAAGTAGGGAGTAGGGGATAGGGGAAAATAATTTATGAATATGAGTACAATAATTGATATTATTTTTTATTGTTGGAGATGTCTAATAATGCTAATGCTAGATTAGCGATAGAACTCAGTTCCGAGGTGCGCGACCGCAAAAATTTATTCTCCTAATAACTTCTTTCTCCCTCCTGACTCCTGACTCCTGACTCCTGACTCCTACATTCATAATATTAGAAGTCTAACCCAGCTTCACGAGCTGCTTCAGCTAAGGCTTTGACTCGACCATGATAAAGGTTGCCACCACGGTCAAAAACTACTTTTTCTATTCCTTTTTCTAGCGATCGCTTGGCAATTAATTTACCTATTTCTATAGAAGCATCACAGTTACCACCAGATTTAATGCTTGACTTAACTTCTGCTTCTACAGTCGAGGCTGCAACCAAGGTATGCTGTTTAGTATCATCAATTATTTGTGCATAAATATGCATATTCGAGCGAAATACTGATAGTCTAGGACGTTCTGGAGTCCCAAACACCTTTTTTCTGACTCGGCGATGTCGCTTTCTAATTGAGTCTTGACGAGTGTACTTCATTGTTTATTTTTTACCTGATTTACCCGCTTTGAGCTTAATCATTTCTCCGGCATAACGAATGCCTTTTCCTTTATATACTTCTGGTGGACGGACAGCACGAATTCTAGCTGCAGTATTTCCCACCAGTTCTTTACTAATACCATTAACAATTACGTTGGTATTATTTTCTACCGCTACCTGGATACCTTCAGGAGCAGGCATTTCGACTGGTTTACTGTAACCCACATTTAAGATCAAAGTCTTGCCTTGAACTTGGGCACGATAACCTACACCTTGAATCGATAGTCGTTTTTCATATCCTTTAGATACACCTTCTACCATATTGGCAACGAGGGTGCGACAAAGACCATATCGCTGACGTGCCCGGCGAGACTCTTCTTGTGGTTTAACAATAATAGTCTCTTCTTGTTGTTCCACTGCTATCTCAGGTGGCAATACCCTAGAAAGTTCACCTTTCGGGCCTTTTACTGTTACTTTTTGACCCTCAATGGTAATGGTTACTTTTTTAGGTATCGGGATTGGAAGTTTACCAATTCGTGACATAACTTTTTTTATATTTAGGTTGCTAGCTGTTTTTTTGTTTGGCTTAATGAATATAGAAATCAAGAATAATTTTGAGATAAAATCCTCATTTATATTCTGTCTCCTGTACAGGCGATTCGCGAATCGCCCCTACAACTCCTGACTCCTTTACATTACCAAACGTAACAAAGAACTTCACCGCCGATACCTCTTTTTCTAGCTTCTCGATCGGTCATAATTCCACTAGATGTAGAAATAATAGCTATTCCTATTCCACCTAAAACTCGTGGCAATTCTTTGCGATTTTTATAAACTCGGAGTCCAGGTTTACTAACTCGCTTCAAATATTTAATGATAGGTTGGCGATTTTTGCCTTTGTATTTTAAAGAAATTACTAGGAATTTCTTAAGACCTTCCCCTTCCTGTTCAAACTCACCAATAAAACCTTCCTCTTTCAAGACTTTGGCAATACTGCGAGTCATCTTTGTTGCTGGAACTTTTGTTGTTGTATGTTGCGCCATGCAGGAGTTGCGAATTCGCGTCAACATATCTGATATTGTGTCGTTAGCCGCCATTTTTTCCCCTTTTCTTTAACTACTTTAGTTAACTCCGGAAGGGCATTCCCATTTCTTTAAGTAGGGCACGGCCTTCTTCATCAGTTTTAGCTGTGGTAATAATTGAGATATCCATTCCTCTAATTTGATCGATTTTGTCATATTCTATCTCGGGAAAAATTAGTTGTTCTTTAACGCCTAAACTATAATTGCCTCGGCCGTCAAAGCTTTTAGGATTTATGCCTCGGAAATCTCTAATTCTAGGTAATGCTAAGTTTATTAGTCGTTCTAGAAATTCATACATTCTGTCAGAACGTAGAGTCACCATTACTCCTACTGGCATTCCTTCACGGATTTTAAATCCAGCGATCGCTTTTTTTGCCCTAGTTACTACTGGTTTTTGACCTGTAATTGTAGCTATTTCCTTGACGGATGAGTCTAAAGCTTTAGCATTTTGAGATGCTTCCCCTAAACCACGATTAATTGTTACTTTTACCAGTTTTGGGACTTGGTGAATATTTTTATACTTAAATTGTTCTGTCAGTTTAGGAACAATTGTTTTGTGATAATATTTCTTCAGTGTATCTGACATTTTTTCGGTTATTAATTGAATAATTTCTTGAGAAAACACAGATATTTTTTGAATCTTTACTTCTTAAAAAATATCGAAGATTATTGACTCATTTTTTCTCAATTTTATCTAAAATTTCTCCTGTTTTTTTTAGCATTCGTACTTTCCGTCCATCATCTGTAAATGTATAACAAATACGACTAGCTACTTTTTGTTTAGTAGAATAGAGCATGACGTTAGAGCTGTGAATTGGAGCTTCAGTGGTGACAATTTTACCTGACTCTCCCTCTTGTTGAGGCTTAACGTGCTTTGTTTTTATGTTAACATCTTTAACTACAACTTTGCTAATCTTAGGTAATATCTGTAGAATTTCACCTACCTTACCTTTATCTTTTCCTGCAATTACTTGAACTGTGTCACCCTTCTTAACGTGCATCTTATAGCGTATAGGTTTTCCATTAGCGCTCATCAAGGGTTTTTTCTTTCTAGACATTACAGTACCTCCGGTGCTAGGGATACAATTTTAGTAAAATTTCTGTCTCGTAATTCACGAGCAACTGGGCCAAAAACGCGAGTACCCCGTGGGTTTCCATCCTGGTTGATGATCACCGCTGCGTTATCGTCAAATCTAATGCTCATACCACTGTCTCGGCGCAAACCTTTTTTAGTCCGAACCACAACAGCTCTCACTACATCTGATTTTTTCACGGCCATATTAGGAGATGCGTCTTTAACTACAGCTATAATTACATCACCTATGTGGGCGTACCGACGATTTCCACCACCCACTACTCGAATGCACATTAATTTTCGGGCACCGCTATTATCAGCTACATTTAGTAAAGATTGTTGTTGAATCATGGTGGTTTTTCTGATAGATAGTTTATGCTAAACCAAATTTAGTTGTAATTACAGCAATTTCGGAGGCGCGTGAGGTACAAAATTTCATTTAGTAATTTTAGTAACACAACCTTCCAGGTTGTAACAAGCAAGATGCTTGTGTTACAAAGATAGAGATTAATCCTCATGCATTGCTGTAACTTGTTCAATTATTAATAGCTTTATCAATGGATAACTAAATAATTATTAATTATTCATTATTAATTATTCATTATCAACTAACCTTTGAATTGATAATTTCTGCAAGTTCCCAACGTTTAGTTCTACTCAGAGGGCGAGTTTCTGTAATCCGAACGCGATCGCCTTCGTTACATTTATTTTCTTCGTCGTGAACTTTATATTTTTTAGTTTTAACGACTGTTTTACCATACCTAGGGTGAGCAGAGCGGTTTTCGATCGCCACCACTATTGTTTTGTCCATTTTGTTGCTGACAACTACCCCCACTCTTTCTTTTGCTGCCATAATTTTCCTTCACTATTTTATAAGTTAAAAGTATTCTTGATTTTTACCCAAAGGATAAAATTTTCATAGAGTGTTAACAATAAATATTTGACTAATATTTTATAACTGCAACACATATTAAGTTTTATAGCACTCCAAGCAAAGATTAGGACATTTCTAAATCCTGACACCTTTTGAAAGTTTACTATTCCCTATTCCCTATTCCCTATTCCCTAGCGCGTAGCGCTATGATTTTTACTCAGGGTTTTCTTCTGTTTCAACAGTAGTAGAATCTTCTGCTTTTTTAGCTAATTCCCGTTCTTTTTCTACTGTTAATAACTGAGCTAATCTATGACGGTTATGCTTAAACAGGTGTGTTTTTTCCATTCTTCCTGTACCTTTGAGGATTCGTAGATCAAACAGTTCTCGCTTAACTTTAACTATTTCAGTAGCAAGTTCTTCATCACTCAATTCCCTAACTTCTGCTACTTTTGGCAAAGCCATAAATTAATCCTCCTCGCGTACAATAAACCTTGTCTTAATTGGCAACTTAAATGATGCCAAGCGCATAGCTTCACGAGCTATATCTTCTGCCACTCCGCCCAACTCAAACATAATACGACCTGGTTTGACAACTGCAACCCAGTATTCAGGGGCACCTTTACCAGAACCCATACGAGTTTCTGCAGCTCGCATTGTAACTGGTTTATCTGGAAACACACGAATCCAAATTTTTCCACCCCTACGGATGTAACGAGTCATAGCACGACGAGCAGCTTCTATTTGACGGGAAGTAATCCAAGAAGGTTCTAATGCTTGGAGCGCATATTCACCAAAGTTAATCTTATTGCCACTATTTGCATTACCCCTCATCCGTCCGCGTTGCTGTTTCCGGAATTTTGTTCTTTTAGGACTTAACATAGTCTACTATTTTGTTTTTGACTTAGTATTTTCTGATATAACAGTTATCAGGGAGGTTAGTTGAACTTTAGAAAAAAATAGCCATACTAAGAATTCAACTTCTAAATTCAATAGTCACAGTAAGAACTCAAACTCTGAATTCTGAATTCTAAATTCAATAGTCACAGTAAAAACTCAACCTCTAAATTCTGAATTCTAAATTCAATAGTCACAGTAAGAACTCAACCTCTAAATTCTGAATTCTAAATTCAATTGAATTCTAAATTCTGAATTCTAAATTCTAAATTCCCTAAAATTTATCCTTCGTTAGACCTGTCTTCATATTGCTGACGACGTTTTTGTTGTCTACGTTTTGGTTGCCTTTCTTGAGCACTAGCAAGTTCTTCTTGACCAGGAATTATTTCTCCTTTGAAAATCCAAATTTTAATACCAAGGATACCGTAGATTGTTTTCGCAGTACAATAAGCATAATCAATATCAGCTCTTAATGTATGCAAAGGTACACTACCTTCTCTCGTCACCTCAGTCCGAGCAATTTCTGCTCCGTTAACCCGGCCACTGACTTGTACCTTAATGCCTTCTACACCAGCTTTTTGTGCTCTAGTTATAGCTTGACGTACAACTCGGCGAAAAGATACCCTTTTTTCTAGTTGTTGAGCGATGTATTCACCAATGAGCATCGCATCAGTGTCTACCTTTGTAACTTCAACAACATTGATTCTGATTTGACGGTTGCTACCCAAAAGTTTTTGTAACCCCACCCTCAAAGAATCAATACCCGCACCACCTCTACCAACCACTACACCTGGTCTAGCTGTGTTAACTTCTAAATCAATCTGCTCTGCTTTTCTCTCGATCCGGATTTGAGAAATTCCAGCGTTAGCAAGAGTTTTCTTCACATATAGACGAATTTTGTGGTCTTCTTCCAATAGGTCTGGGTAGTTCTTAGGATCGGCGTACCAACGAGAACGATGTTCTTGGGTAATACCTAGTCTAAAACCAGTTGGATGTATTTTTTGTCCCATTACTCTTAATATAGTATTTTAATCTAATCAAGGGAATTTCTGATAATTAGTTAATCATCAACTAAAGAAGCAACTGCCACTGTAATGTGACAAGTTGGTTTCCGAATTTTGTAAGCACGACCTTGAGCGCGGGGTCGATAACGTGGCAAACAAGGTCCTTGGTCAGCAAAAGCTTGGGAAATAACTAAGGTTTCTGGGTCTATCCCTTTATTATTCTCGGCATTTGCTGCTGCTGAACGTAAGACTTTCCGAATTGGAAGACAAGCTCGGTATGGCATAAATTCCAGGATGATTAATGCTTCCCGGTAAGAAATACCACGAATTTGATCGAGAACCCGCCGTACTTTAAACGGAGACATTCGGATATAACGCGCTATTGCTTTTACTTCTGTACTGGTATCTACAGGCATAACTGATATAAACGTCACATAACGTGATAATCTGATTTTTAATTCTTGCTGTACGGACGCCCTTATGCAACGTCCCTACCGTTGGCGGTTACTCATCCACAGGTATTAGCGATCAAGCTGACCGCATTTGTTAAATTAATACTTGCGTTGATTTGAACAACAATAATTAGGGCAATAAACCCGATTTCTTGTTTGAGTCGTAAGTCCTGTTATTTATCTTTTTGACTTTCTATCTGAACCGTGACCCCGATATGTTCTAGTTGGTGCAAATTCACCTAATTTATGACCTACCATCTGGTCAGAGATAAAAACAGGAACGTGCTGACGTCCGTTGTGTACTGCTATAGTGTGACCCACCATATCAGGGATAATAGTTGAAGCTCTTGACCAAGTTTTAATTACCTGTTTTTGATTTTTAGCATTTAAAGCTTCTACTTTCTTCAACAGAGTATCCGCAATGAATGGTCCTTTTTTTAATGAACGAGACATAATTGAATTTATTTCAAGAGGGAATAGGGAGTAGGAAGTAGGGAGTAGGGCAAATAATTGATGATTTCCGCGCGATAATTAATTTAATTTTTGATTATCGGAGATATCTAATTAAAACATGATCCTACTAAATTTATGAGTGCTGAACGCTTCTTAGCTTTGACGACCGCCTTTGCCTCGTTTCGATGACTTACGCCGACGTTGTACAATTAAAGCATCACTCTGTTTTTTCTTCTTGCGGGTTTTCATACCTAATGCTGGTTTACCCCAAGGAGTAACAGGTCCACTTCTACCAACTGGCGCTCGACCTTCACCACCACCATGTGGGTGATCGACTGGGTTCATCACACTACCTCTAACAGTTGGTCTCTTGCCTTTCCAACGATTACGACCTGCTTTACCTAAGCTGATATTCCGATGCTCAATGTTGCCGATTTGGCCTAGAGTAGCGTAGCAACTTGCTCTGACTTTACGTCGTTCACCAGAAGGGAGTTTGAGTGTTACATACTCACCTTCTTTTGCTACTACTTGAGCTACAGCACCAGCAGAACGCGCCATTTGTCCTCCTTTGCCAGGGACGAGTTCTATGTTATGAACGTCTGTACCCAAAGGAATTTGACTCAGAGGTAAAGCATTACCGATCTCTAGTGGAGCGTTGACTCCAGAGGTGATGAATGTTCCAACTTTTAATCCTACAGGATGCAGGATATAGCGCTTTTCTCCATCTTGATAATGTAGAAGTGCTATTCTGGCGTTCCGGTTGGGGTCGTATTCTATTGCTGCGACTTTCGCTGGAACATTATGTTTGTTACGATGGAAGTCTATAACACGATATAGTTTTTTAGCCCCTCCGCCTCGATGACGACAGGTAACCACACCACGGTTATTACGACCCTTTTTTCTATGTTTGAATTTTACCAGAGTTTTTTCTGGTTTCGACTTAGTGACTTCAGCAAAGTCTGAAACACTATGTTCTCGGGTACTTGGAGTATAGGGTCGGTAAGCACGAATACCCATAATAATTTATTCTTTATCCCACTTGATATTTTATAGTAAGCTTTCAGCTATTAGCTTTCAGCTTTCAGCTTTTAACCCTAATAACTGACTAAAAGTTAGTTGACGACCAATTTCATTGTTCCCTCTTGTATGGAAACATCTAATAATAAGTTAATAACTCATAGCTGATAGCTGAGTGCTGACCGCTGAGTGCTTAATATTTTTTAGAGGTCTGGGAACAGAACTTTCCGAATTGGTTCCCCATCTTCTAGGGTGACAATAGCTCTTTTATATTGAGGTTTGAAACCTATAAATTTGCCAACTCGACGCTTTTTTCTTGGTAAATTTAGGGTGTTAATTCCTATTACTTTTACCTCAAATACTTGCTCAATTACTTCTTTAATCATTGGCTTTGTTGCCCTTGGATCTACATCAAATGTATATTGATTTAGCTCCATTAACCTAGTAGCTTTTTCTGTAACAACTGGGTTTTTAATGATATCTACTAAGTCTCGCGAATCAAGTTTCATTCCCGTAGACCTCCTGAATTTTGGCAATTGCTGTTGCAGTCGCTATAATTTTATCTGCTTGTAGAATATCGTAAATATTCAAATTGTTGGCTAGACTAATTTTTAGCTTGGCAACGTTACGACCTGACAAATAAACGTTTTCTTGTTTCTCTGGCAAAACTAACAGAATTTTTGCTTCTGTATCTACTCCCCAACGAGCGATCGCCTGCATCAATTCTTTAGTTTTTGGTTTGGTAAATTGTTCGCCAAAGTCTTCTATAACTGTTAAGTCTTCTGAGCGACTTTGGAAAGCAGTGCTAAGTGCTAGACGTTTTTCCTTCCGGTTCATTTTGTGGGAATAGTCTCTTGGTTTAGGACCAAAAATTACACCACCACCACGCCATAGGGGAGAACGGATCGAACCTGCTCTTGCTCTACCTGTTCCTTTTTGTCGCCAGGGTTTACGTCCACCACCTCTTACTTCCGATCTGGTTTTGGTGCTAGCTGTTCCCTGGCGGTTATTTGCCATTTGTAGTCTTAGGGATCTGTGAACAACATGAGCTGCACTTTCTTCCTTCGCTACTCGTAAGTTGAGAGTTGCTTGCCCAACTTCTTCACCTTCCCAGTTTTTTACAACACAATCAACCATCTTTTTATCTCAAAAATTTTCTCCATCTTTGACAGTAACCATTCAACTATCAAAATTCAAGCAATACTTCAGCATGAAGTCTGATGCAATCAACAATTAATAATGCAATAATTCTTTAACTATTTATTATTAATTTATTTTCGACTAATTAGTAATAGGTAATGCCAAAATTCTTTAATTATTCATTATTCATTATTAATTATTCATTTTACTTTTTACCTACTATTTTTGCTGGTGCAACACTAACTAATGCGCCTGGTTTACCAGGAATAGTTCCTTTAATTAGTAATAGGTTTCGTTCGGCATCTATTCTTACTACTTTCAATTTTTTCGTAGTAACTCGCACATCTCCTAAATGTCCTGCCATTTTCTTTCCTGGATAAACACGTCCTGGAGTTGTTCCTGGACCTGTGGAACCTGGTAAGCGATGGTTTTTGGAGCCGTGTGCCATTGGTCCACGTCTAAAGTTATGACGTTTTTGATAACCAGCAAAGCCTTTTCCGATACTTTTTCCTGTAACATCAACGAGTTGACCTGCTTCAAATAGATCGACTTTTATTTGTTGACCTAATTCAAAGTTACCTGTATTATCTACTCTGTATTCTCGTAGATGACGTAAAGGAGTACCACCTGATTTAACTAAGTGTCCTTGTTGAGGGTTAGTTAAATACTTATTAACTTCTTTTGGTTCTTTTGTATTTAGTTTACGGGTTTTATTTTTGGCTTCACCATATCCAATTTGAACTGCAGTATAACCATCTGTTTGTTCTGTTTTGATCTGGGTAACTATACATGGACCTGCTTGAACTACTGTTACAGGAATTGCTTTTCCGGTTTCAGCTTCAAATACTTGTGTCATGCCTAGTTTTGTGCCAAGGATACCAACTGTCACTGTCGCTCTCCTTTATTTTTTATGCACTACAACAAGAATATTTATTAGTTTCAATAAATCATCTTTATTTTATCAAACAAAGATTAGTTTATATCCAATATTTCGTTCTAATATTGTCTGTATTTAATATGTCTAAGACAGACTATAGCAATCCTATTTCAGTTGTAAAATTTTATCGTAGGGGTTTTTCCAAATCCCTTTTTTGTTTAGATTTAGAGACCAAACCCTTACAGTTTTTTCTCACAAATCATTAGGGATTTTAACCCAAAACTGCTGATAGCTGATATCTACAGGACTTACGCAAATTCACAGTACGCTATCTGTATAGGGCGAATGCCATTCGCCCCTACTAAATATGGCGCTTGGTGCGTAAGTCCTGATCTAGTTAAATAGATTTAGATTTAATTTTTATTTACTCATAAATCTATCAATTGCTTTTGAATACCGAACAGCAGTAACTATACCCACAAAAAAATACAGTCAGAATTATACCTGCATTTTTTCTAGTAGGTTGAAGTAGTTAGGTTTTGACTGAAACTTTTCTCCTGAACGTTATATGAATTCTGGAGCTAATAATTAACAATATAAATTTTTATCGTCTGTTGAAGGCGATAATTCCTTACTTGCTACACTATTACTTTTCAGTTTTTATTGATCTAGTTATGACTGTATATTTGCCAGGACTTGAGTAGCTTGCTACTCAGTATCCGTTTAATTATTTGTTAACAGCCACTAACAAATAATTCCTATCTCATCTTATAAGTATGGAGTTTCTCTAATCTATAGACTGTCGAGATTCAACCTATTGTCCAATAAAGATTAATTTTTTCCTGACTTTTGAGATTATAATAGGTGGTTAATGCTTTTCAGACCACATCAACCTTTTTTCGGCGACAATAAATCATTGTATAGCATTTACTAAAACTTGTCTAGAGATTGAAAGAATTTTTTTTTAAGTTGCAAGAAACATCAACATTTTTGGTTTCACGAACTATAATGTAGACCAAGTAGAATTAGCTAGGCTCTAAGAATTAGGGAAAAGATTAAGCATGGCACTGATTACAACTGGTCGAGGAATGATTCGGGATTTAGAGAAGTCTGGATCTTTGGCCGTTTATGTTCCTCTGGAAGGTGGATTTGAAGGGCGTTATCAACGTCGGTTAAGAGCTTCTGGGTATGTAAGTCACAATATTACTGCCAGAGGATTAGGTGATTTGGCCATGTATCTCACGGGGGTACATGGAGTTAGACCTCCTCACTTGGGTAAGAAAACTGTGGGTAATGATGCCTGCGTTGGCTATGTTTACTATGTAACACCAATGTTGAGCCATAAATTGGACAATTTACCACCCAAGGCTAAAGGTTTAGTTCTGTGGATTCTAGAGGGTCAGATTCTATCTAGTCAAGAAATTGAGTATTTAACTGTCCTACCTAAGTCGGAACCACGGGTAAAGGTGGTAGTGGAAATGGGTGGCGATCGCTACTTTAGGTGGACACCACTACAAGATACTTTGGTACCTGCCTAGCTAGGGAGTGTAGGGAGGGTGGGAAGTGTGGGAAGTGTGGGAAGTGTAGGAAAAAAGTATAACCAGATTTGTTGGAGTATTTTTCAATCTTTTTGCTGTATTCCCTCTATCCCACTTGGCACTCTGTACCACAAATATTTAATTGTGGACTACCTTCACTTTCAAGATGTCACGAATAGTTTCAAACTTTACATATTAACAGGACTTACGCAACTTCTTAGACAAGACGCTATTTGTAGAGTGCAAATGCCATTCGCCCCTACTAGATATGGAGGTTCTGCGTAAGTTCTGATTAAATAATTTCTTGAAACTACTTTGCTGTCAAAGTTTTGAGCCTAGAAACCTTAACTTTTGACTTTTGTATGGGTGATTAGCGAATCACTCCTACTGACTGTTAACTTCCGTGAAACAGTATGAGGCATTAAAGGCTGAGAAATAAAACTTCAACTATAATATACCTTTGTTGGGGTGTTTTACCTTTTTACCTCGAATTTTTTAAGCTCAAGGCTACTATATTCAGCGTGAGAGAACGCTACTATCCTTTAAATTCCCTAAAAGAAGGCCACTGGTTTAAATTGATCTGTGGGGCCAGTTTTCAACACCTGCCAACGGTGAGAAATCTAACATTAGCTTATACCTTGGCTGGTGCAGATTGTATTGATGTGGCTGCAGATCCGGCGGCGATCGCTGCTGCTAAAGAGGCTGTGGAAGTTGCATCTAAGCTTAAGTCTTGGGGGAAAGATCGGAAATTTGGCTACCAAGGAAGGCCATGGATAATGGTCAGCATTAATGATGGAGAAGATCCTCATTTTCGGAAAGCTGAGTTTGACCCCAGTATTTGTCCCACAGACTGTTGGCGACCTTGTGAGAAAATATGTCCGGCAGAAGCTATAGTTTTTTCTGAAAATAGAAATGGTGTGATACCTAACTATTCAGGAGTAATAGATGAACTTTGCTATGGTTGTGGTAGGTGTTTGTCTGTATGTCCTAACAAACTAATACAGGCTCGCTCTTATGTATCTACTCCCAGTTCTATTGCATCATTAGTATTGCCGACTGGTGTAGATGCGATAGAAATTCATACTCAAGTGGGAAGAGAAACTGATTTTGAGCGACTCTGGAAAAGTATAAAACCTTGGGTAAGCCAACTAAAATTAATTGCAATTAGTTGTCCGGATGGGAAAGGGTTAATAGAGTATTTACAAAGTCTGTATGAAATTATCTCTCCTCTTCCCTGCGCTCTAATTTGGCAAACTGATGGTAAACCGATGAGTGGAGATATTGGGGCAGGTGCTACCGCAGCTACGATTAAGTTGAGTCAAAAGGTGTTAGATGCCGGATTACCAGGATATGTACAACTAGCAGGCGGTACAAATAATTCTACCGTAGCCAAGTTAATGACTGCGGGTTTGCTAGCAGATAAGAGTCTCGAACAAGACAAAGACTCTATCAATAACTTAAATACTCCCATTTCAGAGAATAAATTTGTTGCTGGTGTAGCTTATGGTAGCTATGCTCGTGTTTTGTTGTCACCAATTTTGGAGAAATTAGAAAAAATGCACAACTTACAATTACAGGCAATTGAATTTGCCTGCGGTACAACTGGTGCCAAAGTCAAAGATTTTAATCAACACCAGAGTAAAAATTCTCAACTCACAAAGTTAGAAACTGTACCAGAAATTCTTTGGGAAGCTGTCAGTTTAGCTAATTCTCTGGTTTCCCAAATTAAAAGATTTTAGATAAGTAAGAGCTTGAATTAACTAGCTATCAGCTTTTAGCATTTCTATACCGGAATGCTTCGCAAACAGCGATCGGCTTTTTTAACTTGGGTGAAAATGCCCTTGAAAATCTAAAAAAATGATTCTATTAGGACGTCTAGACTAAAATTGTGGATAAGTTTGAGCAACCACCGAAAACCTCTCCCCCAACCCCTCTCCTACAAGGAGAGGAGAGAAACTCTCCCTTCCCTCATCCCCCCTTTCAAAGGGGGGTAAGGGGGGATTTTTGGGGGGTTAGGTTTTTTTCAAGCTAGACGCGCTACTGCTGATTGCTGACCGCTTGCTGACCGCTTCCTTTAAGGTTTCAGTTCTTGCCTCTCATCGATTTCTTTTATCACCCATGTAGATAAAGTAATTTTAAATTATAGAATGCACATTACAGACGACCTTCATAGACTATTGGAAATTGTGCCGGATGAAATCAGACGGCCCCTACAGCAGCATCAAGAGCGAAATCATCTGATTGAAATTGTGATGGATCTGGGTCGTTTCCCAGAAGCTCGTTTTCCATCCCACGCAGAATATTTAGGCGAAATTCCTGTTTCGAGAAAAGACCTGAGTTATTCTCTAGAACGAGTTGGCAATTTTAGCAGTGATAATCGAGCAGGTATTGAGCAGACGCTACACCGAATTAGTGCGATGCGCAACCGCACGGGAGAAGTTATTGGTTTGACTTGCCGAGTGGGGCGGGCAGTATTTGGCACAATTACTATGATTCGTGAGTTGGTGGAAACGGGAAGGTCAATTTTGATGCTTGGTCGCCCCGGTGTAGGAAAAACAACGGCACTACGAGAAATTGCGCGGGTGCTTGCTGATGATTTGGGAAAACGGGTCGTAATTATTGATACTTCTAATGAAATTGCTGGAGATGGAGATGTGCCTCACCCTGCTATTGGCCGTGCCCGTCGGATGCAGGTTGCGACTCCTGAAGAACAGCATCGAGTAATGATTGAGGCGGTGGAAAATCATACGCCGGAGGTGATTGTGATTGATGAGATTGGTACGGAATTGGAAGCTTTGGCAGCGAGAACAATTGCCGAACGTGGGGTGCAGTTGGTGGGTACTGCTCATGGAAATCAGATTGAAAATTTGGTAAAAAATCCAACTTTATCGGATCTGATCGGGGGTATTCAAGCTGTAACTTTGGGTGATGATGAGGCTCGACGGCGGGGTTCTCAAAAGACTGTTTTGGAACGTAAGGCACCGCCAACTTTTGAAATTGCTGTGGAAATGTTGGAAAGGCATCGTTGGGTGGTTCACGAGCAGGTTGCTGATACTGTTGATGCTTTGCTGCGGGGGCAAAAACCTAATCCACAGGTGAGGACTATGGATGATACTGGTGAGGTGAAGATTACACAAGAGTTGAACAGTACCCCTGGATTGGGTGCGGGTGTTAATGGTAATGCGGGGCGGTTACTGAAACAGTCGGGGGAGATGTTGACTGCGGGTGGTGGTTTTCGGGATTCTGGTTACATGATGCCGTTGCCGAATACAAGTCAAGTTAGTCAACCTCTGGAGTTTTCTGAGGCTAAGTCTTTTGAAAAGTTGTTGGATGAGTCTTTGTCTGGGAATGGGATGTTTTCTCATGGCACAGCAGGACGTTGGGAGGATAAAAGTAGAGGTCCGAATGGTGAGGATTTGCCTTTGCATATCTATCCTTATGCTATTCCACGGCATCAAATGGAGCAGGTGATTACTACTTTGGGTTTGCCTGTGGTTTTGACTAAGGATATTGATAGTGCGGATGTGGTTTTGGCTTTGCGATCGCACACCCGGAAACAGTCTAAGTTACGTCATGCGGCGAAGACTCGTCAGGTGCCTATTCATGTGATTAAGAATAGTGGTTTGCCTCAAATTGCTAAGGCGTTGCGACGGTTGTTGGATATGGATGATCCTGCTACTCCTGAGTTTGCTGATTTGAGTTTGTTTGCTGCTTCTGCTTCGGAGGATGAGATGGAGGCGTTGGAGGAAACAAGGTTGGCGGTGGAGCAAATTGTGATTCCGAAGGGGCAACCTGTTGAGCTTTTGCCACGTTCTCCGAAGGTGCGTAAGATGCAGCATGAGTTGGTTGAGCATTATCGGTTGAAGTCTGCTAGTTTTGGTGAGGAACCTAACCGACGTTTGCGCATTTATCCAGCGTGATTTGAGAGTGTGGCTCACACGGATTATGGCACGGATACACGGATTAAGTTTGGTAGGGTGCGTTATCGGTTGAAGTCTGCTAGTTTTGGTGAGGAACCTAACCGACGTTTGCGTATTTATCCAGCGTGATTTGAGAGTGTGGCTCACACGGATTATGGCACGGATACACGGATTAAGTTTGGTAGGGTGCGTTAATGAAATGTAACGCACCGCCTATCCTAAATGTTACGGTGCGTTACGCTTTCCTGCGGAATGCTGCGCAAACGCTTTTCATGTCGCGCTCGCTATTATTGTCCAATAAATAAATCTATTATCTTCGGTATTAAAAAAAGGCTGAAGCTCATACCTGTAAAGGCTTTGAGCGCTTTAACTATTGGCCAATAAATGAATCAAACATCAAAGATTGATAAAAAAAGGCTGAAAGTCATACCTGTAAAGGCTTTGAGCGCTTTAACTATTGGCCAATAAATGAATCAAACATCAATAATCTGAAAGAGGGTGATATAGCTGCCACTAGGTTCACCTTTCATGTCGGGGACAACCGAAAAGCGGAACGGATTTTCTATGGCTATTACAACAAAGCCATTCAAAATTATAACCTCTGCTTATTTGCGCAGCATGAGCAGGAAAGTCAGAGGTTTGAAATCAGGAAAATATTTTTGATTTTTTCGTTAGGTACGAACGAGGCTTGAATTCTTAATTAAACAATTATTGAAATTAAGGAATAAACCAAAATTTTTGAACTTTGAATTTTGAATTTTGAATTAAAATTGAGGCTTGAATTCTTAATTAAACAATTATTGAAATTAA
>NZ_JAAHHT010000115.1:0-11021 GCF_010672085.1 Okeania sp. SIO3I5
AACAGGTCCTGCATCTGGATGACCTCGCCTTCCATACCAGTGACCTCTGTCACGTGCGTGATACGGCGGGAGCCATCGCTGAGACGTTGAGCTTGGATGATGATGCCAATCGCCGCTGAGACATTATTCTTAGGCATCAGTTTATACTCCTCAAAATTTCTATTTTAGGAATGCTAGTAAAAGCGAGTTCTACGGCAAAAATCATTGCAAAAGGTAACTTCTCGGAACACTTTTCTTGAGTTCCTAATGTTTTAACCATTGGCATTCTCCTTTTTATTAAGATTATATTTGCCGTATAATTAATATTTTCCTACCTAAATTTTAGTCTGCCAACCTAACAAAAATGGGATTTAGGGGGGAATGTCCTAAACGCTTTACCCCCTGAAGAAATGGGAAAAAGTGGGATTTTAGAGCTAAAAATGGGAAAATGTGTGATAATGTGGGGTAAAAATAAATTAAATTCAGCAAACTTTTAGAAATCTATGGAGATTCAAGAAGCTTTAAAGTGGACGGATGACCTTGTTTTTGCCTCAACAGGAAAGCATCTCGACTCACTACAACGCTCTATTTTGGAGGGTGCATGGCAAAATCAACCATATAAGAGCATTGCAGATGATTACCACTGCACTCCAGATCATGTCAGAAAAACAGCGTGGGAATTATGGCAACAACTATCAGATATTTTAGGGGAAGAGGTAAAAAAATCAAATATTAAAGCTAAATTAGAACGAATCGAATTTTCCCATATTTCCAATTTTGGTTCTGATACACAAATTTTTGGTGACATTAACATCTGTAGCAAAATTTCCCCCTATCCTAAAGCAGAAAAAACTCCAAAAAAACGATCACCAACCACCCCAACCAACTCCGACAACATTCAACCAGAAAAACGCCACGATCTGACGGACGCACCGGAACCGCATAACTTCGACAACCGCACCAACGAACTCGCAACCCTCAAAGAATGGATACTCGCAGAAAATAACCGCCTCGTCACCATAACCGGACTATCGGGTATCGGTAAAACCACCCTCACCAGACAACTCGTTGCAGAAATCAAAGACAACTTCCACCGCATCCTCTGGCGAAGTCATCGAAAATTCCCAACCCTCAACGCTCTCAAAACTAACTTAATTGAGTTTTTCTCCCCACCCCAACCACAACAAAATTTATCAATTCTAGATTACTTGCGTTTCCATCGTTGCCTAATTATTCTCGACGACTTCCAAGAAACATTAACCACCGGAGAATTTGTCGGTACTTACATTCCAGAATACAAAAATTACGGCAAACTCATCAAAGAAATAGCACGTTCTCCTCACAACAGTTGTTTACTCCTCCTCAGTTGGGAAAAACCCACAGAAATAGCTAACTTAGAAACAGAAAACTGTCACTGCCACACTCTACAACTTCAAAGTTTAGGAGAGTCAGCAAAAGAATTATTAAAAGCGAAAAATTTAACCGATGAAAATAGATGGTTAGAACTTATTAATCTTTACAGTGGCAACCCTTTATGGTTAAATATTATAGCTTCTACTATCCAAGATTTATTCAATGGTAAAGTGGCTCAATTTTTATCTTATTCCCATCTATTTTTAGGAGATTTAGAACCAATATTACACGAACATTATCAGCGTTTATCTGAGTCGGAAAAATTAGTTATGCAGTGGTTAGCTAATCAGGAAATAGGAGGGGATATTTCTAGTAAACCACCAAAATTTTCATCTGAAGGCGATTTTTTAGCAGCAGTACAATCTTTAAGAAAACGGAATTTAATCAAAAAAAATGTGAGTGAGGAAGGGTGTGTTTTTACTCTTGAACCTGTGATTAAAAAATATGTAAAAAATCAATCTAACAAAAGTTTTTAGTAGAGCTTTAGCCCGATATTAAATTAGGGATAAAGCCCTACTAAAAACATAATTTTTTTTATTACTTATTATCTGGTTACTAACTTATTTTCAGTAGTATTTAAGTCTCTAAATCACATTTTAGCTTGGGTTTGGAGACCAAACCCCTACGATAAAATTTAAGTCTCTAAATCACATTTTAGCTTGGGTTTGGAGACCAAAACCCTACGATAGGATTTAAGTCTCTAAATCACATTTTAGCTTGGGTTTCGAGACCAAACCCCTACGATAGGATTTAAGTCTCTAAATCACATTTTAGCTTGGGTTTCGAGACCAAACCCCTACGATAGGATTTAAGTCTCTAAATCACATTTTAGCTTGGGTTTCGAGACCAAACCCCTACGATAAAATTTTACAACATAAGCGTGGATTACTATAGTATTTTATTACTTTTAAGGTTGGCAAATACAACTTTGGTTTAACATTAATTATTGATAACTAAACAGGACTTACACAGAACCACCATATCTAGTAGAGGGCGAATGTCATTCGCCCCTACAAATGGTATATAATTTGGTATTTTGCGTAAGTCCTGACTAAATCTTTGCATACTCTACTATTTAATTTTTTCTTCCTAATAAAATACCATGAATCAACCATTACCTTTAGATTTTTCTCAGCAAAACCTACAACATCGCAATTTTCAAGGCCAAGACTTGACAGGGGCTAATTTTAGCGGTTCTGACTTAAGAGGTTGCAATTTTCAGGATGCTATCCTAATAGGCGCTAATTTTCAAGGTGCAATAATTGGGCAAAGTAGGAGCAAAATTAGGACTTTGATTGTCCGTTGTGCTGGAGCAGCGATCGCTGTTACTCTTGCTGCTGCTTTTGCTAGTTTTCTTGCTGGTGAAATGGCAGGAGTTGCTGCTTTGATTGCGACTGGTGCTGTAGCGATCGCTATTACTAATGCTGAGAGTGAGATTATTGCTGCTGTTTTAGCTGGAGTTGCTGCTGTTATCGGTTCGAGCGGTATTATCTATTTTTTAGCAGTAAATAACGTCAAAGGATTGTTATTATTTTTTGGTTCGGGAGTAATTTTTGGAGTTGCTGTTATTTTGTTTTTTCAAGTTGTTATGCAGTTAGAAAAGTTATCAAAAACATCTTTTGAAAATGCCGATTTAACTAATGCTATTTTTGATGAGGCAATTATTGAAGATTCCGAATTTTTCAATTTTTTAATTCCGCTAAAAAACAGGTGATTTTGTATTTATTTTTCATCATATTATTGCTTTGTAAATGTTATATAGCATTTCTCATAAAGATGAGGTACAGTTACGATCCCCCTAAATCCCCCTTGAGAAGGGGGACTTTGAAGACTCCCCCCTTTTTAAGCGGTTCCCCCCTTATCAAGCTATCCCTTATAAGGAACTCTTGAAACCCTTGTGGGAGGGTGGGGAGGAGGGGGAGGAAGAATTCTGTCTACATTCATAAAAAAGTGTGTTTTTCAATACACTTTTCTCCTGAAAAAGCCGATTCAAGACTAAAACATAACTTGTCTATGTTGTCAAGTTTTATGTTAAGAAAGATGTTGATAAAGCATAGCTTTTTAAGGGGGGCAGGGGGGGGCTAAAACTGTATCTCACCAATTTGAGAAACGCTATATCAAATCTGTTATCAGAAACCGGGTTTGTCGGAGGTAGATGTTTGAAACGGGGCATTTAAAACAAACCCGGTTTCACTGTCTAAAAGTATGTTTTTTGACGCATTATTATCGTTATTCCATGATTAAGTCAATCCTCTGGATTCCACAGCTCATTCACAGTTTCGTGGTTAATTTCATCACTAAAGTCGTTTTTTGTTGCAAATGCAAAATTCAAAATTATTCTTTCCTGATCTTCTTGTAATAGTGGATAAACGCGGTGCAATGTAGTTTTGGTTTGCATAAGGTAAACCGATCCAGAGGGGAAATAATACGACCTAATATTGTCTATTAGGAACCACGAAACAATGTCTGGAAAGTTCCTATCCCAATTCGTGTGAGGTACGCATTGAAGAATACCTCCTGCTGAAGGGGGCGGTGCTTTCAGAACAAAGATAATTGCAAAGGAATAGTCATCCCAGTGCCACCCATGTGTGTCTCCTTTTTTATGCAGCTTTGTTGCCACAATTTTTTCTGGCTCGTAGGGACATGGATAGACTTGTTCTCCCACAATGTCACATAGTAGACTTGTTAACCTAGGATCGTTATAAAGATCGGTTATCCGCTTATTCTGCTGTAAAAATCGTGATTCAACATTTGTCATTCGTCTGGGAGTGTGATCGGTAGCCTCCATTGTAAAATCCCGTCTCACTTCGTTAAGGGAGAACAGATGCTCCAAATTATTAAGCAAGTCGGCTTTGATTTCACTTGAGAAAAAGTCTGACAAATCTACTAGAGAGTGTGTAAAAAAGTGTTGTCGTTTTTGAGCTTTTTTCTCTGGATCGAGTAAAAGAGATGTAAAAAATTCTGTACTCAATTGATTCATTTGATTCATTGCCTTTAATTAACTAACTCAATTTGTCATAGTAGGGAACAGGGAACAGGGAACAGGGAACAGTTGGAAAAACATTTCCTAGTCTAAGATTCATCATCAGTAGTTGTCCTAACTCTCCCTTACTTTGCTATATTTTAATCAATTTGTCATAGTAGGGAACAGGGAACAGGGAACAGGGAACAGTTGGAAAAACATTTCCTAGTCTAAGATTCATCATCAGTAGTTGTCCTAACTCTCCCTTACTTTGCTATATTTTAATCAATTTGTCATAGTAGGGAACAGGGAACAGGGAACAGGGAACAGTTGGAAAAACATTTCCTAGTCTAAGATTCATCATCAGTAGTTGTCCTAACTCTCCCTTACTTTGCTATATTTTAATCAATTTGTCAATGCGTAAGTCCTTGCTCTGTTTCATTTTCACAAGAGCTAGCATAGGAAAATTCCAACTTTTTTCTGACGAGTGTCATTGATTAACAACATTTCAATAATTTTTAACTGATTTCAGGTTGACTAGAGATTTGTTTGTTTACACTTTGACTCAACTGAGCTAAGTAAATTCCAGTTAAGACAACGAAGAAAGCCACCCCATTCATAATCGTTAATTTCTCTGCAAATATAATCCAAGCCAAAAAACTTGTAAAAATGGGTTCGAGTAATAGAAAAAGAGAAACAAATCCTGATGAAAACTGCTTTAAGCTATAAGCCATAATTCCTTGACCAATAACTTGACACAGAACACCCAGGGCAATAGCTACTAACCATCCGTTTAGTGAAAAAGGAAACAGTTGATTTTCAGTCAGCAAAGTTAGGGGTAAAACAACTAATAATTCTATACTGCAAAGCCAGAGAAGCACTGTAGTTGTCGAAAATTTTTCTCGTAGCTTTTCAAGAACTATATAACTACCGGCATAAGACAAAGCAGAAAGTAAAGCCGCTATATCACCCCTCAAGTTACCTGGAGAAATCTGGAAGTCTTCTATGCTAATTGAAATTGTTCCTCCCAACCCCAGAACTAAACCAATTAAAAAGTAAGAATCAATTTTTTTTGCGAAAAATAACCATCCAATTAAAACTACAAAAAATGGCGTTGTATTATGAAGTAAGTTTGAGTTAGTAACGCTAGTTGCTGTTAAAGACCAAGCCCATAATAATAGAGAAGGTAAAGTAATCAGACCAAAAATTACACTCAGAGCGATATCTTTCTTTGTGTAGATTTCAGCTTGAATTGAAGCATCCTCAATGATTTTAGAGCGTGTTTTCGTAAATGCTTTCCAGGCTACTAAAGTAACAATCGCAATCCAAAGACGATTAAAGATGGTGGCAAAAGGGCCGATTTCGTTTTCACTGAGTCGAATAAAAATTGAAGCTGAAGATAAAATCAAAATGGCAGTTGACAAGAGTATCAATCCCATCCAATTTGATGTGACTATTGTTTTGGTATTTGACATTAAACTTCATTATCCGTTCAATGATTTTCGGGCTGAAAACATTCGTCATCATGGCGAAGATGATGGCAGCAGTGTTGCCTGGGGGAATCAGGTTGGACATCATCAGGGGATGATTCTAGTTGGGTATTCCCTTAATTAGAATTATAACAATTAATAGATTCAATCTGCATCATTAAATTGATGTTCAAATTCAAGCTATAAATTGTCAATTTTAGGATCTGTAACACTAATAACAAGAATATGATTGAAATCAGATTAATTTTATATTTTTTTTATATTTAAACCCACATTCTGCACGTCAATTTGTAACATACAAAGTAGTGCAAAATTTCCTATTCCCCTAGGGCGTCTCATCAAATAAAAAATTGACAAAATAACCATTCTATGATAAACAGAGATGAAGATACCTATGCCAATAAAATGACTGAAGCTACCAAATAATATCAAATCCTCTGCTGAGAGTAAGATTATTGCTGCTGTTTTAACTGGGGTTGCTGCTGTTATTGGTTCAAGTGGTATGATCTATTTTTTGGCAGGAAATAACGTCAAAGGATTGTTATTATTTTTGGGTTCGTGAGTAATTTTTGGAGTTGCTGTTGTTTTGTTTTTTCAAGTTGTTATGCAGTTATAAAAGTCATCCAAAACATCTTTTGAAAATGCCGATTTAACTAATGCTATTTTTGATGAGGCAATTATTGAAGATTCCGAATTTTTCAATTTTTTAATTCCGCTAAAAAATAGGTAATTTTGTATAAATTTTTGATCATAATTATTACTTGGTAAATTTAGCTTGACAAAATAATCATAGAGACTTATACTTCTGCAAGTATGCTTTAGTTAACTAGGAGCAAAATTAAGTGAGTAATAGTGAACCGATTAATTATGGTCGTTACTATTGATATGTTCGGGTAACTAAAGATATAGCCGAAAATCAAGAACAATATGTTCAGGCAGATGAAGCACAGGTAAAAGATGGTGTTTTATTGTTCCTGCAACACACTGATGAAGGAGCAAAAATTAATATGGCTTTTGCTCCGGGAACTTGGTTAACTACTTTTGTAACTTCTTATCAAACAGAAAAAGTTTAGATAAAAAGATACGTTTATTGTCAAATATTTTGGCAGCATAAATCAAGACAAAAATTGATTCGTATTGAGTCTTTGTTTGTAGCTGCCCTTGAGCGCTCCAAAGAAGTACAGATATAACAATTAAATTTTTGTAGGGCGGGCATCTTGCCCGCTATAAATACCTCACCAAGTTGGAATTTGTTGTAAGTGTTTTACCTAACACGATATAACTACCTCAAATAAATATTAACTAATCTGAATCATATCGTTATACTCACTAACAAACTGCTCATAAGTCAGGCGATCGTTTGCTGTTTTCGGACTCCAAAGTAATTCAAATACTAATAAATAATCAGGGGTAACTTTGCCTAATTCTTTCAAAGTTTTCTTGAAACTTTCCCGGTCATTAATTTCATCAAATAAAGGATAATCATCCTCTGTTCCCAACAACAAAGTTACAACAATATGATCGTCAACTTCCACATTTTTATCAACAGTATTAACCTCAAATTTACACCTCTCTGCAAAAGAAAACTGCTCAAAAATTCGTTCTGCTTCCTGTCTAGTTTCCACGGTTTCCGAACTGGCAGCAACATGAGTCCAATGTTCCTGAGTCTGAAGCAGAGCGATCGCCGACTGCAACAAAAATTCCACCCGATCTTCTGGCGTCTCAATATCGATCTTTTCGCTGATTCTTGCTAATTTAGATTGAATATTATTTGCTGGTGCAACCATCGCCACCTGTAACTTACTCACAGTCACAATATCATTAACCAAATCTTCGGGTACAGTTGCGACTGGTAGTTCTTCCTCAATAACTTCCACATATCCGGGCGACTCCTCAATAACTTCCACATATCCGGGTGACTCCTCAATAACTTCCACATATCCGGGCGACTCTTCAATAACTTCCATATATCCATCTCCTTCTGCAACCAAAACTTCTCGACGATAACCAAACAGAAAAGCGATAAACATAACCAACTCATATAAAATACATATCAAAATAATTCCCAGTAACAGTGTTAGCAAAAACATCGGCAACACTCCTGCGGGTCCCTCGTAATAGGTGTAAACCACTCGTTCGCGGAAAGTCGGACGGTAATAGTAGCGAACTCTAGTAGTTGGATGCACATAATAAAATCGACTTGTACCCACTTCCTCGTAATAATATCGCCTCGTACCGCCATCAATAAAATAACGTTGTCCGTTATCAACATTCATGTAGTAACGTCGTTGAGTTCCTGGTTGTACATAATAAAATCTCCCTGTACCTGCTTCCTGATAATAACGTTCTTGAGTTCCGGGGCGAGTATAATAACGCCGTCCGGTAGCAGGTTCGACAGAATAACGTTTCTTTGTAGTTGGAGCAAATGAACCACTGCGAGTCTTTCCTCCAGTGTTGATGTTATTGGTAGTGGGGCGAGTGGTATTGTTGGGTTGGGAAAATGAACCACTACGGTTAGAAGTGCCACCGGAAGTAGGAGATGGTTTAGCGAGGGGACGAGTGTTGCTTGGTTTGCTAAGGGAACCACTGCGGTTGGAACTGCCACCGGAAGTAGGGGATGGTTTAGCGAGGGGAGGAGTGTTGCTTGGTTTGGTAAGGGAACCACTGCGGTTGGAACTGCCACCGGAAGTAGGAGATGGTTTAGTGCTAGGGGGAGTATTATTAGTTTTTGGTGAAACTATATTGTTGTTTGTAGATTTGGGTTTTGAGTCACGAGGTTGAGTGCTAGTGGAGGAACCACTTCTACTGCGAGTGGAACTGCTTCTACTGCTGCCTCCTCCTTTTCTTCTTGCATAAGCAATGGAAGCATTTGTATTAATTAATTCGCCGAGATCGTTACTATGGAGATTAATGCTAACTTCATTAACCAAAAATAATGAGGCAATTGTTACTAAGATGAATTTAGATTTACGCATTTCCTGATTTTTCCTAATTTATAGTAATTAACAATGAGCTATAGCAATCCTAAATAGGTTGTAAGATTTTATAAATGCGGGGTTTGGTTTCCAAATCTTTTTACGCTTGGGTTTGGATATCAAACCCCTACAGTTTTTTTGATCACAAATCATTTCATATTGCTATATTAGAGAATTAAAAGCAAATTCTAAATTATGAATTCTGAATTCTCAATTATTTTGAGCTATTAGCTTTTTTCAGTGGTATATTTATTACCGAAAAATTAATAGAATTATTGCAGAAGTTAGAGAATTAAGAGCAAATTATAAATTATTCAATTTTCCGACTTTTTCTTAGCAATTTCCCGATTATTTCGATATAAATCAATCCGATTTTTAGCAGCTTCATATTGAGGATGAGATTCGGGTACTTCTTTCATTAAAACTAAAGCTTGATGCCAAGTTATTGCTACTTCATTCCACTGTGCTTGAGTATTAGCAACTTGGGCAAGTTCGGCTGCTTTTGTTGCTGCATTTATTCCCTCTCGAAATGGGTCAGAAATAGCAGCGATCGCTTCTGTTTTTTCAGTGGTATTTTCCGAGTTATTACTAATATTTGAATTATCTGGAATATTGGCAGCATCAACCACAAATTTATTATTTATGTGATTTCCTAATACTGCACTTCCTGAAAGAGACAAAATCAAACCAACTAGAATCAAGAAAAAATTTTTTCTGATTTGTTTTTTACTCCAATTTGCCATATAAAAAATTACAAAAGCAAAAGGAATTAATAAATAAGCAGCACCCCATAATGTGCCTTCAGCAAAAGCTTGAACTAAGCCCCATATTCCGCCTACTATTGCTAATATTAGACCTAGAATCAAGAGGGCAATTCCTACAAAAAACATTGTCCTTGAGTATCCTTATGCAATATATATTTGTACTAGAGTTATGCTATTTTTTTGTACTTAATTCTATGTTATACCATTGAGAAAAAATATTCTATAGTAAAAATACTGAAAGTTACATCATAAAGCAAATTTTCCTCATCTCAAACTGACAATATCCAGTTCCAAATAACATGAAATCAACATTTTTTAGCAGTGGCAAATCAATTCAAAATTCAAAATTATTAATTCAAAATTATTGATTCAAAATTATAACCTCTGCCTGTTTTCTCTGCATTCCGCAGGAAAGTCAGAGGCTTGAAACCAGGAAAATATTTTTGATTTTTTAACTCTTTGAAGAACGAGGTTTGAATCCTTAATTAAACAATTATTGAAATTAAGGAATGAACCAAAATTTTTGAACTTTGAATTTTGAATTTTGAATTCAAAAAATGGTCAATACAGTGTATTTATCAGTCTTTTGAATTTCAAATTTTGACTTTTAACTTGTAACTAACCTCCCGATTTTGTGGTCTAATCAACTGAAAAAATTAAATCTTACTTTTGAATTTTAACTTTTAACTTCGGAGTTACAAGAAACCGGGTTTGTGGGAGGTCAATGTGAGTAGAGTAGGGAATTTGAGACAAACCCGGTTTCTCGGCTTTTTTCTACCAATACTACTGGATTTGATATTACATCAGAAAACAAATTTTCCTCATCTCAAACTGACAATATCCAGTTCCAAATAACATGAAATTAAGAGTTTTTAGCAGTGGCAAATCAATTCAAAATTCAAAATTATTAATTCAAAATTATTGATTCAAAATTATAACCTCTGCCTGTTTTCTCTGCATTCCGCAGGAAAGTCAGAGGCTTGAAACCAGGAAAATATTTTTGATTTTTTAACTCTTTGAAGAACGAGGTTTGAATCCTTAATTAAACAATTATTGAAATTAAGGAATGAACCAAAATTTTTGAACTTTGAATTTTGAATTTTGAATTCAAAAAATGGTCAATACAGTGTATTTATCAGTCTTTTGAATTTCAAATTTTGACTTTTAACTTGTAACTAACCTCCCGATTTTGTGGTCTAATCAACTGAAAAAATTAAATCTTACTTTTGAATTTTAACTTTTAACTTCGGAGTTACAAGAAACCGGGTTTGTGGGAGGTCAATGTGAGTAGAGTAGGGAATTTGAGACAAACCCGGTTTCTCGGCTTTTTTCTACCAATACTACTGGATTTGATATTACATCAGAAAACAAATTTTCCTCATCTCAAACTGACAATATCCAGTTCCAAATAACATGAAATTAAGAGTTTTTAGCAGTG
>NZ_JAAHHT010000115.1:11121-28312 GCF_010672085.1 Okeania sp. SIO3I5
CCCGGTTTCTCGGCTTTTTTCTACCAATACTACTGGATTTGATATTACATCAGAAAACAAATTTTCCTCATCTCAAACTGACAATATCCAGTTCCAAATAACATGAAATTAAGAGTTTTTAGCAGTGTCAATACAGTGTATTTATCAGTCTTTTGAATTTTGAATTTTGAATTTTAACTATTGAACTCGTTGCCACAACCTTTGAATTTCTCCCAAAACAGATGGTTGTGGTGCAGGTAAAGTGGAAATTTGCGGGTTAACCTGAGCGCCAGGAATATTTTGATTCCAAGGACTATTGGCAACTGAGAGCAGATCGATATTGCCGTGGGTAGGACGGAAACCATACTGCACAAATACTTTTTGCTGTTCTGGTTGCGTCAAAAAATCTACAAATTTACCAGCAGCATTAGCAGTTGCTCCATTTACATTCTGGCGGACGATCGCTGCTGTAGCTACAGTTTCTATAGTGGGGTTGAGATAATAAACTTGATAAGGTTTATTCTGAGAAGCACCGGACTGTTGCCAACGATAGAGGGCGATGCTTTCGTAAACTGTTGCTACATCGGCATCATTTGGTCCGCGAGCAATAAATTCTTGCAACAAGATATCGGTGGAACGGGGAGGCAAATAAACCGATCGTTTAACCTTACTAAATAATGACTCAACAGCAGGTGTATTCAAATTTTTGTCACCTTTTGACAGCGCCCATAAATTCATGGTTATTTGCCCACTATTGGAACGAGTCGGATCAGTAGTAACGAAATCAAAACTACCCCACTGTTGTTTACCACCAATTTTTTGCCAGTTGCCTGCTGTCATTGCTGTTTCTAATTTTTGCCAGTCAAATTTGCCATTGGGAAACAATATTTTACCTCGTTCTGGCCAAGCAATTCCTACTAGGAAAGTTTTAGCGATCGCTGTTGGTTGTTGATAGAATGCTTGGGTATTATTTTGACTTTGCCAACGTTGGTTTAATTCATCTAATAATTTTGCATTTGCTGGAATTAAAACAGTAGGATTAAAGTCATTTTTTTGGTCGAGATAATTGTTGACAATATCCTGAGAACCTTGGAATTTTAATTCAAGATTTATATGGGGATATTTTTGCTCAAATTGAGTTTCTAATTGTTGGAGTGGTTCGGCAAGTTCTGAACCACTAACTACTATAATTTTTTGATTTAATCCTGGAATTGGCGCATAAGCTAAAGCCAAAGCTGCACAAGTAATTATTCCAGAAAAAATACGACGATTTTTGAGAGATTTATGATTGGTAATTGTCATGGTTAGATATTCTCCTGTTGTGATACTAAGTAATCAGAATTTGAGTAGAGATTGTTTGTAAATGAGATAAAAAATCTAGGCTTAGGGTGGGTTGGGCAGCAATACTTATGCTGAAAGACTAAACTCTTAACTATCTGCCGTAACCCACCCAACAGAGGGAATATTAAACATTCTAGTTGCCTTAAGATTTACGTGTATATTCACTCTCTAAAAGCTTAATATATCACCTAAATTATGGTAGTTTTTGAATAGAGGAATTCGTAGTGGACTGACACTTATGTAATGGTGCCCTGCGACGGATTGTTAAACGCCTTTTACAGTCTAAAAAATTTAGCCGTCTAACGCACTCTACTGGACTGTTTCAGCTAAAACTGTGCATTAGGGAGTAGGGGAGTAGGGGAGTAGGGGAGTACAGGAGAAAGATTGTTGTTGGGTTTATCCTGCGGATAAGCTCCGCTAACGTTCCTCAACCCAACCTACATCTATTGCAGCATTTAAGATGAAACAGTCTACTACAAATTTTGCTGCAAGGAGAGGGACTTCTCCTGCTCCCCCTTCCCTAGTAGGGAAGGGGGTTGGGGGGTTAGGTTTTTTTACACACAAAATAAATCTAGATAAGCTACTAAATATTATATTTAGAGATACAGTTATTTTTCTTCTTTTCTATTCCCTGTTTCCCAAATTACTACTCCCTATTCCCTACTCCCTATTCCCTAAATTTAAAGAAACATTTTTATATTATTTTGATAGCTATTTAATTCATCACTTAAACTCCGCAACTCTTGAATTTCTTCAGAATTATTCAAGTTAGCACTTCGCAATTTATTTTCTAATTCTTGCAATAATCCGGCTGAATCTTGCACCATTGTATGTAGACTAAAAACTTTTGCTTGCCGAGTATCTTTTCCGGCTTTTGCTAACTGAATATTCCTTTGTAAACTAGCAGCTAATTGTTCTAAATGCTGCCGAGAAATACCATAACTTGACTTCTGCTTATTCTTAACTTCTAATAATTGTCTTTGCAAATCATCCACAGATAATAACGCCTCATTTTTCGGTAACTTTCGAGAAAATGCTGCAATTTTTTGTGGCAATTCAATTGCACTATTACAAACTGATTGAACTGTCACTAATAAATCCATTTGAAATGCTTCGTTACCTAATAATTGATTTGCTTCTTGACGCAAGATTTCAGCTTTTTCTGCTAAACTTTTTGCCAATCCATAAATAACTTCTAATTCCTGTTGTAACTCTTTATTTGCCAATTTTTCAGCATCAGGTTCTCTAGACTTCAACACTGTAGCACTTGCCATAGAAATAGCTGCCGTAGTAGGTAAAATTACCAAATTTGGCAACCTGACAAATCGGACGCCAGCTACTAAAATAACTCCACCTATTAATATAGATATAGGATAATCAAACGGATTTACTAATTTCATATTTGCCTCCAATAATGACTTACAATAACTAAGATAGCAATGTGAAATGATTCGTGAAAAAAAGACCTAGGGGTTTGCTCTCCAAACCCAAGTGCATAATGGATTTGGAAACCAAACCCCTACAACCAAATATTAGAACCTATTTAGGATTGTTATAGACATCTCCAATAATAAAAAATCGGCGTTGGTGAAGCGCGTGTATGATATTAATCTTAATTATTTAGGAGTCAGGAGTCAGGAGTCAGGAGGAAAGAAAGAAGAAGAAAGAATAGTAGAGGGAGAAAGTTTTTTGTTTGCGCTTGCTATCCGGACAAGAAATCATACCGTGTTTCACCAACGCCAAAAAATCCAATCAATTATTGCACTCCATCAAATTTTTCCCCTATTCCCTATTCCCTATTCCCTATTCCCTAACTACGGATTTACTAATTTCATATTTTTCTCCAATAGACATCTCCAGAAAAGAGGGAACAGGGAACAGGGAACAGGGAACAGGGAAGAAAAATTGATAATTTCTGGATAAGAATTGATTTTAATTTTTATTTTTGGAGATGTCTAATATAGAATCTGCTTGAAAAGTAGTCTGCGCGACTGTAGAAAATAATCTTGTACAACCCGTGAGATTGCTTTCCTTAGGTCATGCTGCGCAAACCTTCCACGGAGTGTAAGTTGCAATGACTTATACCGTTTCACCGAAGTCAGAAGTAGTCTGCGCGACTGTAGAAAATAATCTTGTACAACCTGTGAGATTGCTTCTTTCCACGGAGTGTAAGTTGCAATGACTCATACCGTTTCACCGAAGTCAGAAGTAGTCTGCGCGACTGTAGAAAATAATCTTGTACAACCCGTGAGATTGCTTCCTTCCACGGAGTGTAAGTCGCAATGACTTATACCGTTTCACCGAAGTCAGAAGTTATACTTCCCACACTTCCCACACCTCCCACACCTCCCACACCTCCCACACCTCCCACACCTCCCACACTTCCCACACTTCCCACACTACTCCCTATTTTAAAATTCTGTTTGTAAATCCGACATTAAATCAACAATAGTTTCTGGGTTTCCGAGACGATAATAACCACCATTTGACTCAGCAATTTGTTTCAAAACTTTAGCATCGAACTCTCCCTTTTTCCCATAACCAATAGTAAAAAAAGCAATCCTTTTATCAGAATCAAATCCACTTTGTTTGAGATTATTACTAAGTTGTTGCAGAGAAATTCTCGAACCAGAGTCTTGCCCATCAGTTAAAATAACCACAGCATTAATAGCATCAGCACGGAGATTTTGCTGCAACAAATTTCTAGCATTCAAAGCAGCATCATAAAGTTTAGTGCCACCCTCCGCTCTCAAACGACTAATAAACTGGAAACCGCGATCGCGACCTGCTGCACTACCGTCAACCCAAACCGGAGTCCGAATTTTAGAGTCAAAGTCAATTAGACCAATTTTTTCTTTCGGACCTAAACCCTCAATATAGTAGCGCAAAGTATTTTGAACTGCTGGTAATTTGCCACCTTTCATAGAACCAGAAGAGTCAACTACCAAAACCACCTGAGATGGTTTCTTCGCAAACTGCTGCCAAGACTTAATCATGGCATCAACTACTTCTGGTTGGGGAGTTCGCAGAGAATCATATTTAGCATTGGGATCTACTCCGTATTGAGGAGAAAATTTTGCTCCCAACGACACTCCCGGTATCCCCGGTCTCAGACCTAAATCTGTCAGAATTTTTTGGGTAGTAGGCGATCGTAAATAATTAATTACTTTTTCGGCAGCTTCTTTTTCCTCCTCACTTACCCAAGGAGCAGTTGGTAAAATTGCTCTCATATTAGAAGTAAAAGTAGACTTGGGATAAATTGCCTGATAGCGAGTTTGAGTATTAGCAGTATTTGCTTGAATAACAGAAGACTCATAAACGGAAGCGATGGATGCCCAAAACGGACCATTTTTCACCATATCCTTAGCTAGAGAACTGGTAGAAACGCCGTAGCGAGTAACTTTGCTTTGAATTTTTTGAATTTGGGGTTGATATTGTTGCACGTCCGCAACGGTGAGTTGTTCGGGGCGTTTATTGGCAACGGAGGCAAACTGCGCCACCAAAGTCTGCAAACCAGAATTGGAACGAGTGGGGGCAGTATGAACATAATGTATTGGCAGTTGGGGACTACTGGAGTCTAAGTCTCGGTGAGTTTGAGCGTTGACGAGAACTTGGTATATATTTGATTGTTTCTGTAACCCAGGTGCAACCTCCTGTGATGCCATAAATACCATCGGACTATTTGCCAACAAAGGTGCATCAGTAATTTGAGGAATATAATTTTGTCCGGGATAGAGTTGATTAATTTTGTACAAGAGTTGGGAATGATAAATTTCACCATCTACAGAAATGAGGGTGGGAAATTCTGGGGCGTTTGCTTGGATAGTTCCACTTTTCAATTGTTCGGAAAGGGAAACTATTTCTGTCACCACATCCCCACTACCTTTTGCTTCACATTTCAAGTAAAAAGGTTTGCCATTATCAAGTTTAGGTTTTTGTTGATTGAGTTGGGTAGCAGTTTGGTTACAGAATTTTTCTAAAGCACTACCTACTAAAAATTTGACTTCAATTCCTGAAGAATTTGGGGAATTATTTGTCTGAGCGCAAGCTCCCAAAAATAGAAGTCCTAAAGCAGGAATTAGATTTATTTTTTGCCAGTTGATTTTCATTTTTCTGCCGTTGTAATCTAATTTTGTTCTACTTATTAATCAGCTATTTCTCTCTTTTTTATGAAAAAAAAATAGGCATCCCACAGAATGCCTTATGAATAATCAGCTTTGTTCTTTATAGTAATCCTATAGGTTGTAAAATTTTATCGTAGGGGTTTGGTTTCCAAATCCCATTTTCGCTTGGGGAAAGGAGACCAAACCCCTACAATTTTTTGCACAAATCATTTAGGATTGCTATATTTATTCATCAGCTATAGTTTCAAAAATTATGCAAATCAAGTAAACTACAAAACTTTTCAGATTTTTCTTACTTTTGAATTTTGAATTTTGAATTTTGAATTTCTTGCTAGTCAATTAACCAATAACCATTTTGTCGCCAATATTGTTCTCTTAAAGCTATTTCTAAGTCATTTTGTTGAATCCAACCTTGAAATATTAGTAGTTCTCCAAGTTTCTCACGACATGAAGTCTGAATCTCTATTGCTTGATCTAATTGAGTTTGGGAAATTAATTGTCTGCGGATCAGAATTTCACCTATTTTCATCATTGTACTTTACCTCTTTAAGATTGATGTGATTTTGTATAGATAACCTAATAATGGACTCTATCTATAAAATATCTAAATTAATACTTAATAATCAGCTAGTTTCTGGAGACTTATGCAAAATTTAATGTCTCCACTAATAAAATTTAGGAACTCAAGTCTCTTACTATATTCTTCCTCAATCAAATATGAAAGTTTACATATATTGCTAATTTTTACAAAAATTAACATTATTGATTCTAGGTATATGCTCACTTTCTGAATATCACATTAGATAGAGAAGGTTCCTAAATGAACATCTACTAATTAATCAGAGGAGTAGGAGAATTTTCTGAAAATTTCTAGCAAATAAAGTCTGGTCCAGTAGTCCAGTAGTAGACTGACACACCTTAAAATGTAGGTTGGGTTGAATGGAGTGAAACCCAACAACAATCTTTGGTGGTGCTGCATAGTAATGGTAGAGAGTGTGTCGGAAGTCTTGGAAGTGTCGGAAGTGTCGGAAGTCTCAGAAGTGTCGGAAGTCTCAGAAGTCTCAGAAGTGTCAGAAGTGTCGGAAGTCTCAGAAGTGTCGGAAGTCTCAGAAGTGTCAGAAGAAATTAAAAAATAGATATCTTCACCATTACAATGTAGGACTATCCAATAGTTGGGTTTCCTCCGTCAACCCAACCTACGCCTCTTGCACCATTTTAGATGTGTCAGTCCACTGCTAAACTTCGCGCCTTCTAACTTTTGAATTTTGAATTTTGAATTTTGAATTTTAACGAAACTTGGCGCCTTCTAACTTTTGAATTTTGAATTTTGAATTTTGAATTTAAAGGAAACTTGGCGCCTTCTAACTTTTGAATTTTGAATTTTGAATTTTGAATTTAAAGGAAACTTGGCGCCTTCTAACTTTTGAATTTTGAATTTTGAATTTTGAATTTTAACGAATCGGACTATATCCCGCCTTTTCAATTAACTTTTGCCCTTCATCTGTCAACAATAATTTTCCATAAGCTTCTCCAGCTTTCTCATCAAAAGAACCATCTTTTTTCACAATTACAAATAACCGTCTCGTGATGGGATATGTTCCATTTTCAAATACTTCTAAATTAGGCTCATTACGAAGTTGTTCTGAACAATTTTCTGGTGGTACAAACTCACCTTTGTAAGGAGCAACAAAATCACTTCCTGACTCATAACTAATTGCTAAAGGTTTCACACCACACTGAGGAATAACTTCTGAAGCTGTAGCAAAATAAATTGCACCTTTATTTGCCGTTACCTTTCGCAAAGCTTGAGTAGTTGTAGGAATAAAAACCACATTTTCTCCAAATTTTTTGTTATTTAAAATATTTTCTTGAAAGAAAGGAGTTGTACCACTATCAAGAGGACGAGAATAGGGCAAAATTTCAATATTATATCCTCCTATTTCACTCCAATTTTTAATCTTACCAGTATAGATATCCTGAAGTTGTTTTAAAGTTAAACCTGCCACATCAAGTTCGTGATTAACCACAATAGCAATCCCATCAATAGCAATAGGAACTTGCTGCAGTTGAAAGCCTCTATTTTTGGCTATTTCCAACTCAGTATCTGTCAGAGAACGTGAAGATTCTGCAAAAGAAATTTGACCATTTAATAACATTTTAATCCCAGTTCCTGAACCTGGTGGTAAGCTAGGATGTTGTTTGTAATTCAACTTAAATTCTGGAAAAACCTCTTGAATTTTTGGATTAACTTTACCGCGAATTGGTGCCCAAGTTGTACTACCTCCATGTAGCCAATTACCGTTAGGAACCTCAGAAATATCAGCAAAATATCTGGTTTGTTCGGTTTGATTTTCTTCTGGAGATATAGGTTTAACTGGTTGTTCTGGGTAAGGTTGTAATGGTCGATTTCCCACTTCTTCTGGTGGTTTTACTCTATTAATTAGCAACCCAATTACTACACCAACTACCAATAAACTTATAGCTCCTAATAAATATAAAGAAGTTTTTTTCTTCAGCAACGAACGAGAAGTTTGAGGATTTGGGATTAAATTATCAGTAAGTTCTTGCCAAGTTAAAGATTTATCCAATGCTGACTCTCGAATACATATTGTTGGCAACCACATAGCTCCTGGATAATTGCCCTCAAAATGTTCGAGACGTTCTCTAGCAGTATGAACAGAACTAAATAAGGATTTATTATTAGTAAATTCTGCCAGAAAATATTCTAAAAACTTAACTGCTACTTCATCAGGTATTGGTTCTCGCATCACAATACTACGAGGCAAACTTAACTGAGCTAATTGACTAGCTAATCCTAAACCATCACAGGAATTAAATATTGCTAATTGTAATCCTTTATCTATTACATATCTAAGAGAATTATTAAACTCGTCAATACTTAATTCATCAGAGTCATTGAGAGAAATCCAGCCAATTGTACCATCTTCTTCGCTACGACTATGACCAGAAAAAATAAAGATATGAAAACCGGATTTTTCTCTTAATGTATTAGCAAATTTTTCTCGACTTGGTTGTTTTAAACAGATAACTTCAGCTCCTTTTTCCTGTAGTTTTTCCACGATTTCTATATCTAAATTTGTATTAATTCCAGCGCTTTTTCCAACTACTAAAAGCACCCTAATATTACTACAGTTAGGATAAGGTTTTAATTCACCTTTACCTCTAGCTCTCACAGCAATTTCTGCTTGAGGAAACCGAGATGCTAATAAACTCCATTCTTGCCAAGGAAGTCGTCGGAGTTTTGAGTTTTCTACATCTAGAAATAGACGAATTTCTGAACCAGAATTTTTCAATAAACCAAACACATAAATTAATTCTTCTCGGATTGGTTGCCATCGACGCTCACTAGAATCTAGCCATTGATTAATATCAGTTTTTAATTGATTCATATAAGTTTTTATCAGTCTTTTTTGTTCGGAACTGGAGTAATTAGTAATTTGTTTTACATTAATTCGAGTAGCGATTTTCCGAACTTCTCCCAACTGGTGATAAGCTAACTGCCAATCACTCAAAGATGATTCTAATTCTGATGGTAAAGACGGTAAAAAACCATCCATAGGATCAAATCTATTATCATTAGCAGTGAGAGTAACATGAAACCCATGATCTTTAGTTTCGATTAGTTTAATTTTAACAATACTCATACTGACGCCCTGTTTTGTTTATTAGACCAAAAAACTTTCTCTAATTACTTGCTTACCTAGACTCATTTATAAAGTAAATTGTTCTCGAAATTCTCAAATTAGTACAGGGAATAGGGGATAGGGAACAGGGAATAGGGAATAGGGAAAAAGTATTTTTGCATATCTGAGATACACCCATTTTATCCTAGGTAAATAAATTGCTATTTTAAGGGAATAGGGAATAGGGAATAGGGAAAGAAAAACAGAATCAAAAATCGGAAAAAAACTTTGATTTTTAGAAGTTCTGGAATTGAGATTTTTGTAAATTTTATTTCTCCAGAATTACAAATTGATATTTTCCAGATTTAACACTAGGTTTAACCTGAACTAATACTGATTTATCTTTGTCTAGCAACAAGCGATCGCCTAACTCCCCAAATCTAATTTTTCCTGTTACTCCTTCTACAGAAAAATCACCACTAGATAAAATTATTTGTAATTTTTTACGGGAATAATTACCATTACTTTTATCCAGAGCTTTAATAATAGTTTTTGCTGCATCATAAGATGTAGCAGTACGCCAATTAATTTCAGCATTCCAAAACTTTTGAGCTGTTTGATTAAATTCATCATTAGGGTGACGATGCCAAGGAATAGCAACTGTCAAATTATTCTGATTTGCTTCTTCTCCAGCATCATTTACAACTCGATAATTATAGATAGAATCTCCCCCTAATAATTTTAATCCTTTAGCATTATCAATTACTCCAATGGCATTAGTAAGAGTTTTGTCAGTCGCCGGGACTAATAACATTACTTCTGCTTCTTGTTTTTTTGCCTGTTCAATACAATCTTGAGAGCTAAAATTTCCAGCATTCAAATAACATTGATGCACAAATTTTTGCGTTGGTAGGAGCGTCTCAAATTCTCGCTTCAGAGATTCACTATATTGATTATTTTCTACATAAGCTACTGCTACTTTTTGAGATTTTCCTAGTTCCTCTAAATACTCAAATAAAGCTTGAGCAGCAATTCGATCGCTAGGGGAAATCTTAAATACAAACTTACTAAAATTCGACAAAATAGTTGAGGTGCTAGTAGGAGAAATTGCCACTAATTTATTTTTGTGATAAATTTCTCCGGCACTGAGAGTCATTGGACTAGAGTAGTGACCAATAACAGCAAGAATCTCTTTTTGTTTGACTAAATATTTAGCAATTTTTTTAGCAGTTTCTGGTTCATATTTATCGTCAACAATTGTGACTTGTAAGAATTTTCCATTGAGACTACCTTGGCAATTTAATTGATATTGAATATCTTTTATTGCCAGAGAAATTTCAGCTAAACCACAATTAAATTCACTTTGAGTTTGAGCAACTCCCCGTAAAATTTCGGCAGCAATATTAGGTTCTCCATCAGCAGGAATACTAACTGCTATTTCTAAGATTTTTCTACCTTGATTGACTTTTTTTGCTTGAGCAATGGAATTGTTCAAAAAAATTACTGTCTCTGGGTCATTTTTTTTGAGATTAAGAGATTTGCGAAAATAGGAAATAGCACTGCTAAATCTTTTCTCTTTTATCTCTCTCATTCCTAATTCTTTTTCTGAGGATATTTCCCCAGAAGGAAACATAGTTTTTTCTCCAATACTATTATTAATATTTGGAACATCTCGAATTAGAAAGGGAGTTACTAAGTCTCCTAGATCCTGAAGTAGCAGAATAATTGCAATTAATAATCCTGCTACTTCCAAGGGTAACTTAGCTCGATGAATAAATTTCTGCCAAAAATTTTGTTGAGTCATTTTATCGGGTAAATATCAATTTTAGGGAATAGGGAATAGGGAATAGGGAATAGGGAATAGGGAATATAAAAAAAGTATTTTTGCACAGATGAGATACACCCATTTTATCCTAAGTAAATAAATTGCTATTTTAATTTAGAGAATAGGGAAAGAAAAACAGAATAAAAAATAGGAAAAAAGCTTTGATTTTTAGAATTTATGGAATTTAGATTTTTGTTAATTTTATTCCTCCTGAATTACAAATTGATATTTGCCAGATTTAACATTAGGTTTAACCTGAACTAAGACGGATTGATCTTTGTCTAGCAACAGGCGATCGCCTAATTCTCCAAATCTAATTTTTCCTGTTGCTCCTTCTACAGAAAAATCACGACTAGATAAAATTCTTTGTAACTGTTTACGAGAATAATTCCCCATCATTTCATCTCTTTTAATTTTAATAATAGTTTCTGACTACTTCCTACTTCTGACTTCTTGCTACTTTTTCCTTCTTTTAATTTGACTCCTCCCGAATTACAAATTGATATTTTCCAGATTTAACATTAGGTTTAACTTGAACTAAGACTGATTTATCTTTGTCTAGCAACAAGCGATCGCCTAATTCTCCAAATCTAATTTTTCCTGTTACTCCTTCTACAGAAAAATCACGACTAGATAAAGTTATTTGTAACTGTTCACGAGAATAATTTCCCATCATTTCATCTCTTTTAATTTTAATAATAGTTTCTTGCTACTTTCTACTTCTGACTTCTTGCTACTTTTTCACTTCTTTTAATTTTACTCCTCCTGAATTACAAATTGATATTTTCCAGATTTAACATTAGGTTTAACCTGAACTAATACTGATTTATCTTTGTCTAGCAACAAGCGATCGCCTAGTTCTCCAAATCTAATTTTTCCTGTTGCTCCTTCTACAGAAAAATCACGACTAGATAAAATTCTTTGTAACTGTTCACGAGAATAATTTCCCATCATTTCATCCACAGCTTTAATAATAGTTTGAGTCGCATCATAAGAGGTAGCAGTACGCCAACTAACTTCAGCATTCCAAAACTTTTTAGCTGTTTGAGCAAACTCAGAATTAGGGTAACGATGCCAAGGAATAGGAAGGGTTAAATTTGTTTGATATGCTTGTTGACTAGCATCCTTTAATACTCTGGGATTATAAACAGAATCTCCTCCTAATAATTTCAATCCTTTAGCATTATTAATTATTCCTATTGCGTTACCCAAAGTTCTGTCTGTAGCAGGAACCAAAAGCATTATTTCTGCACCTTTATTTTTGGCTTCTTCTACACAGTCACTAGCACTAAAATTTCCTATCGAAATATTGCATTTATGTACAAATTTTGCTGGTAGTAATTTCTCAAATTCTTTGGCTAGAGATTCACTGTAACTATTTCTTGGTATATAGGCAACTGCTAATTTTTTATCTACCCAATTTTGTTGATTCAAATAATTCCATAAAGTTTGAGCTGCTCGATCATCACTTGATGGAATTTTAAACACAAACCTACTAAAATTTTTCAAATAAATAGAAGTGCTAGTAGGAGAAATAGCCACAAGTTTAGCTTCGTTATAAATATCTCCAGCTTGTAAAGTCATATCGCTGGAATAGTGACCAATAACAGCTAAAATTTTCTCGTTTTCTACTAAAGATTGAGCAATTTTTTCTGCAGTTTTTGGCAGATATTCATCATCAGTAATAGTAACTTTTAAAAATTTACTATTCAAACTACCAGAACAATTTAGTGGATTTTCAATATTTGTAATAGCTAGAGAAATTTGATTCAAACCACAATTAAATTCGCTTTGAGCTTGAGCAACTCCTCGCAAAATTTCTTGAGCAATATCTGACTCCTGACCTATCGGAACACTTACCGCAATTTCTATCTTTTCCCCAATATTAGTATTAGACTTTTCTTGAGCAATTGCATTATTCAAATAAATCAAAGTTTCCGGGTCATTTTTCTTGACTTGGAGAGACAGACGAAACTGAGCGATCGCCCTGGCAAATTTGCCACTATTAAACTCTTGAATTCCCATTTCTTTTGCCGGAGTTTTCTCTGAAGAAATTAACAGTTTTTCTCCCTGACTAATATTTTGAGAAATTTCTGGTAATGGTGGTATCTTTGGAGTTGAAATAAATTGATTTTTAACTAAATTAATCGCCAAAATTGCCAATAAAAATCCGGCTGTTAAACCCAATGGCAGTTTAAATTTATTGAGAAATTTCTGAGCTAAATTTGGCTGAATTAACTCCTGCCATCTTAGAGAATTAGACAAAACTGTTTCTTGAATACAAATAGTAGGTAACCACATCGCACCTGGATAGAGCTTTTCAAAATGTTCTAATCTTCCTTTTGCTATTCGCACCGATTCAAACAGAGATTTATTATTAGTAAACTCCGCAAAAAAATACTCCAAAAACTTAACTGCCACCATGTCAGGAACAGGTTCCCGCATAACAATAATTCGTGATAAACCAAGGTTAGCCAATTGATTTGCTAAACCCAAACCATCACAGGAATTAAAAATTGCTAACTGTAACCCTTTATCTATTGCAAATTTCAAAGAATTTTTAAACTCTTCAATACTTAATCTATCCTGATCATTCAAATCTATCCAACCAATTGAACCATCCTCTTTACTACAACTATGACCCGAAAAAACTAAGATGTGATAACCAGGTTCTTCCCGCAAAGCATTAGATAAAATCTCCCTAGTTGGTTGATTTAAACATTTTACTTCCGCACCCTTTTCCTTTAACTTTTGAATTACCTCTAAATCTAATTCTGTATTAATACCATCACTCTTGCCAACTATCAAAATAATTCTTACTTTCGATAATTTACGCACTCCTTTAAATCTGCCTTTACCTCTAACTCGAAGAGCAATTTCTGTTTGAGGAAAACGAGACTCAAACAAACTCCATTCTTGCCAAGGAATTCGACGTAAATTAGGATTTTGAATATCCAAAAATAAACGAGTTTCTTCCCCAGAAGATTGCAGAGAACTTAAAACAGCAATTAACTCATCTCGTATAGGTTGCCAATCACTTTCACCACTATCTAGCCATTGATTAAGAGTAACTTTAACTTGTTCTTTTTGTTCCGTACTAGAATAATTAACGACTGATTTTGGGCTAATACGAGTTGCTACTTTTCGCACATCTTCCAACTCATAATAAGCTGCTTTCCATTTCTTAAAAGATGTTTCTAATTCAGAAGGTAAACATGGCAAAAGACCATCAATAGAGTGAAAATTAGTATCCTTAGTATCTATTAAAGTTAAAGTTACATGAAATCGGTCATTAACACTATCAATCAGTTTAATTTTAATGATTTTCATAGTTATTTATCCTCTTGAACCAATTATTAAAAGTAATGCTATACGGAACTGAAACTTCAATTATTAAGTAATTAACACGGGCTGAATATAGCAATCCTAAATTGTAAGATGTAAGATTTTATTGTAGGGGTTTGGTCTCCAAATCCCTTGGCGCTTGGGTCATTTCAGTTATCAGTTATCAGTTATCAGTGAACCTCCGACTAAAATCAAAGACTTGAAATACTGAATTAAATATTTTTTTATCCCCTATCCAAGGGGAGGCTTTAGACCTAATTTTTTGGTAATGACACTTCAATTATTAAGTAATTAATACGGGTTGAATATAGCAATCCTAAATAGGTTTTCAACAATTAATAATTAATAATGAATAATTAATAATTACCTCTCCTTGAAAAGAAGAGGATTGACTCATGCATACAATTTTTATTTATTATCCCCTATCCAAGGGGAGGCTTTAAACCAAAATTTTTCGGTAAGATTTTATTGTAGGGGTTTGGTCTCCAAATCCCTTGGCGCTTGGGGAAAGGAAACCAAACCCCTACAGTTTTTTCTCACAAATGATTTCTTATGGCTATAACCTTATTTAATAATTATTACCCAGTTGGTATGAGTTATGCAGATTTTTACTACTGTCGCGTCAAGCTTGAAAATGTGGGTTAAAAAACCTAACCCCCTTACCCCCTTTTGAAAGCTATCCCTTATAAGGAACTCTTGAAACCCTTGTGGGAGGGTGGGGAGGATGGGGAGGATGGGGAGGAGGGGGAGGAAGAATTCTGTCTACATTCATAAAAAAGTGTATTGAAAAATACTCTTTTCTCCTGAAAAAGCCGATTCAAGACTTAAACATAACTTGTCTATGTTGTCAAGTTTTATGTTAAGAAAGATGTTTATAAAGCATAGTTTTGAAAGGGGGGAGGAGGGAAGGGGGGGAACTCACCCCTCTCCTTTCAAGGAGAAAAAAATTCCTTTTAACCAATCCTCTTCTTTTTATGAAGAGGTAATTATTAATTATTAATTATTAATTATTAATTATTGAACCCCCTACTCAATAAAATAATATTAAACTACAAAATTTTCTCTAATTAATTGCTCGCCTAAACTTATTTCTATAGTAAATTGTTCTTGAGTTTGACAGCCAAATTCTAATTGTATCCAATCATCTTTTTCCCTCGTCTCAGCTTCCATAGCAGAATTACCAGACTCATCCAATATTTTCACTTGTAAACCAGGAGGTAAATAAAGAGTTTCATCAACAGGATAGAGTCGTACACAAATATCTATTCCTTCCTCTTCTTCCTCAAATTTAGTTGTTACTTTTACCACCAATACTGTAGATCGCTGAGTCGCTCCACTACCCCAATTAATAATCTTTCCACAACTAATAGTTGGTGCTTCAGATTCAGAAGTAGCTATTGTTGAACTTCTTAAATTAGTAGCTGGTAATAATTCTGAAGGTTGCCATTCTGCCTGGAAAATTCCAGCGAACCACTGCCGTAAATTTACAAATTTTTGACACCAATCAATTTCGTCAATTAATGTGTCTAAAGATTCTATTTCTGTGAGTGAAATAGACTCTTGAAATTTATCAATCTTTCTTCCAGAAACAAATCCTAATAGTTGTACTTGGTTTAAATCTTCCTCAAATTGAACTGCCAGATAACCAATTCTATTTTCGGTAACTTCTGGAGGTAAATAAAACTCTTTTTCCCCAGGCAATACCGGACGACATTCCAATTTGCCAATATTTGGTAAAACTAAGTCCGCAACATTAAATATTGCTCTTAAACCACCATTCCAACAATCACTTTGATGAATAGCTGTTTGAATATTTATCCATTTTAAATAAATTTGCACTGCCACAACAGCAAGAGTATTTAGATAGACTTGTTTTCCTTTTTCTGGAGTAGCTTGTTCTGCCGCAAATTGTCCGGCGTATTGATGAGCTTCAGGAGTCAAAAAAACTGTTAATGGTTCTGCTAAAGTTAGGGTCATAATTGTTCTCCAAATTTACTACTAATTTCTTGTAACAAGGGAAGACATTTGCGCTTCCAGTGAGAATAAAGGGTTTGGTTACTAATATTAACTTCTCTAGAAATATTAGATATTTTTTGTTCTTCCAATAACAACCGAATGGCTAATATATGACAATTACATTCAGGATGTTTTCTCGGATGAGATGTTTGAAGTTTTGACTCTGGATCTGTCTGAATATATTCCTGAACTGCCAAACCTTGCCTTTGACGTTTAGCTTCTTGTAGTTCAGCAATTTTAATTTCTAGTAAACTCAGAGGATTAGCTGCTAATTTTTCACCTAAAGTTGTTGACTGTCCTTCATCATCATTAATAGGTTTATCTATACTCTCCTCATATTTATTTTCAGAAGTATATAAATCTCGGACACGCCATTTCAAATAACCATTAATCCAAATTACAAAACTTTTTTCCCAGGAAGGAGGACGAGGATTAAAATTTTGAATATTTTTGCTTGCCCATTCTAAAGTACGATTAAAAGCTTCTGGATAATTTTGGTGAGATGACTTATATAATCCTGGTAGTTGTTGGATTAGTATTAGTAATCTATTTAAAGCTTTCTGACGTTCTGGACTAGGGTTTTGAGATTCAGATATTTGGGTAATTAAGTCCCGCAGTTGCTCTTCCACGGCGATCGTCCTATAATAATGGTTGAATGTTATGAGTTTAGCCCATCAACCATAAATATATATTTGGCTTACCTTAATTTTTAACCCTTTCCTTTTTATATATCTGCCTGTCAAAAGTTTTTTATGATTTGGGGGATATGATTAGATTTTTAATTTTTAAATTAGGGGGTAGGGAATTGTAGGGATGTTCCATGGAACGTCCCTACAAAAACATTTTTTGATGTTCGTAAACAAAAGGTTTGTTGATGTTCGTGAGCAAGAAATTTTGGGGATTCGTGAACAAAAGGA
>NZ_JAAHHT010000116.1 GCF_010672085.1 Okeania sp. SIO3I5
GGAGCTCCTTTGAAAGGGGGGGACTGGAGCTCCTTTGAAAGGGGGGGACTGGAGCTCCTTTGAAAGGGGGGGACTGGAGCTCCTTTGAAAGGGGGGGACTGGAGCTCCTTTGAAAGGGGGGGACTGGAGCTTAAAGGTTTGTGAGAGACTAGGTTTAGTCGGGTGCGCACCGCCTCTGCTAAATATTTCTGATAGCTGATTAAAAGCTTTTATCCCCCCTAACCCCCCTTTGAAAGGGGGGGACTGAAGTTTGAAGGTTTGTGAGAGTGATTATGCTTCAGGCATTTTTTTGATACCTAATTAAACAAATTTTCTCCCCTTACAAAAGAGAGTTGACAATCTTACTCCCCCCTTACAAAAGAGAGTTGACAATCCTACTCCCCCCCTTACAAAGGGGGGGTTGGGGGGGATAAAACCTGCAATACGCTGGCAAACACCATCAAAACACTTGATCACTTCATCGTTACAAAAGAGAGTTGACAATCTTACTCTCCTCTTACAAAAGAGAGTTAGCAATCCTACCCCCCCTTACAAAGGGGGGTTGGGGGGGATAAAACCTGCAATACGCTGGCAAACACCATCAAAACACTTCATCACTCCCCCCTTACAAAAGAGAGTTAACAATCCTACTCCCCCTTACAAAAGAGAGTTAGCAATCTTACCCCCCCCTTACAAAGGGGGGTTCGGGGGATAAAACCTGCAATACGCTGGCAAACACCATCAAAACACTTCATCACTCCCCCCTTACAAAAGAGAGTTAACAATCCTACCCCCCCCTTACAAAGGGGGGTTGGGGGGGATAAAACCTGCAATACGCTGGCAAACACCATCAAAACACTTCATCACTTCATCGTTACAAAAGAGAGTTGACAATTCTACTCCCCCTTACAAAAGAGAGTTAGCAATCCTATCCCCCCTTACAAAGGGGGGTTGGGGGGGATAAAACCTGCAATACGCTGGCAAACACCATCAAAACACTTGATCACTTCATCGTTTGTAAAACGAACCACCTCCAAACCATAACCTTCTAATATCTGAGTTCGATGGCGATCGTAAGCTATTCCCTCTTCAGTAAAATGACTTTCCCCATCCACTTCGATCGCTAATTTCAATTTAGGACAATAAAAGTCAACAATAAAATTATCAATTGGTTTTTGTCGCCATATTTTCAATGGAAACTGTCGTAAATATTCTTGCCAAAGTTTACGCTCTGCGGGAGTTGGGTTTTTTCGCATTTCCTTTGCTCGTTCGACGAGTTCAGGATTATAGGGTAAAAAATAACGTCCTTGTTTTAGTTTAGACATGATTTCATTCTTTCTTAAAATATTGCCTAATTTATGTTTTATCCCCCCTAACCCCCCTTTGAAAGGGGGGGATTGAAGCTTAAAGGTTTGTGAGAGTAATTATGCTTCAGGCATTTGTTTGATACCTACAGGACTTACGCAAAATACGAAATTATACGCCACCTGTAGGGGCGAATGCCATTCGCCCTTACTATATATAGTGGTTCTGCGTAAGTCCTGACCTAATCAAACAAATTTTCTCTCCTTACAAAAGAGAGTTGACAATCTTACTCTCCCCTTACAAAAGAGACTTGACAATCCTACTCTCCCCTTACAAAAGAGAGTTAACAACCCTACTCCCCCCTTACAAAGGGGGGTTGGGGGGGGATATCTTACAGAAATATTCGGCTAGTAATTGTTTAGTTTCATTTTTTTAGTATAGCAGTTTGAAATTGATACCAGCCACAAAAAAAAGCTAACTTTTAAAAGTTAGCTTTCTTTTTTTTATTTGCTTGCACCTCCGCAGATGTTTCCATTAATTCCGCTTCGGGTGAAGCGTTAGAGTATTCTTGCGCCCTTTATAGCTGTTGCACATAGTGAGTTTCCATTAATTCCGCTTCGGGTGAAGCGTTAGAGGCGATGAAAGTTTAACACCCTGTCCGCCCGCTTAGATGTTTCCATTAATTCCGCTTCGGGTGAAGCGTTAGAGACATATCGTTACGTTCCTTGCGAACAACGGCGACAACTGTTTCCATTAATTCCGCTTCGGGTGAAGCGTTAGAGTCATGAGGCTGTCAACAATCTAGCAAATGTTGATGAAAATTGTTTCCATTAATTCCGCTTCGGGTGAAGCGTTAGAGTTAGAAAATGCTCTTCTACACCACCGAACTTCTGCTAGATTGTTTCCATTAATTCCGCTTCGGGTGAAGCGTTAGAGCGCTATTAGGCTATTATGTCTCCCCTGAGGATTTTGGTTTCCATTAATTCCGCTTCGGGTGAAGCGTTAGAGCGGACTAGCCTTTGGATTGGCATTTGTTGCATCAGGGTTTCCATTAATTCCGCTTCGGGTGAAGCGTTAGAGAGTTCGGTTTTAGAACAACGACAGAGTAAGGCTTTGAGACCCCCAAAAATACCTACCCCTTTGATTAAAAAGTCAAATCAGCAAATTTTGCCAAAATGACGACCCTCAAACCCGCTCCTGGCAAGGCACATACGCAGTTCAACGAAATAATCAGGGTTTCAGCGATTCTGCGAGGTGCGTATGTGGGGTACCATGCAAAGATGAAAAAACACCTATTAACCACTCCTAAAAAACTAGAAATGACTAAAAAGATACCGCTATTCATTTTTCGAGGTTCTTAATACCATTCCGGTTACTTTTAATATTAACCTTAAGTATACAAATTGTCAACCCCCAATTTCAGTTACCATTTATCATTTATCAGTTATCAGTTTTTAGTTTTTAGTTAGCAATACCAAAGTCAGTTATCAGTTATCAGTCGTAGACTGACACACCTTACAGCGCTTTTCAGTTGAGTAAACCACCCCGTAGGGACGTTGCATAACAAAAATGCGAACGTCCCTACGGGGGAATATTTTTTTTGTGTGGTTCATTAAGCTGAAAACTGCTGTAAATGGTGCAATGCTTTTTTACCATCATAGTTGAATTGAGCAAAATTTATCAAAATCAGGACTTAGGCATAGTGAAGGAAATATCAACGTTTGAGATTGCTATCCTAACGGACTGCTCCGCAAACGCTGCCGTTTGCTGTCGCAAAGCTGCGCTTTTCATGTCCGCGACAGCGGAAACGCAATGACAGAAAAACGTAAGCCCTAAAAATTAAATATATTTTTGCAATAACAACCCCAACTTTTCCTTAGTTGTAGCAGGTACTTTATCCAAAGGAGTCAAAACAGCACTTTTCAAAGCTGAATGAGAATCAGAAACAAACGGATTTTCGCTCAACCTGCGCACAGTTTCCTGAATAACCTTTTGCGCATTCATAACATTCTTCCTTAAATTATTAATCACCATGTCTACAGTCACGCTCTCATGTTCTTCATGCCAACAATCATAATCTGTAGACAAAGCCAAAGTTGCATAAGCTATTTCTGCCTCCCTTGCTAACTTAGCTTCTGGCAAATTTGTCATCCCGATCACTGTTGCCCCCCAACTGCGATATAAATTCGACTCCGCTTTAGTAGAAAAAGCAGGTCCTTCCATACATAAATAAGTGCCAGTGCGATGCACATTTACATCTGCTAAATTCAAACTTTCCGCAGCATCCGCCAGCATTTTTGCTAGTTGAGGACAAGTAGGATTTTCAAAAGTAATGTGTGCTGCTATTCCTGCACCAAAAAATGTCGATACGCGACCTTTTGTGCGATCGATAAATTGGTCTACTACTACTAAGTCTAGGGGTTTGACTTCTTCTTTCAGAGAACCAACTGCAGAAGCAGAGATTAAATATTCCACACCGAGACTTTTCATACCATAGATATTGGCACGAAATGGTAATTCAGATGGTAATAAAGTGTGGTTGCGATCGTGTCTGGGGAGAAACGCTACTCGTGTTCCTTCTAAAGTACCAACAATAAAAGCATCAGAAGGGGAACCGAAAGGTGTATCTAACCTGATCTCCTCTACATCTTTGAGTGCTTCCATTTTGTATAAACCACTACCGCCAATAATGCCAATCTTTACTTCAGTCATTTCAGTTATCAATTATCAGTTATCAGTTCACTAACTTAGCTGTTGAACGATCTTAATTGTCAAAAAAAACATAAAAAATTTATATTTCAATCCGCAATTATCCGTAATTTTTACTAAACCTTTATAAAAATTATCTGGTTTTTATCGTCGTCTAGCGAAACTATTGTTTATAGTTTATTTAAGACCTTTTTTGTTTGGCCTACAGATCAGATTTTTTTAGCTTTCTGGGTGCATTTACTATTGATAAATTTTTTTTCTTTTGTTCAGGACTTACGCAAAATTATAAATCATACACCATTCGTAGGGGCTTTCTGGCATTCGCCCTCTACTAGATATGGTGGTTCTGCGTAAGTCCTGTTGTTCTCAAATTATCGAATTATTTAGTCAAGAAAAATGAAGAATACCAAAATTGAAGCTAGGAAAATTTCCCTAGAATCCGTTGTCAAAAATATTTTGACAGTTAGAAAAATTTCCGCTAGCGATCGCAAAACTTTAAGGTTAGCATTATTCTCGTTTCGTTCTTTAACTGTCACAGAAAAAGAGCAGATCAAAGAAGTTTATGAAGAATTAAAAGCAGGGCGACTTAGTTTAATGAAGTAATTGGAGTTTGAAACTGTTCCCAGTTAAGTGTTTCCTCCATACCCGAAACGGTAGTGCGTCAAGGAAGTGTGGGAAGTGTGGGAGGTGTGGGAAGTGTGGGAGGTGTGGGAAGTGTGGGGAGACGCTCGAAAGTAGGAGGAATAATTGTACCTGTATCTTTCTGGGAAGTGTCTGTCTTTCGTCCTAACTTTTTCTTCTTAAAGCGCTTTTCAGATTAATGAACCACATCGTCAGAACCAAAACCCCGTAGGGACGTTCCATGGAACGTCCCTACTGTGGTTTACTGAAATGAAAACTGCTGTAAACGCTGAATTATTTGCACTTTTTTCCCGACAAAAATCCTAAAAACTTTATATATCAGTGCTTTTCGATTAGATTTGCCAGCCCTACTTGATGAATCCCACACTTTACGCTTTGCACAACCCCCGAAACCAAGAAACCGGGTTTATTGCTCTAATTATTCAAATTATTATATTGCTTTGATAAACCCGGTTTCTGTATTCTATCGCAAAAGCCAAAATCCACTATAAGTCATTCCAGAATCATCAGGTTGTACTAACAAAAAATGTAACCCCTGACTCTGCTGTTTTCTCTGCTCATAAATTTGAGCTGCTCCTGATACTTCCTTGTCTGAAAAAGTAGCAACCACCCACCGATCTACTAAACCTGTTTCTAAAATTAACCCATCGGGATCGCCAGGAATATACTTTAAAATATATGGTTGCGCAGTTTCTAACCATTGAGCTAATCTCATAGACTGACGGCCACCATCTATAACTACACCTGGTATTGGCAGTGTTGAAGATAATCCCAAATTTAAGGGTAAAAGAAATTCTGGTGCTTCTAAAATAGGAATGGGGCGTTCCATAATATCCTCAATATTACCAGCAGGTAATGAAGCAAATCTCCAGCGATCGCCCCACAAATTTTCAGCTAATGGTACAGGGGGAGGAGCATCCAATACTAAAGGTTCGTAAAATTCCCCAGTATATGCTTCCATCTCCTGATATTGTTGCACCCTCTCTAGTAACCATTGTTTTAAAGCAATTGTGCGTCTAGTCGGTTCGACTTTTAACCCTAATATTTGAGCGGCAGTTTCTATTAACCCTAAAGACTGAGGTCGAAATACTTGAATTATATCTGGTAAGTCCTGCTCTTGACGCACTTTTTCCAGTTGTGCTGCTACCCAATTAGCGTTAACTTCTGACTGAGGACACATAGCAATAAATTCTAAACTACGAGTGGGATTGCAAATTAATAATTCCCATAATTGTTGGTCTTGTTTATCCTTGAGGGGACGGCGGTAATAATCTACTTGCCAAATAGTTGTAGTGTCCATCATTTAATTCAAAATTCAAAATTCAAAATTCAAAAGTTAGACAACCAGAAATTTTTAACTTAAAATTCAAAAAATTCAAAAGTTATTTTAGTTATCAGATCGTAGGTTGGGTTGAGGAACGAAACCCAACTATAATAAAGCGCTGCTCATTTTAAATAAACAGGACTTACGCAAAATTCCAAATCATACACCTTATGTAGGGGCGAATGGCATTCGCCCTCTACATGGCATTCGCCCTCTACATAGATATGGTGGTTCTGCGTAAGTCCTGATAAAGAAGAAAGTAAGGATAATAAAGTAACAGATAATCCGTGTATCCGTGCCATAATCTGTGTGAGCCAATCTATTTTTCAATTAAATTCTATGATTAATCCTGCCTTGAGTCAATTTGGTACAACAATGTCCCGCCTTACAGGTGTGCGAGCTATTATGGCGGATATTATTGCCACCCTACGAGCGGGCCAAGGTCAGGAATTTCTCAACTTTAGTTCTGGAAATCCTCTAGTTTTGCCAGAAGTAGAAAAATTGTGGAAGGACACTACCACAAAATTATTAGCAAGTCAAGAATATGGGGAAGTAGTAGGACGTTACGGTTCGTCTCAGGGTTATCAACCTTTGATTGATGCAGTTGTTAATGATTTTAATTCTCGCTATGGATTGAATTTGAGCGATCGCAACGTTTTGATTACTCCAGGTTCTCAGTCTATATATTTCTATGGTGCTAATGCTTTTGGAGGATATACTGACAATCAAACTCTGAAAAAAATTGTCCTACCTCTGAGTCCAGATTATACAGGTTATGGCGGAGTTAGTTTAATTCCAGAGGCAGTAGTTGCCTATAAACCGACTCTGGATATTGATTTTGAGAGTCATCGCTTCAAATATTGTCCCGACTTTAGTCAACTGGTTATTGATGAAAATACTGGTTGTGTCATTTTCTCACGCCCCTGTAACCCCACTGGAAATGTTATTAGTGCTGATGAGGTGAAAAAAATTGCCCATCAAGCTGCTGTTTATAATGTGCCAGTATTTGTGGATGCTGCTTATGCTCCTCCCTATCCAGGATTAAATTTTGTCGAGATGGAACCTGTTTTTGGGGACAATATTATTCATTGTCTGAGTTTATCAAAAGCTGGACTTCCTGGAGAAAGAATTGGCATTGCGATTGGGAATGAACAGATAATTCAGGTTTTGCAGGCGTTTCAGACTAATATGTGTATTCATTCTCCTCGTTACGGACAGGCGATCGCTACTGATGCAATTAATTCTGGCGCTCTAGCAGAAATTTCTAGTCAAGTGATTCGGCCTTTTTATCAAAATAAATTTTCGATTTTAGAATCAACTTTAGAAAAAGCTTTACCCAAAAATTTGCCCTGGTTTCTCCATCGTTTTGAGGGAGCTATTTTTGCTTGGTTGTGGTTAAAAGATTTACCAATGACTGACTGGGAACTTTACCAAAAGTTGAAGGAAGTGGGGGTTATTGTTGTGCCTGGCAGTTCATTTTTTCCAGGTTTACGAGAAGAATGGGTTCATAAACAAGAGTGTATTCGGATTAGTTTGACAGCTTCTGATGAGGATATTCAAGAGGGAATGAAACGTTTGGCTAAGATGATAATTTCGATTTTTTAATGTAGTGGAATAAATGTAGGTTGGGTTGAGGAACGAAACCCAACAAAGCATTATTTTTGTTGGGTAGAATGAAGTTAAAACTAACCTACATTTTTAGGCGTGTCTAAAGATTAGATTGGAAATATCGTAGGGGTTTGGTCTCCAAACCAAAACTTGAGAATTGCTATATCAATTACTAGCATAATAAATCGTAGGGGTTTGGTCTCCAAACCCAAGCTTTAAATTGTTGTATAGACTGAATTGCTCAATAACTGACTTTATTTTTATTGCTGACTGCTGATAGTTAATATCTAAATACTTACCTTTACAGGATTTAACTTTTGAAATTTAAAATTCTCCTCCTGTTGAGTATGCTAAATACGTCAATATCCTACAAATAGAAAAAACACTATTTCAAAAATGATAACTGTCAAAGAAGCAAGAGAAAAAGCACTATCTTTTTTCAGTGAACAAGGACTTAAAATAGAATTTATTGAAAATGTCTCAGTCAAACTTGATGATGCAGAAAAATTGATTAATATAAGCCGTCAAAAACAGCCTCAAAAAATATTAGAAATTGGTACTTTTGTTGGAGTTTCTACTGCTGTATTAGGGTTGTGTTTACCAGAAACAGAAATTGTTTGTATAGATGCCGATCTGCCTGTAAAACTTCAAAATCTTCTCTGCATTAAACAATTTGAAATTAACAATGAAAAGACTAATTTATATTTTGTTGAAAAAGTTTTGCAGCACTTAGAAATTTTGACAAGATTTACCCTCAAGCGAGGTTTTTTTTCTTGTTGTTTCCCAAATCAAGAAGATTTAGATAAAGTTGTCAATTATGGGATTAAACCTGAAGATAGGGAAATTATCGGTCCAGAAATCTGTGAAAAATATGGACCATTCGATATGGCATTTCTAGATGCAGACCATAGAGTGCGACTCGTTGGCCACTAAACTAGGAAACTAGGCATAAATGGCTGTTCCAAGTCAATACATGAGGACAACCTCGACTTGTGAATAACTCTTATGTCCTTCGAGGTGAAATTCCTCCGCCTTGTTGTTAGGTAGAAAGCATAGGCCACGGAGTAGAGACTGAACATCAATCTCCGAAGCTGGCTTAAAAGCGGGATGCGGACCAGTTACCGAGGAACGATACCGCAAGCAAAGGCTGACAAGTGGACGAATAGGAAGGTAATAAAACTCTCGTTACTGCTAACCATCCCAAAGGTAGCTATGGGATGTAGGACGAAAGTCAGAGGGTCTATGGATAATCTTCTTCTGTGGAGATTATCAACAATCATACCGAACCCTCCGGGAGATTTTGCCCCACTAAATCAGTCGTAATAAAGGACTAAGGGAACGAGGAAACCTCTCTAAGACACCTAAGAATATAGGTCGAAATCTTAGGAAGCCATTCAAGGTCAATCTACACATTGGTTGTAGGTCTTAGGGAGAGTAGGATTGGGTAAGAAGCTCTTTATGCTGACGTACCCACTGTTAGACGTAATGTAAGGTAATCAATAGCGATGAATAAAGCTAAAACACTAAAAAGACGTTTAGAAAATCCTAAACCATTTTTAAGCGTGGCATGGGATACAGACGATATACCAGACCAGGTTTGTATCAATCCAAATCTCAAATGGAAAGATATCAACTGGAAACGGGTTGAGAAGAATGTATTTAAGTTGCAAAAATTAATTTACAGAGCATCCAGCCGTGGCGAAATCCGCAAGATGCGTAAATACCAACGACTTCTGACCAAAAGTTACTACGCTAGGTTGCTAGCTGTTAGGCGCGTGACCCAAGATAATCAGGGCAAGAAAACTGCGGGTGTAGATGGTATAAAAAATCTACCTCCTATGCAGAGACTGAACTTGGTTGACTTATTAAATTCACGCTACCTCAAAGCAAGTCCGACCCGTAGAGTCTGGATACCAAAACCAGGGAGGGATGAAAAGAGACCTCTTGGAATCCCAACAATGTACGACCGTGCATTACAAGCTCTGGTTAAGTTAGGTATGGAACCAGAATGGGAGGCACGTTTTGAACCTAATAGCTATGGTTTTAGACCAGGGCGGTCAACACATGATGCCATAGAGGCCATCTATCTCAGCATACACATGAAACAAAAATATGTTTTAGATGCTGATATATCTAAATGTTTTGACCGGATTAACCATGATGCACTGTTGAGGAAAGTAGGTCAAACACCATACAGGCGATTAATCAAACAATGGTTAAAAGCTGGTGTGTTTGATAATAAACAATTCTCAAACACTGTGGAAGGTACACCACAGGGAGGGGTAATTAGTCCCTTACTAGCAAACATCGCCTTACACGGTATGGAGGAAAGGCTAAATGAATTTGCCAAAACTATAGACTTAAAAGATACAAGAGGTCGTCAAAAAAGTTGGCAAAATAAAGTAGATAGCCTAAATCTAATACGCTATGCTGATGATTTCGTAATCTTACACGAAGATATCAAGGTAGTACAACAAGCAAAAGCCGTGATACAGGAATGGTTGAACCAGGTAGGATTAGAGCTAAAACCAGAAAAAACCAAAATTGCCCATACCTTGAAGGAATATGAAGGGAACAAACCTGGATTCGACTTTTTAGGTTTCACAATTAGGCAATGGAAGGTAAAGTCAACCAAACAAGGATTCAAAACGCTGATTAAACCATCCTCTAAGAGTTTCAAAACTCATTATCGGAAGTTGGCGGAAATATGTAACAAATACAAAACCATTCCGACCAAAATGTTAATAACTAAATTAAATCCGGTGATTAGGGGATGGTCTAACTACTTCTCAACCGTAGTCAGTAAAGAGGTATTCAGTAAAATGGATATGCTTTTATGGGAAAGATTATGGAGATGGGCAAATAGAAGACATCCAAATAAGTCGGCTGAATGGGTTAAGAAAAAGTATTTTCCCAAAATTAAACAATCCCGAAGTTGGGAATTTAATGATGGTGGATATATACTGAACCGACACGCAGACGTCCCTATTGTTAGACACGTCAAAGTGAAAGGTATTAAATCCCCATTAGAAGGCGACTGGACTTATTGGAGTAGTAGAATCGGCAAACATCCAGGCATAAGGAAAGAAGTCACAACACTGCTAAAACGGCAGAAAAATAAATGCGCATTTTGTGGACTAACCTTTAGTCCGACTGACCTTATGGAAGTTGACCATATAAAACCAAGGTCTAAAGGTGGTGACAACACAATTAAGAATAAACAATTGTTGCACCGACATTGCCACGACAGTAAAACTGCATCAGATAGTAAAACATATCCAAAATTTAGGGCACAGGATTTACCTGAAAATTATATATGGATTGACGATATGTTAATTCAGAGGCAGGATGTACCTATGACAAGGGACGTTTAAGAGAGGAGCCGTTGATGAGGTGAAAGTCTCACGTCCGGTTCTGAAGACGAGTCGGTTTGGTAACAAACTGGCTTAGTTTAACAAAGAAGCTGTTAAACAAGACCTAATATTACTGTCTCGTTATATTACATCTGGAGGAGCGATCGTTCTTCACGATATGGGTTTAGATTATTGGGGACAAGAAGTGCGACAAGGTGTGGAGCAATTTTTACAAGAATTTCCTCAAAAAGAATTTCGCATTGAAGGTGAAATTGGACTTATATCAGTTTAGGATTAGAAATTTCCAACTAAGACCTACTGCTGTTACATACAAAAACGTCCCTCCAACCTCTTTTGGCAAAATTTTGATTATAGTTTAATTTGCTTAAAAATTCCATATACCGACTTTCTCAAACTTTTTTAGTTAGGGATTCGGTTAATTTTTTGTGTCTTGTTGTAAAATTCACTTTTGAATTGCTACAAATTTTAATTGTTTATATTCAATCAAAAGCTTGTTTTTCATAAAGAAAACCAGCCATTAAAAAAGAAAATTATAGCAGTCGAAGCAAAGATTAAGACATTTCTAAATCCTGGAACCCTTTGACAGTTTACTATTCCCTATTCCCTAGCGCCTAGCGCTATACAAATAATTTAAGTAGGTCGGTGTTGAAGATCATCGTTATGAAAAGGTTTGTAACCTTAATAAACTCAAAATCAATGATTATTAAAAATCATTAATTAAAACGCAAATTTTCCTAGTCAAAGTGGGTGTTAACAGAATAAGCAATTAGAGATATAATGGCATGAGGGGTGAGACCCCTCATGTTATAAATTGATTAAGGAGGTCTAATGCTACAGAGTCTTGAGATTAACAAAACCCACAATATAAATCCTCTAACCAATAACTTCAAGGTCAAAAATGGATATAAATTTGTAGCCACGCCTGAGTATGACCAGACTGAATTAGAATTATTCAAACTTTCAACTATGCCCAGTTGTATTCGCCTTGGCCTAGACGATTTAAAATCTTTTGAAGTAGTGGACCATCAATTTCAAAATTGGGGCGTAAGTTTCTCTAATGCGATCGCTATCGAACCATCAAACCCAGCTTTTGCAGTTCCTTCAGGTATTAAAGTCTTAATGGGAGCGCCAAAAAGTGGCCTAATAGAAATGAACTTTACATCTCCAGTCAAGTTTGTCAGTGGCCTGGTAACAAGTTCCCGCCGAACTGTTTTATCAGCCTATAATCAAAATGAAGAACTCTTGACTGAAGATGAAATGTCCGCTTCAAACTTGCTTGACTCTGATTCAATTATTCTTCCTCAAGTTAAACTGACGGTGAATGCTGAGAATATTTACAAAGTTAGTTTCTATGCTTTTGACGGCCAGCTTATAGTTATAGATTTGAGCTTTGGATTTTAATTAGAATTTAGAATTTAGAATTTAGAATTTAGAATTCTGGAAAATTAAGTTGAAATCAACAATAAATATCAAGTCAAAAGTCACAAGTGAGAAACTAGACTTTTGAAAAATTCACTTGGAATAAATTTTTATTTTTTATGGTATAAATAATAAATAAATTTAGTGGTCTGGTACCAGGAAGTTGCCGAAGTGTTAAGTAATCCTCAAGTCCTATTTGTTCCCTGGTTACATTTTCACCAACCTCCAATTTGGCATAATGGCAAACTACAGGGCAACTTAGAAAAAATGCTCAATAGTGAACCAAATTCAGAAGAGCGTTGGAATGCTCAATGGTTTGCCCAAGCATACAAAAATCCTGCCGGTTATGCTAAACAACTATCTCAAGAAGGTCATCAACCCCGGATGATGGTAGATTATTCTGGAGTATTGCTCGAAGAGATGGCAAAACTTTCGACTAATAGCATTTTCTCTAATCTTAATATTGATGGCGAAGCAGTAGGAGATGAGATCTCTCTGTGGCGAGAAGTTCTCACAGAATATTCAGACACAATAGAATTTACTGGTACTGCATATAGTCACTGTTATTTTCCTGCTACTCCCGAAAGAGATCACGAAGCTCAAATTATGGAATGGCGAAAGGTGTTTGCAGATTTATTTGGGGAAGAGGCGTTATCACGAGTTAGAGGATTTTGGCCACCGGAAATGGGAATGACTGGCAACCCTGCGGAAGCATTGAGATTTATCCGTTTGTTGAAAAAGTGTGGTTATGAATGGATTATTTTACCGAATGCAGCATTGGAACATCCTGAAGGTTGGAGTACGCCAGAGTTAGAAAACAGGGTGCATTGGTTGGTAGTGGAATCAGAGGGTGAGTCGGAACGTATTCTATGTGTGGTAAGGGATACGGATATGGGGATTCGACAACAAAGCGGTCAAAATGCTGAGGGTTGTATTAATGATGTGCGATATCGTGGTCGAGAAGTGGGAATGAAACCACCTGCTTTGGTGGTGCCGACTTCTGATGGGGAAAATGGTAATGTAATGATGTTTGAATATTTTAAAAATTCTTTTGCTCCTCTGTTTCGACAGCGCGATAGCTGGTCGGATGTGGGTTTTATGACGGTAAGTCAATATATCGATACTTATTTATCGGCAGGACCAGCAACAGAAGTGAGACTGAAATCAACAGGTGGTTCGTGGATCGGAGGTCATCAGCAATGGCAAGAGGGAGATTTACGACAAGAGGTATTGGCAGCAGTTGAACAGTTGAGTCAAGATTATGCCAAGGTTGTAGAGTCTGGCAAGGGTTCTGCTGAAAAAACTAGAGCGTTATTGTTGTGTGAAACCAGTTGTTTTGTTTATTGGGGTTCTGATTTTTGGGCGCAACAGGCAAAGTTATTTATTGACTCGGCAAGAGAAATGTTGGATTAGTAGCTCTTGTAGAGGTATTTCATGGAATTTCTCTAGATCGAAACTTAGGCATTTTCAAGAAAAATCAGGTTTGAGATTGCTTCCTATGATTTTCAGACTTTTGTGGAATGGGCATCTTGCCCGTTCGTAATATTTTCAGGTGGTACGGATGCCATCTGGTTTGATGATTTTTAGTAGTCAGATGATTTTCAGACTTTTGTGGAATTTGCATCTTGCTCGTTCCTAATATTTTCAGGTGGTACGGATGTCATCTGATTCTATGATTTTTAGTAGTCAGATAATTTTCCGACTTTTGTGGAATTTGCATCTTGCCCGTTCCTAATATTTTCAGGTGGGAAAGATGCCATGTGATTCTATGATTTTTAGTAGTCAGATAATTTTCCGACTTTTGTGGAATTTGCATCTTGCCCGTTCCTAATATTTTCAGGTGGGAAAGATGCCATGTGATTCTATGATTTTTAGTAGTCAGATAATTTTCCGACTTTTGTGGAATTTGCATCTTGCCCGTTCCTAATATTTTCAGGTGGGAAAGATGCCATGTGATTCTATGATTTTTAGTAGTCAGATAATTTTCCGACTTTTGTGGAATTTGCATCTTGCCCGTTCCTAATATTTTCAGGTGGGAAAGATGCCATGTGATTCTATGATTTTTAATAGTCAGATAATTTTCCGACTTTTGTGGAATGGGCATCTTGCCCGTTCCTGATATTTTCAGGTGGGAAAGATGCCATGTGATTCTATGATTTTTAATAGTCAGATAATTTTCCGACTTTTGTGGAATTTGCATCTTGCCCGTTCCTAATATTTTCAGGTGGTACGGATGTCATCTGATTCTATGATTTTTAATAGTCAGATAATTTTCCGACTTTTGTGGAATGGGCATCTTGCCCGTTCCTGATATTTTCAGGTGGGAAAGATGCCATGTGATTCTATGATTTTTAATAGTCAGATAATTTTCCGACTTTTGTGGAATTTGCATCTTGCCCGTTCCTAATATTTTCAGGTGGTACGGATGCCATGTGATTCTATGATTTTTAGTAGTCAGATGATTTTCCGACTTTTGTGGAATGGGCATCTTGCCCGTTCCTGATATTTTCAGGTGGGAAAGATGCCATGTGATTCTATGATTTTTAATAGTCAGATAATTTTCCGACTTTTGTGGAATGGGCATCTTGCCCGTTCCTAATATTTTCAGGTGGTACGGATGCCATGTGATTCTATGATTTTTAATAGTCAGATAATTTTCCGACTTTTGTGGAATGGGCATCTTGCCCGTTCCTAATATTTTCAGGTGGGAAAGATGCCATCTGATTGTATAATTTTTAGTAGTCAGATGATTTTCCGACTTTTGTGGAATTTGCATCTTGCCCGTTCCTAATATTTTCAGGTGGGAAAGATGCCATCTGATTGTATAATTTTTAGTAGTCAGATGATTTTCCGACTTTTGTGGAATTTGCATATTGCCCGTTCCTAATATTTTCAGGTGGGAAAGATGCCATCTGATTGTATAATTTTTAGTAGTCAGATGATTTTCCGACTTTTGTGGAATGGGCATATTGCCCGTTCCTAATATTTTCAGGTGGGAAAGATGCCATCTGATTGTATAATTTTTAGTAGTCAGATGATTTTCCGACTTTTGTGGATCGGCATATTGCCCGTTCCTGATATTTTCAGGTGGGAAAGATGCCCTTGCCACTTATATTCATCCCGCCCCTCAGCAATGCCTTAAACCCAATTTTTGGGTAAGGGTTTGGAGACAAAACCCCTACTAACCTCGTGTAAATTCTAACTTTTAACTTCTGACTTCAACACCGCCTCCAACAATAGTAACTATTTCCAAATTATCGCCCGATCGCATCTCAGTTGTTTCCCAAAATTGTCTATGTAGAATCTCGCCATTATATTCTACAGCTACCAAACGGGGGTTTAATCCTAACTCCTCTAAAAAATTTGGTAGAAATGTCTGGGGTAAACAAGTACGAGTTTCTCCATTAACTTTAAGTGTAATTTGATTTGACATTCTAATTTAGCCTAGACTTTTTCCGGTAATATATTATGAGTACGTAGAGTTTGATAACGATTTAATTGAGACAGAAAATATTGAGTTACCAAAGTTGGTTGCTCTGCTTGCATAATTGCCCTAACTACAGATACACGCTCCGCACCAGAAGATAGAACTTCATCACAGTTTTGCATATCAATTCCACCAATAGCAAACCAGGGAATAGGGCAATTTTTCACAGCATAACTAACATATTCTAAACCTGCTGCTGCTTTATCTGATTTAGTCGGAGTTTCATATACTGGTCCTACTCCAATATAATCTGCTTCTTCCTGAATTGCTCGCTTCATTTCTTCTGGGTTTGTAGTAGAACGGCCTATGAGCTTCTGAGGGCCAAGTAGTTGTCTGGCAAGATTAATAGGTATATCATCTTGTCCGAGATGAACTCCATCTGCATCAACGGCGATCGCTAAATCTACTCGGTCATTCACAATAAATAGAGCGCCGTAGCGACGACAAATTTGACAAAGCTTTTGTGCTTCTGTCAATCTTGTCATGTCATCTGCTGTTTTATTTCGGTATTGGACAAGAGTTAATCCTCCCTGAAGAGCAGCTTCTACTATATCGACTAATCTTTCTTGAGGTGAGGTGACAAGATACAAGTAGGAGTTTTGTAACTGCTGATTTCTTTGATAGGCGAGAAGTCCACTTTCGATAGTATAAACTCGGTAACGTATTTGTTTACAAGCAGAAGCCATCTGGGAGTTATAAATTTTTCCGTATTCTTCTAGAACTCTGAGTGCTTCTTCTAACCGACAGAAGTTAACTTGCAGTAGTTGTTGAACATCTGAGCGGTGTTCTTCCTTGGGATGAGTCAATTCTGTACCAGGGTCCCCTGGGGTATTGCGGGACATTCTCAGTTCTGCGCCATGCCAACTCCCAATTTCTTGACGTAATTGTTTACACTCATTGGCCCAATTAATACTATTGAGGCCAAAGCGACACCATTCTTCAATAATTCTCAGCCCTTCCCGCGCCCTGTCTAAGTTGGCATCTAGAATTCGGCGGACTGCCGGCTGCACATTTTTGTCCCAATTATATCGATCGCCCATAAAAATTATCCTATAAATTTTAATCCTAGTTTGTGTTTATCAAAATAACTATAATCTTGGCCGCTCAAATATCTAGGGGGCAAACCAAGACAAATTTTGCTACTAATATAGATTGTTTTATAGTACAATGTCCCATGCAATATAGAAATTAGCTATTGTTCAGGTAATTTCTGAAATATTGTAGCTGTCAATATCTATAACCACAGAGCAAAAGGAAAGATACTCAGGCCATATTTATTTATAGAAAATGCTAACTCTCAGGTTAGACATTTTTCTTAGATTAATTGTTTGTGTAATAGATTAATTGTTTGTGTAATAGTTGGATAGCAATAATAGACAAATTTTGACGATCGCTATGACTAACTTATTAATTTCCTGAGTTGACTTATAACTTATGTTTCTAGTTAATTCTAATCGAAAGTAGTGGATATCTTTTGAGGGCGAGCTTAAGTTCAGAATTTCTTTAATTAATTTCTCATAAAACAACAAAATAAATATAGTTGATTTTGCTATAGATTTTTTCTAAATAATGGCGATCATACAATATAAATGTGTGATTCTTTTGAAGAGTTGTTCCTTCTGGAAATGGTTCAGGAAATGTAACTTGTTCAAAACAATTTTCACGGTTAAACTGTTCACTTTTTGTAGCTTGTGGTTCTGGGGAGCTTAATTAAATGCGACCTGTTTTCATCATGGTCATAATTATTCATTGCCTTTATAATTTATGGCTCTAATCGTTCATCCTTTACTATATCAACTTAATTCGGAATTAATCACTAGGGAAATAAACTCGGTTTCTTGATTGGGGTGCATAAGTCCCAGAAGCTAGGTTTATGAAGTAAAATTGATAATATCAAACATTAAATTAGGGTAATCAACCTAGTTTCTTGATTCGGGTGCATAATTCCTAACAATATAATCATGAAATTATCTGTCACAGTTTCCGAGGAAGAAAGCCGTGAACCAAATATTTATCCTTTTTTCACAGAAAAATAATCCAACAAATTTACTGCGGAAAACCAACCGTTTATCACCTCTTTTAGCTACAGCACTACTGGGGTTATTTACTTCTACAAGTCTGGCAGTACCATTAGTACAACAAGTTGCCCAATCCCCAGAGACTCAAACTAATTCTCAGATGAATGTGCTTTATGTTAGTTCATCTATTGGTAAAGACTCTGGAGATGGTACTAAAACTGCTCCTTTGAAAACTATTACTTATGCTTTAAAAATTGCTCAACCTAATACAACAATTTCACTTGCTCCTGGAACTTATAGCAGACAAACAGGTGAAGTTTTTCCTTTGATTTTACAGGCAAAAATCACAATAAAAGGTAACTCTTTCAACAATGGTAAAAATGTTTTAATTCAAGGTGGCGGTAATTTTAATAGTCCGACTTCAAAACAAAAAAATATTACAATCCTAGCTGCTAATAACTCAACTTTAAATGGTGTAACAATCACAAATCCTAATCTTCAAGGTTATGGTTTATGGATAGAATCTAGTGGTTTTGTTATTAGTAAAAATACTTTCACTGGTAATCGTCTAAATGGGATTTCTATGGTGGGTAGTAATATAGGAATTATTCAGAAAAATAGTTTCTATAACAACGGCGGAAATGGCATAACAATTTCTGATAATTCTCAACCAGAAATTAGAGATAATTTGTTTCAAAATACAGGTGTGGGAATTAAAATTTCTGATGATGCTGCTCCACAAATAATCGGAAATCGTCTAATTGAAAATGAAAATGGGATTATCATTCAAGGCAATGCACGGCCAATTTTGCGAGGTAATTATATAGAGAGTAATAGACAAAATGGAGTAACAGCGATCGCTCAATCCTTACCAGATTTAGGTAACTCTCAAGAACCTGGTCGTAATACTATTCGGAATAATGGTCGGTATGATATTTATTCTGTAGTTAAAGGTAAAACTATTCCTGCTTATGGAAATTCTTTAGGAGGCGATCGTAATTATGGCAGTATTGACATTGCAGGAAAAATTGCTCCTCCCCCAAGAGTTGCTCCTCTGAGAAATATTCCAGCTACTCCAACAGCAAGTCAGACAAAAAGGGAGTCTGAGCAGGAGGAAGTAGTTATGGAAACTGCATCTATTCAGAGAGACACTCAGGTAAAGACGAAAGAATCAAATTTTTCTGCTGACGGTGAAAAACCATCGGAGCGCAGCATATCTAGAAGACGACAAAATTCAACCACAGAAATGATTCTGATCCCGGTGCCACCTCCAGAAACCCAGAAAACATCTAGGGGAAATTCTTACGACGCAACAAATCGTCAGGGAAATTTGCCAAGACTACTACAAACTAATCCTAATTATCAGAATAGACAAACAATTGAAATACCAGTATCACCACCAGAGTCAAGGAGAAGAACTTTAGAAAGGTTGCGAAATTTACCCCCTAGAAACACTACTCCAACTTTTGGAGGTAACACACCAGTTGCAGATCCTGGTTTACTACCTGTTCCGAAAGCAAATATTCCCCTTGGTCGTGGAGGTTATGTACCACCTGGTATTGGCAAAAATCAAAATCCTAATCCTTGGTCTAGACTATCCAGGTCTAATTCTCGAAGTCGTGCAGCAGCTTTGGGTTTGCGTTATCGGGTAATTGTGAATGTAAATAATCTTTCTCAGCAGTATAAGTTGCGATCGCTTGTACCAGATGCTTTTTCTACTAATATTAATGGAAATTCTGTAATGCAGGCAGGAGCTTTTCGGAGTCGTCTTGAAGCGGATCAGCTATTAATAACTTTGCGGAATAATGGTTTAAATGCTGAAATTATACCCGTGCAATAATACCATTTCTCAAAAATTTTTCTACATTTTTGCATTGCAGGGGAGTAGGGGAGTAAGGGAGTAGGGGAGTAGGGGAGTAGGGGAGTAGGGGAGAAGTCAACATTAAGAATAGTTAGCCATAATATAATCAGGACTTACGCAGGAGAACCCAGAAACCCGGTTTCTCATAGACATCTATTGTTCAAAACAACAATTTCTCCTAGAAACCGGGTTTCTTTGCGTAAGTTCTAATAATGTAGCAACTTTTGCTCTAGATATAAATCCTCTAGTTTACGTTGAATGATGAAAGTCAATTTATGTTTTCCGGGTGCATTTACTTCCTGATGTTCGATGAGTTGATGACAAAACATAATTACCAATAATTGATAATTAATCAATTCGGTTTAAAAGCCTTTCTTTACCAATGAATAATTGAGATTTTCGTGATAGTTTTCATTATCCACTAAAAAGATTTCCTTATATTCAATCAAGCACGGTTTGAACCAGAGGTAATTATCCATTATCAATTAATAAAGACTGTTGATTTTTATTATTTTTTGAAAAAAACAAACATTGAATAATATCATGTTCGGATAATCAGTGATAAAAAAACTTTCTCCTCCTTATAACTTAAAATTCCCTCCTCTTCTCTCCTGACTCCTGACTCCTCCATTTTTATTTATAACTATTCAACCAGACATGATATAAAACATCCAAACAAAAATTTTTTTGATGCAGTAGACACAATTTGCTTGACTAGGACTACAATGGACGTGCTTAGTTTTAAAATTTAAGAGGTATACAATATGGTAATATCTGCTACTCCTACCAACGCTAAGGTCTTAGTAATTCCTCAGAGACAAGATTATGTCCAACCTCCTGTGGCCAAAACAGTTCCATTAGATAAGATTAGAAAAAAATTGGACATGACACTATTAGCCCTCAAGGTTTTAATAGGTATTAATTCTGAGTCCATAGTTCGAGTAGCAAGTAAATTAAATATACCCCCAAAAATTGTTGATAAAATTGCTCTAACAGTAGGAGAAGACAAGGGAGAAAAATGGGCAGTATCCGAAAATCAACCTCTAAAAGTACAAGAAGCTCAAAGTTTTATATTAGTTATTTGTCACTTGGCAAAACAAAACCAAGCATTAATTCGTCGTGCAGTGGCGTTAATGGAACAAATGGGTACTGAAGATAGTAAACTTCAATCAGTTACTTTATTAAGGGAATATATTTGTAACTTTAAAAAAGCACATCAAGATTATTACTGGAATCGTGAAAAGATGAAACCAGATAATTCAGAAACACTAGCTTTAAAGCTATTAGTTGATTTGTTATTTTATAGCGCTCCTCAAGGATGCGATCGTCTTTTGTCAAGCCTCAAATCTTAATAAAAAAACAATCTTATCAACCCATCATTAACAAATCATAATTAATCTAAATTGTTGCTACGAAAAAACTATAAAATCAATTGATGGAACGAAAAAAAATGTAAAAGATTCAGAGAATTAAGAATAATTAGTTAATGCGAGTATAGCAATTCCCACAGTTATGAAGTACATTGAAAATCCCCCTAAATCCCCCTTTGAAAGGGGGACTTTGAAGGCTCCACCCTTACAAAGGGGGGCATGGGGGGATATAAAACTGTACCTCATAGGTTTAAGAACTACTATATAGCAATTCCCACAGTTATGAAGTACATTGAAAATCCCCCTAAATCCCCCTTTGAAAGGGGGACTTTGAAGGCTCCCTTACAAAGGAGGGCGGGGGGATATAAAACTTTACTTCATAGATTTAAGAACTGCTATATATAAAATATAAAGATCAAGCTCCTTAATTCTTAATTCTCTATAATTTATAGCTTTAAGCATTTAGCGATCGCCTAACCTCCTGAGTCGTAACTGCGAACTTCAGCTATCAACTCTAAGAGAAATAGTTGTAGATGATATAGCAGTCGAAGCAAAGGGCGCGGATATTTATAAATCCTGTTTGCGGAGCATTTCCGCAGGAAAAACTCTTAGACAGTTTACCGAAAAAATAACGTTTAAAGCTTCTCCTTTGAAGGAGAAAAAAAGAAAAAAAATTCCTTTTAACCAATTCTCTTCTTTTTAAAAAGAGGTAATTATTAATTATTAATTATTAATTATTGAATATTCCCTATTACCAAGCGCTACCCGCTATAGATTAATATTTAAAAATGTCTTCACGAACTTATACTCCCCCAACTTGTACATTAAAAGTGACAGCTAGAGGTTTAGCATTGTTAAGATGGTTTGGTATACCAAGAAAACAACGCTTTAGTCTCAGTTTTGACGATCCTAGGGTATCTGAAGCAGAGCATATTACAGTTAAGGGCGATCGCCGTGAACTGGATACTCTCCACAAAGTTGTTACTACTTATGTGCAAGAATTTCTAGATAAGTCTCCGAATTTACCCTCAGATATGGAAAATACAGGAGAAGAAAAGAATAGTAATATACCATTACAAGATCCTGTACAAGATCCTGATACAAAAATTCAGGAAGATACTATGGCAGAAGATACTATCGAAAGTGCTGATGGTAAAGTTGTCAATCCTTATTCTCAACCCCCCATCAAGAATCAAAATATCTATGTGCAACCACGGGACTTATTAACCCACGATCTATTTTTAGGATCTTTAGCAAATAAAGAATCAGGAAAATTTATTTCCCTAAGTATGCTCCAACTATTTGACTTAGCGATCGCTCTAGATGAATGTCATACAGATTTAGAAAAATTACCTCAATTTCAATCTAATGGAGAAGTTAAAGCTATTCCTGAATGGTTGCGTACTGCCATACTAATTATAATTACTGCTGGTTTGACTGCTGGCGGAATTCAACTCTATAACCGCTATGTCATAAGTCAGCAAAAGCAAAATGAAAAAATTGCTACATCAGATAATAATCAATCAATTCCTCCCCAAACATCTCCAACCCCTACTCAATTACCAACGCCAAATGTACCTCCATCGCCATTACCAACGCCACCAACAAATTTACCAACAACAACCATAATCAAACCTTCTCCCATTGCCACACCATCTCCTTTATTTCCTCAACCAAATTCTCCAGCATCACCTGCTCCTAATAATTTACCACCACCTGATTTTTCTCGCACTCCCCAAAACCAGGGAAATGCGACTACATTCGTTATTCCACCAGCACCACCGCTAACACCACCGCCAATTCCTCCAGCAGCAATACCTAATTATGGAGTGCCAGTACAACCTGTATATCCTGTACAACCGCCTCCAAGTCTGCAAATTCAACCTGCTCCAAATCAAGCTCCATTACCAAATGTTAATAGGAGAAGAGTAGAACCCTATTTAGATGTGAGTAGGATTCCGATAAATGTTCCGAGAGCAATTGATTTACCGCCGTTGCCGGATGTAGATCCGGTTGCACTGCGCGATATCCCGACTACTGTTGAACCTAGTAATGAAGAAAAGAAGTCTAAATATACATTATTTGATCGAATTCCTCAAGTAGCAGAGGTGAGAGAATACTTTGAAAAAAGTTGGGAACCACCGTCAGATTTAAAGAAAGATTTGCAGTATAGTTTGTTATTAAATGGTGATGGTTCCGTGAAAAAGGTAACTCCGATTAGTCAAGCATCGGTTGAATTTTATGGTAATACAAATATGCCTCTAGAAGAAGAAGTTTTTGTGTCTAATATTGAGGGCGGAAAAACTGCTAAAATTCGATTGGTTTTGAGTCGAGATGGTGAAGTAAAGACTTTTTTAGAGTCTTTGAATTAGTAAATAGGGAGTAGGTTCAATAATTAATAATTAACAATTAATAATTAATAATTAAATTAATAATTAGCTCTTCTGTAATAGAAGGATTTGGTTCAAAGGAATCTTTTTCTTTTTTCTCCATGAATGGAGAGTCTTTATACCTCAATTTTTCGGTAAAAGAATTGATGATTTCTGTAAATATCAAATCATACAGAATTTGTAGGGGCAAACGGCCGTTTGCCCCTAAAATATCTAGTGGCGTGACTAACCTAAAATGTTGCAATAGTACCCGAACTAACTAACCTACAACTGACTCTGCCAAAATTTCCGGTAAACTTAGTAGTAGTCATACCTTGGATAAATTCTAAATTCTAAATTCTAAATTCTTAACGCCAGCAGAAATAGGCGATCGCTAACTTCAAGATTAACAGGACTTACGCAAAGAAACCCGGTTTCTACCGTAAATCGTTGTTTTTGACAATAAACATCTACGAGAAACCCGGTTTCTGGATTCGCCTGCGTAAGTCCTGATTAAATCTTATTTTTGCTCCCATTCTGCTTGCGTCTCTGACTAGGAAGAGGCCCTAGACTGTGATTCACAGGACCCCCAGCAATAGGAATGACCTGATTTTTGCGCTCTTCTTCCAGAGTTTTCAGTTTAGTATAATCAATCCAGTGAATACAATTAACAGGACAAGTGTCGATCGCTTCTTGGATTAATTCTTCAGAGTTACCATCTTGCTGAAAAACACGCGCTCGCCCATGATCCGGTTCTATATAAAAAGTATTACGAGCAACATGGGCGCAGTGTCTACAACCAATACAGGTTATTTCATCAACATAAACCCCTTTTTGTCGCAACACTCCACCAAGTTCTGGTTCAAAACCCGAACGTTCGGGAGCATCCCGTAATATTCCACCAAGTTCGGGTTCTAAACCGGAGCGTTCTGTTTCACCTTCTTGGGAGGATGAAGAAAAATCTAACATTTTAGTATTTTGTAAAAGTAATAATATTATCTATTTATTTATAAGTTTAGTAGATTAGGATTTGGGCGCAGATACAGCATATTGCAAGTATATGAAGTACAGAAATTAATAGTTAAATCCTATCAGTGCGGGCATCTTGCCCGCGATGGGTGTACCTCATGCCTGGTGGAATCCGCTGTATTTATAAATGCTCAAACGAGTGTCAGGGATTACTTCTGAATTGCGCGTAGCGCTATAATAATTGTTGAGTTTCGCTAATGCTTTTTCCTACGGAATTTTCCGCAAACATATTGCACAGCAAAACCCAACTTACAGTTGAAATCACTTTTCCATAATTTGAAAAGCTGAGTACCAAGCGCTAATTGCCGACTGCTATTCAAGCACTCCAACGTTGAACAACTAGACGAACAGATCCGTCCTGATTTTTTTGCTGTTCGGTAACCTGAAATCCTTGTTTAGCAGTTTCATTAATTACGGTATGGAAAGCATAGCGCTGAGTCACCAGGTTAACAAATCGATCTACAGACCATACTTGTTGCCAGAATTGTAGATCGGCAACCAGCTCATATTCCTTACCATTCCAGGTAAACCCTAAGTCATACCCATTATTTTGTTCTACAACCACTTCCGCAGTGCTAGTTTGTCCGCGATAACCCCGGACTTCTGTTGGACCTGATTTCCAGTCAATACCTAAATCTGTGAGAGCAGACTGCAAAGACTTCAGATTACGAATTTGAGTTTTGATTTGACTAAAGTGTGACATATTAATTCTAAGAGAAATAAACTGAACTCAACAAGAAAAAACAATTTTAGTAACTGCTAAAAGAAGAAACTTGCGTTGTAGCAGTATCAGACTGATGCTGCTGTTGGGCAAAGTATTCAGAAGTTGACTCTTGAGTTAAGACAATACCTAACTCAGATTCAATTGCCGCAGTTACTTCTCTACAGGATTTACCGACAATGCCAGTAACTTTTTCCTGTACGCGACCATCTGGATGAATTATGAACTCTAAAGTTTCTACGTTCATAGATGAATGATGAACAGTATGTAGGACTATCTAGAGATACCAATTTTTTGAAACTGATATCTGCTGAAGTTGCTTCTTGATTTTTTTAATGAATTGCTTTTAATCTAAATCAATTTTTATAAATTGATAGATAAGGCATCATTTCTTAACAAAAGTTATTATAATCTGAAGCACTGCATCAGTTATTTGTTAAGTTTGGCGTATATTTCTCTAACCGTCAAGATGGTGGACCCAGGTACGAGGAAATCTCGGATCGAGAAGATAGCCTGATGAGTAATGTAATAAAACTTCAAACTCAAAGTTCTTGACAAATATCACTCAGGCTGTTAAAGAAAAGATTTCTCTTTAATATTTCTTGTCCAATAAGTATTTTGGATTTTCTCGGTCAACTATGCCTTGACAATACAAATGATTTTCTGGGTTAAGCTCGCATATAGCAGTCACCATGATTGTTAGAATTTATCAAATAGCTGTTTGTGTAGAACAACCTAGGAAACTAACAGAATATCAATTATTAACCTGATATCCTAGATAACTAAAGCCTTCTTTATTCTTCTCTCTTCTATTAGAATAAAGACTCAATATATTATCTGAAATAACTTTGATGTTTTCTTAGTAAAAATTAGGTTGTGAATTATTTAATTTTGGTTAATTTTGAAAATTAAAGGTTTTTTATACAGTTAATTGATTGGAAATATAGCCATCAGAAATGATTTATGAGAAAAAACTGTAGGGGTTTGGTCTCTAAACCCAAGCGCCAAGGGATTTGGAGACCAAACCCCTACGATAAAATGTTACAACCTAATTTAGGATTGCTATACTAACGAGCAATTTAATTGAGTCAGGAGTCAGGAGTCAGGAGTCAGAAGTTAAATTCTGATCTTTTTTATCTTGATCGAACTAGAAAAAAAGATTTAATTGATAATTGTATTGTTTTGCTACCGCACAACTCCGTTAATACTGCGTGACATGAAAAACGCAGTTCCTTGGTAGAAAGCTAACTGATTGAAATGAAGGGTTTTAGACCCAATTATTTTCAGAATAAAAGTCTGTCCAATTAAATTAAATGCCATGAACACAACACAAACTATAAGTTCCAATAATCAAATCCATGTAGGTGTTTTAGGTTTCGGTGGTCTGGGGCAAGCTGCAGCTAGGGTACTTACACCTAAACAAGAAATGGCCTTAGTTGCTGCTGCTGACCAAAAAGGTTACGCCTACAACCGTCAAGGATTAAATCCTGACCAGTGTATGAGTATATACAATACCCAAGGGTCTTTGGGTTATTTAGAACCTGGTGGGGTTTTAACTAATCAAAGTATTGAGGAATTAATTAAAGTAGCTGATACTGTGGATGGTTATTTTCTGGCCCTTCCTAACTTGCCTAATACTTTTATGGCAAATGTCGCTAAACAATTTATTGCTGCTGGTTGGCGAGGAGTATTGGTAGATGCCATTAAGCGTACCAGCGCAGTCGAACAATTATTGGCCCTTCAAGATGAGCTACAAGCTGCGGGTATTACTTATATGACTGGTTGTGGCGCAACTCCTGGTTTATTAACCGCAGCAGCAACTGTAGCAGCTCAGAGTTATGCGGAAATTCATAGTGTGACAATTACTTTTGGAGTAGGTATTGCTAATTGGGAAGCTTACCGCGCCACAATTCGCGAAGATATTGGCCATTTGCCCGGATATGATGTGGAAAAAGCTAAGGCCATGACTGATGCTGAGGTGGAAGCTTTGTTGGAAGAGACAAATGGTCTGTTGAAATTGGAGAATATGGAACACGCTGACGATATTATGTTGGAGTTGGCAGGAATTTGCGATCGCGATCGAGTAACAGTTGGAGGTATTGTTGATACTCGCAACCCGAAAAAACCTTTAAGTACAAATGTTCAGGTTACAGGTCGTACTTTTGAAGGGAAAATTTCTACTCACACTTTTACATTGGGGGATGAAACTAGCATGGCAGCTAATGTTTGCGGTCCTGCGTTTGGTTATTTGAAGGCAGGAGTAGATTTATATCGCAGAGGTATTTATGGTTTATTTACTGCTGCTGAAGTTATGCCGAAGTTTGTCAGGTAAAAGCAGTCAGCGGTTAGCAGTCAGCAGTCAGCAAGATGATTTTTCTAAATTTAACCCAGAGTTGCTAAAAGCTGATGGAGTGTTACAAAAAACCGGGTTTATGGGAGGTTGATATTAATGCTTCACTACATTAATATCAACCCGGTTTCTATGCCTTTTTACACTGATACTATCGGATTTGATATTAACCATTTGGGAATTGCTATAGCAATCAGTTGTAATTTGTGAGAATTTGTAATATTTGATCGTAGGGGTTTGGTCTCCAAACCCCATCTTAGCTTGGGGAGAGGAGACCAAATCCCTACAGTTTTTTCTCACATCTCATTCCTGATTGCTATATATAAAGTATGAAATTATATTGACATAGTTACTAAATCTATAGAAAAATATTCTTTGACTTAGTTTTAATTAAGTGTTACCTTAACGGGGTGAACTACAACACCCTCTATCCCATTGCTAAAAGCGTTTGGGACTACTTTTCTTATCGGTATTTAAACGAACATTGACATGACTCATTGTA
>NZ_JAAHHT010000117.1:0-6260 GCF_010672085.1 Okeania sp. SIO3I5
CTTGAGCGAGTAAGACTAATAAACGTTGACGAGAGATACCTAATAAAAAAGACGCTTCTCTAGTACGCATGATTTTCTCCTTTACTATTGGACAATAGTTAGATGTTTAAAAAAAATAACATAAGAGATGTTATCTAAAAAGAAGTATAAACATTCATTTTAGTTTTGTCAACAAGAGAGTTTGCTGAAAAAGTATGAGTGCTTAGGGTAGGAGTTAACTGAGACGGCCCAAACCTGAAACCTTGAAGTCCCAAACCTGAGCAGAGAGGTTTCAAACCTCAACTTCCTCAAAAGATGCGGTTAGGGGTTCTATAATGGTATTTGATGAAATTCAAAGCGATCTACTGAAATATTTGCAGCTAGTAGAAGAGGAGAAAATTGTTGTAATTAAAGTTTGCTGAATAAGCGTTGGCGGAGCCTAGCGGCAGCTATATCGCTGAAATTAGACCTATTAGCAGTAGTAATAAATTACGACCATTTGGTTTGTGTGCAGGTGAGTTTACTGTTCCAAATGATTTTGATGCTCCTTTACCGGAAGATATGCTGAACCTATTTGAGGGGAACTGAGAATAAAGTTTCTGCACAATAAACAGTTATTCTAACTAGAGAAGTATCCAAAAGTTTCTCCCCACTAATTTTAAAATTTTCTATGCTAAAGTAGAAAAAAAGTATTTCTAGATGAATGAGTTTATTACGGCACATCCAAGATGCTACAACCGATCCAAAGTTTCAGTTAGCAGATATTTTGCGAATGTGTAAAATTCTAGCTGCACGTTTGGAGCATCTAGTCTTTAATGAGTGGATCGAACAGGAGTTGAATGGTTATGAATACGAAAAGCAAGTGCCAGATTATAGAATTATAAAGAACTTAGAGTGCCAGGGTGATTTTTTTTGTTCTTTTGGTAGCGGTTGGAAAAATTGCCAGATTCCTCTATATCCCTTACCCGAAGATTTTAGGGAATTAGTATCAACAAAAGATATTCTTCAAAGCGTTAGTGCTTTAGAGAGAGTTGTGAGTGAAGCGAATAAAAGTGTTCTTCGTCTATTATGGCCAGCAGATTATCTTCCTCTACTAAATTACTATATCGGTAATGAATCGAGATATACTTGCATGGAAGCATGGACTCTTATTCCTACTCATGCCTATGTTGCAATTCTTGATACTGTAAAGAGCAGGATTTTAGACTTTGTAATTGAGATTGAAGCTGAAAATCCAGATGCAGGTGATGTTGAGCTTGGTACAAAGCCAATTCCAGATCAGACCATCACCTACATTTTAGATAGGTGCATCTTCCATAATAATAATCAAACCACTTTGTCCAGAGCAACTATTCAAACACATAATGAGGAGATATGTATGTCAGACAAAAATGTTAATAATTTTCAAGGAACTAATTCGGGTAATATAGCTAACAAAGTTACAGACTCTGCGCGACAACAAACCAATCCATATATCCATAGTAAGGAAGAGAAAACTCTTACAGAAGCAGCTAACGAAATTCAAAAGCTTCTGAAACAGTTAGAACAATCTAATCCTAATGCTACTGAGGAGGAAAAGATTGAGTATATTAATGATGAAACTACTCCTAGCTTTAAACGCCGTGTAATCAATTCTTTAAAAGCAACTGGAGAAGCAGCAATTGATCAATTTGTATTAGAAAATAAGCCTCTTAAAGTTGCAAAAGCAGCAATCAAGGGTTGGTTTCAACCAGACAATAGTAATAACAAATAGTATTAAGTAGGTCTATAATAAGATTAAAATTCATTCTGGAGTCAAACTATATGTCAGAATTACTAATGATCTTTATTATGGTTTATCATTAGGTTACACAGTGTTCTAATTTATTGAGGTTAACACTAAGAGATATGAAACTAATAGAGTTGGTAACAAATTATTAATTTTCTATCTCAATCACTCGAAAAATAATAAAACGTGCTAGGATAGAAAAAAAGAAATGTAAATGTGTAGATGAAATATGTCAGACCCAAAGAAGCAGCCTCCATTCTTGGAGTTGCAGTCTCAAGTCTCAGACGATGGGATGAAGTTGGCAAAATCAAAGCAATCAAAACCCCGTCAGGGCACAGGCGGTACTCAATCGAAGAAATCGAGCAAGCAGCAGGTTTGCCCAGGACAATTACCACTGTTTGTTATGCGCGAGTCTCAAGCCATTCCCAACGAGACGATATTGAGGGACAAATTGAACTACTGCTCTCAAGATTCCCAGAAGCGGAAATCGTATCAGAAATTGGCAGCGGACTTAATTTTAAACGGAAGCGATTTCTATCCATTTTGGACAGAATTTTCACAGGTGATATCAAACGCCTTGTCGTTGCCCACCCAGATAGACTCGTTAGCTGAGGATGGGAATTGGTTAAGTGGCTATGCGAACGTAATGGATGCGAACTCTTGGTTTTCAATGAGAGCAAACAATCTCCAGAACAAGAACTCGTTCAAGATATGTTGTCCATCATCCACTGTTTCAGTTCGCGGCTTTATGGGTTGCGAAGATACAAAAAAGAAACCAGTGAGAAAGTACGGTAAAAACCCATACAAAAAGAGTCAAAAAGTTCAGCCAAATAGTATTTTAAAAGTTCCAGTTTGGCCAAGCAAAGAACTGCATAAAATATGGAAGCAATGGCTGGCTGCTTATCGTTGGGTTTACAATCAGTGCGTTGAGTTTTTTAATCATCAGAGAACTTTGCCAAAAGGGAAATCTTTAGACCAAGTAATTCAAAGCAGACAATTTCAACCTGAAAATGAATGGACTAAATGTTTAGGAAAAACCAGACAAGAAGCTGTTTGTGAAGCAGAGCTTGCATACAAACAAGTAAAGGCAGCTAACAACAATAAAAGTTTTCAATTACGTTACCGTTCTTGTCGTCAAAAGTCCCAAACAATTCAATTTAAAAATGATGCCTACAGAGATGGAACTTGGTTCCCAAAAAAGGTAAAAGGTATGGTTTTTTGCACAGCAATAGGATATCAAATACCTCACAATTGTGATTATGGAACTGAGCTGGTTTATCAACGAGGGCAATGGTTTGCTTGCTTCCCTCAATACATTGAGCCAACGACTACTGGTTCCGATAAAGTTATTGCATTAGACCCAGGGAATAGAGCATTTTTAACTGGCTATGATGGTGAAAACGTTTTAGAAATTGGTAAGGGAGACATCGGGCGACTTAACCGTTTATGCTCGCACCTAGACAATTTATTAAGTCGTGCTGCACTATCAAAAAACCAACGCCAACGTTATCAAATGCGCAAGGCTGCAACTCGGATGAGAAGCAAAATTCAGCAATTAGTAAAAGATTTGCATAACAAAGTAGCTTCAGTATTGACTAATAGCTACAAACTAATTTTTCTACCAACTTATGAAACTTCTCAAATGGTTCTTAAATCATCCAGAAAAATTAATCGCAAATCTGTAAGAAATATGTTGAGTTGGAGTCATGGAAAGTTTGCTTCTCACCTAGAACAAATAGCTGCCCGCAAAGGAGTTTTAGTCGTTCGCTGCAACGAGGCTTATACTTCTAAAACTTGTACGAATTGCGGTCACGTTCATAAGAACTTGGGTGGTTCCAAGATTTATAAATGTCCTCAATGCGGTCATATAATTGCACGGGATATAAATGGCGCTCGAAACATAATGTTAAGAGCTTTGCAGGCTACTGCCTTCACTGTTGTTAATGATTCTATTGTCATCAGTGATGCTATATCTACTGAGGCGCTTTGATAATATTCGAGCGTTTTGATGAGATTAAAAGTAGCACTCCAGAAATGAATGGGAAGCATGGGATTTTGGTAATGATTATCCTGGTGCCTTTCGGTATCGTTCGTTCTGGGAAATGATGCAGGATGTATGCAAGAGAAGTTTGAGTTTTTGAGCAATATTAGGAACATTAAAATCTATTTAGACGCTTTTCTTTTGATCAGATTTTGCTCTATCAATATTTCCTTCTAAATTTGATTCTCCAATATGATTTTTCCCTGTCTTATCAAAAACTTCTAAATGGGCAGATTTTCCATAATGTAGATTATCTACATACCAGAGATATCCAGTTTCTTTTTCTTTATAAATTCTCCTACCATCATGTTGTTTTTGAGTAAGTTCAAATCTATTAGTATCTCTCAAGATCGTTTGCTTGTCAGTAGGAGGATTGCTAGAAGATTCATCATAGTTAAATTGACTTAATTGACAAGTTTTTTCCAGCCAGTTTTGTCATCCTACTTTCTGATCGATACTATCTAATTGAATGAGATTTTATGTGTCATTGTTTTTCACAATAGAGATAGAATTGCATTCTATAATCTCCTGATGCTGACATTGAAAACAAGAATCTATAAAATTAATCAATAAATACTTTGAGTCGAAATTAATTAATTGTCTTTCTGTCGCTTCTGCTAAGGATGTATTTGCTGCATCTCTGTAATCTTCACCATCAAGATAATCAAAATTATCTTCATCAGAATGAATTATTTCTTCTTGCCAATCCTTGGGATTTACTTTATTAAAGATAATATTTCTAATTGCTGTTTTCAAATCTTTTTGCTTGATTTTGTTAAAACTTTCTTTGAAAATCACATCCTCAATTATATTACAATTCCAAAGCACGTCAGTGTAATAATTTTTTGGATTTATGTTTTCCTTTTTAAGACGATTAATCAATTCAAAAATACTTTTAATAATTTTCAAAGCTTCTTCAAATTCTTTTTGGCTAGAATATTGCCCTTTTAAAGAAACCTCATTGATAAACATTTCAATTTTAATCATTATTTTAAATCCCAAAAAGACGCTCGAAATCTTTATCCATTTGGTCGAAAAATCCATCAGGCCATTCTTCTATCTTGCCATCAGAATCAATAGGTATTTGAACAACAGACTCACCAATTTTTTGAGAAAAATATAAGATGCTTAATTCTTCATTACTCAAAATATTATCAAGAACAGCAATTCGCAATCCGTTTAAAATATGGTCGCTATGAGATTCTATCAATACTTCTATGCCACAATTACTTACTTTCGCTAAAAATTTAGCTAGTTCAGATTGTGCTTTAGGATGTAGATGAGCTTCAGGATTTTCTACTATTAACATTTCTCCTTTTTTGGCGATAAGTCCAGAAACAATAATAGGCAAAATACAATGATATCCAAAACCAATATTAGCGGGGCGAAAACGCTCTTTTGATAAACTACTATTTAACATTAGTTCTAATATATTAGTTTGTGAACTGAAAACTTCAACTTTTGCTCCATCAAAAATTTTATTGAGCCATTCTTTTGTTTGGATTATTAAAGTTTGCGCACCTTCACCTAAATATAATTTATCGTTGATTAATTCATCTTTCATTCTGTCAAGTAAATTAACTGTTTGTTCTCCTTTTAAACCAACATTAGGAAATTTCGGAAGAGTCGATTTCAAATAAAAATCTTGTGGACCTATTCTATCAGCAGAAATATAATGAATGGCAGAAAAGTTTACCCAGGTAGCAGTAGATTGTAATATATTTGGATCATATTTTAATGTTTTAAATAGTTCAGTATAATTAATGGAAGAAAAGTCTAACCAGTCAGAAAAAAATTGTAAGATAGTTGGATTATCTTTAAATACTTTGTGATAAAAGCTACGATTATTTATTGATGATAAAAAAGTATTTCCCTTAATTTCAACCTCTGCAAGTGTGGCAACTAAATCATCGTTCATATCTTCAACAAAAGAATAATTAATACTTCCTTGCATTGTTATTGTTGCAGCTATATTTTCTATTGTGTAATCATAAAAATAATTAAAATATATAGGTTTTTCTCTTGATGTACCTGTATTTCTAATTTCATCAAATCTACCTAAATTAAGACAGTTGCCATTTAAAATCAACTTATTTGTACGATTGTCATATTCAATTGATTGCCTCATTAATAGTAGAGACTGAAGCAAACTAGATTTTCCTCTTCCATTAATACCAGTAAGCAAAGTTAATTGCCCCAATGGAAAAACAGTTTTTTCTCGAAAACACTTAAAATTCTCTAATTCTATCTTAGTCAACACTGCTAAACATCTCCGCAAATTTCTTGTGGCAAATCAAATCTTTTAATAACTGTATCTTGATCATTTATAACTCGTTTAATAGAACCAACATACTCGGAATTTTCTCGTAATTTTACAAAATTTTTTTGAATAGTTTCTTTGTGTTGCTCCAAAAATTTATCGTCGTGAGTTTTTTCTCGAAAACACTTAAAATTCTCTAATTCTATCTTAGT
>NZ_JAAHHT010000117.1:6270-27858 GCF_010672085.1 Okeania sp. SIO3I5
CAACATACTCGGAATTTTCTCGTAATTTTACAAAATTTTTTTGAATAGTTTCTTTGTGTTGCTCCAAAAATTTATCGTCGTGAGTTTTTTCTCGAAAACACTTAAAATTCTCTAATTCTATCTTAGTCAACACTGCTAAACATCTCCGCAAATTTCTTGTGGCAAATCAAATCTTTTAATAACTGTATCTTGATCATTTATAACTCGTTTAATAGAACCAACATACTCGGAATTTTCTCGTAATTTTACAAAATTTTTTTGAATAGTTTCTTTGTGTTGCTCCAAAAATTTATCGTCGTGAGTTTTTTCTCGAAAACACTTAAAATTCTCTAATTCTATCTTAGTTAACATTGCCAAACATCTCCCCAAATTTATTGTGGTAAATCAAATCTTTTAATAACTGTATCTCGAGCGTGTCTAACTCGTTTAATAGAACCAACATACTCGTAATTTTCTCGTAATTTGACAAAATTTTGTTGAATAGTTTGTTTGTGTTGCTCTAGAAATTTATCGTCGTGAGTTTGTTCTCGAAAACACTGAAAATTCTCTAATTCTATCTTAGTTAACATTGCCAAACATCTCCCCAAATTTATTGTGGTAAATCAAATCTTTTAATAACTGTATCTCGAGCGTGTCTAACTCGTTTAATAGAACCAACATACTCGTAATTTTCTCGTAATTTGACAAAATTTTGTTGAATAGTTTGTTTGTGTTGCTCCAAAAATTGATCGTCGTGTCTTGAGAAAAAATAAGAAATAGATTCAAACATGATCGTATTAACTTTTCCTCTACTTCTATCAGTTGGCAAACGAAAATTTGCTTGTTCAAAGAAATCATAAGTTAACTTCATCACTCTTTCAAAATCTTGTTTTAATTCATCTATTTGCTCATCTGACATTTCGTTGATTTTTTGCATGGCATATTCTAAAAATTTATTCATATCACCTTGATAATCTTGACGATAATCATTACATATCTTAAAAGCTAAATAATGCAAAATCAGCTCTCTATCTTTCATTATTTTATCAGAAAAACCATAATCAATTGCCTGTTTAAAATAATCTTTCTCTGATAATTCCTTTAATAACTTTGTAGATTTACCACTAAAAATACAATTCCTAATTTCTTGTTTTTCTAGTTTTGTTCCTCCAGTATTTACTCGCTCAAAAATCTCATAAAGAATGCTCGGAGGAGCAGAATATGGAATCACATATAAAGAAATTTTTTTATCCTCTATTCTAGTTTCATAACCTCCAGATAGTCGTTTTAAATCATCAAAATTACAATCATTTAATTGTGGCAAAACTTTTAATCCATTCAGCTTAAATTTATTATCTATAAAGTCACGAATAGCTGAAGTTCTCTGCAACCCATCTACAACTATATATTCTCCCCTTTTAGTTTGCTTCACATACCAATAAGGTAAAGGAAAATTCAGAATAATTGACTCAATAAACTTACTTTTTTGCTCTAGAGTCCATATATTAGGATTTCTTTGAAATTCAGGATCGAGAATTATTTTGTTTTGGTCGCATTTTCTTTTTAATTCAAAAACAGTATAGGGATTTTCCCTAATATCAATATCCTGTTCTATTAGATTTTGAGGATATAGACTAGCATTTTCAGTAGCAAATTCTTCCGGTGTATCCTCATCAGTTTCGACAATATCATTATTTAGGTTTTGAGGTTTTACATTTTTGTCCATAATCATAATTTTTTATTTTTGAAACAATTTAAACATACTCCACAATTTTTGTTCATAAATAAAAGGATTGCTTCCTGTAATATTACCATTTCTAAATTATCATAATCTTCTCAATGTGAATAAACTTACAGCAGTTTTCATATCAGTAAACCACAGTAAGGGCGAATACCATTCGCCCCTACAAAACTTTGGTTATGGCAATGTGGTTCACCCATTTGAAAAGCGCTGTAATATAATAAATTTTTCTACGGTAAAAAAACAACAAAAATTCAAGATAATCTTGATGCTAAATACTACATCTTTAGTATGGTGGATTAAAAGTGATAAATTCTCTTTATTGAGTTTGGCGATCGCTTAAAGTAATTCCCACTTATTGCAATTTTTATCCAATGCAATAAAATCAAAATAATCAAGCACACAAAATAGGAAAAATGACTAGCTATATGTTGAAAAACTAAGTTGCAAGCAAGCACTAAAAATAATTTTCTTCATACTCAAAAGTAGAATCAATAATCTTTAGTTCTGGATAAAGACTTATAACTTCTTGAGTGATGTGCCAATAATATCTATTTATAGAAGAATCAATTATTTTCTCTGATACAAAAATACTAATGAAATATTGAAATAATGAAATACTACGCGGAATTTGATTCGTTTTTGTTGATTGAATTTTCTGGATTGCTGCTTTAACTTTTTCTTTGATTTGTTTTTCTTCAACTACATTGATTAACAGACGATATAAGTTATCGCAAAAGCGACTTATATCTTTTGGTTGAAGCTCATCAGGTATTTTTTTATCTTGAAATAATTTATTTATTTCTTTGACTAAATATTGTTTATTTTTGATTTCCAGGTAATTATTATCTTCAATAAACTCGGAAGTTTGTTCAAAAGCAAGTATTAACATATCTAATTGTTCAACCGTTGCTTTAATTTGTGCAGCTAAACGTAATTTTCTCCAGTCAATTTCTGAACTTTTATAGACAATATCGTGAGTTTAAACAGACCAAGCGTGTTCAAAAGCACTTTTGATTTGAATTTCAAATTTAATTTGATAAATACTTAATTCATTCTCTTGAATTATGTCATTATTGCTTTTAAGTTGAGCATAAATTCGAGTCGAATCAAACTTAAATGTATCTGGAGATTTTTTATTCTGCCCTCTTTTTACTGTTTTTCCCTTGATAATTTCAAATTTACTTTTACAAAATTCTGTCACCTCTTTTTCGTGAGATAGAGTCGGGATAATAATTGTACAAGCAAACAAGTCGTCTAAATCTGACCATTTTTGAAACCTTCCCGTTTCAATTTTTTCAGCTAGAGATTCAATAGTTTTAATTCGAGAGGTAAAAGCATATCCTTTAGTATCGCAAAATTTTAATAATGTTTCTTTGACTTGTTTAGCTACTTCTTCAACGAAGGGTTGATATTGATTGTATTTACGGTCTAGAATAGAAGGATAGATCATATATTTAAGATTCTTCTAAATGAATGTCTCCCTTCAATAAAGATTTAATAATTTCAATTCTAACTTTTCTAGGACCAGCATCTGTAAAAGAAAATTTTGCTGCTTTATAATAATCTGATGCTTTCTGTTGACAATCATTTAACTCATGTTTCGATTTAATGTGTAATTCTTTATTTTCTACAATTTTTAGAAAATCATATATTTTTGAGCCAACCTCTTTATTTGTATCTAGCATATTCTCGCGATTTAACTCAGCAATAGCACCAAATAAAGAGTAAAAATCAGCCTGATTTTTTAACCTAGTTTTAGCTAAGTTAATATCTTTTGATAAATCTAATATTTTGCCTATAGATTTAATAGTTTCCCGAAATTCATCTTCTATTTCATCTTTTTCTTCCCATTCACTATCTCGATTAGTAAAAGCTCTATCAAGATAATCAGCACTATAGGACTTTGCACCCTCTTCTAAAAATAACAGTAGTTGTGCTACGATTTCAACATCTTTCATTTGTTTTCTGGAAGTTGAATTAAGGTTAGGAAAGTTTTTACTTTTTTCCTCCAAATATTTAAACATCCAAGTAGATAATTCCTCTGCAAGAGTAATAAAATCACCACTAAGTCTGGCATGACGAAGCTCTTGAGGAGTTAATTTAATTACATTACGATTAATACGATTAAAGATATCACCAATAATGCTTTCGTTAGATGATGGTAAATATTCAATGGCAAATTTATACCTCCAAAATTCTTGCTTATCTTCGATATCTAAATCTTTAAAATATTTACCGCTAAAGCGTTGAATTTTAGTTTTTTCATGTACGGGAAATTCATGATCAACAAATTGAAATAGGGTAGATAACCTTTGTTTTCCATCAACTACACTCACTTTTGAAACTCCTTCAGGGGTGATTTCTTGATATATAAAAATTGCAGGCGCTGGATATTGATGTAATACTGTATCAATAAAGTCATCTTTATAATTTTGATTCCAAACACTACGTCTTTGGTATGATGGATCTAAATCAAGAAGTTCTCTTTGATATAAGTCCCAAAACCAGGAAATAGTTTGAAAGTTAATTGTTCTTCTCATTTTATTTTCTTTGTAGGATTGATTCTTATGTTACTATCTAATATTTATTATGTCACTTTGAGAATATTGTACTATGGAAGATGATTCAATCCCAATCAAATTTATCCTATATCAAGGAAAATATTAACTACAAACACTCAATCAATTCAGTTGGTGAGTTATAATCAGTGTTGATTCTGTTTTACATACTTTGAACCATTAAATTTTTAAATAACTAATGCCAGCTAGAGATATTTATCATAATACAGTTGTTGAAGCATTAAAAACAAATGGTTGGACAATTACCCACGATCCTCTATATTTAGGTTATGGAGGTAAACATCTTTATGTTGATTTAGGTGCAGAAAAAACAGCGATCGCTGCCGAAAAACATGGCAATTTCAGTTATCAGTTATCAGTTATCAGTTATCAGTACCTCATGCAATAGAGAGATAAGAAAATAATAAACTTTAGTATTTTTATACCCTCACATTTTGAGGGTTGAGACATAATTTTTGGGTCAAAAAATTGCTGTATAAATCAAAAGTTTTATTAGTCTTTCTCCCATAAACGATTTACAAATTGCAGTGGGGTAATATGAAATTTATCGAACTGTATTATCGGAACTAGAACCAGAACGTTTACTTTATCTTGCCGTTAATCAACAAGCTTATGAAAATATTTTTCAAGAGAAATTAGGTCAATTAATTATTAATAAAATAGAACTACGTATGATAATTTTTGATGAAAAAATTGGGAGAATAGTTAAATGGATAACTTAGATAACTATCGTGAAATTATTAAGAAAATAATCTACGAATATGGCACTCATAAACCTGCTAATGGTTAAATAAATGTCGAAATTGTAATTGACACTGAACGAGACCATTATCAAGTAATTTATGTCGGTTGGGATGATATACGTCGAGTTTGTAGTTCCGTGGTTCATATTGATATTATTAATGATAAAATTTGGATTCAATATGATGGTTGTTCTCAACCTGTTGCTGAAGCACTTTTAGAAGCAGGAATCACCAAAGATATGATAGTTTTAGGTTTTCATCCAGAGGAAGTGCGTCAATATACAGGTTTTGCAGTTTATTAATGTGTAAGCATTCAGCAGTCAGCTATCAGCTTCTAGCTTCTATTTCTGTTGTAAATCAATGCAAATTTTAGCAGTGTATGTTTACTTGAAAATGTGAATTTATAACTATATAAATCCTAAACAGATTGTAAAATTTTATCGTAGGGGTTTGGTTTTCAAACCCAATAAAAAATGGGATTTGGAGACCAAACCCCTACAGTTTTTTTTCACAAATCATTTAGGATTGCTATATAAATTTTCACTTAATTATCCCAAATTTTTCTAACTAACTACTTAATTTTTTACTATAAAATCAAAATAATCAAACAGACAAAAAAAGGAAAAATAAACACTAATGTTAGAGACATTACTCGAACCACTACAATACAGTTTTATGCAGCGATCGCTCCTAGTCGCAGTAATAATTGGAATCATCTGTGCAGTAGTCGGCAGTTATTTAATGGTACAAAGATTAGCCTTATTAGGAGATGCCATTAGTCACTCAGTTTTACCAGGATTAGCTATTGCTTTTTGGATAGGAGCAAATATATTTATCGGAGCATTTATCGCAGGATTAATTAGCACTATTTTAATCAACCTAATTAGGACGCGATCGCCAATCAAAGAAGATGCAGCAATGGGGATAGTTTTTTCCGCTTTCTTTGCACTAGGAATCACATTAATTACAATTATTCAAAAAGACAATAAAATCGACCTAAATCATTTTTTATTCGGCAATATTCTCGGCGTAACTGTTAGAGAAGTGCGAGATACATTAATCATTGCTGTAATTGTTTTATTAGTTGTATTTATACTATATAAAGAACTATTATTTTACACATTTGACCCCCTCGGCGCTCAAGCAGTAGGTTTACCTGTAAATTTATTAAACTTGGGATTAATGATGTTAATTGGTTTGACAATTGTAGCCAGTCTCAAAGCAGTAGGAGTAGTCTTAGTTTTATCCTTATTAATTACACCAGCATCTACAGCTTATCTATTAGTTAAAAGACTCCATCAAGTAATGATATTAGGAGTAGGAATAGGAATTTTATCTAGTATTAGTGGAATGTATATTAGCTACTTTTATAATTTGCCATCTGGTCCAGCGATCGTATTAGTATCATTTGGATTATTTATATTAGCTTTTTTGTTCAGTCCTACCCAGGGAATATTGACTCATCCAGCATCAATTTCTAGTCAACCTTCTATTTGGAAAGAGTTGAAAAATTTAATTAAATCAAGTTGAACCTATAGAATTTTTCCGATTTCAGGTCAATGAACCGCATTAAACAATGATAACAGTGTAGGGACGTTGCATGCAACGTCCCTACTCTAAGGAATTTAAGAATCACTATCAAACTCAAACTTCCATAAAAACAACTTTGCTTAAAAACGATATTTAGACCCAGCATCCATTTTTATACTTAAATAACCAGTCGAATCCCAATACCATTTTCCACCATACTCAATTCCTGCGACCCAAACTCTAACTCTTGAGTTTTCTTTGAATAGAATTGAGGAGACGACTCCATCATCCCAATCAATAATGGCAGCTACCGTACTGTTGTTAATATCTTGTTGCTGCCGAACCCGGAATTCGGTAATTTTCCCAGAAAACTTCCCGCTTTCATCAGAATAAGCAACATATTTTCTTTCGTTTAGGTGTTTGATGATATTTTCAAGCTTTGGACTTAAGTTTGAAGGCGTCTTATCTACAACTTGTATCACAACTTTTTTCTCATTACCCAATGGTATCTCTAATTTTCCTCCTGTTTGAATTATTTTTTCCATTATTTTCTCCAACTGTCTTTTAGTAAGGTCTATAGTCACCTCGGTTAGCTCACCATTTTCCTGAATAGTTTGGACTACCAACATTTTTTTTTCTACATCTAGAGTGACAGTTTTAACCTTTTGAACTTCTGTAATAGCTGAAATTAAACTTAAGACCAAAGTATCTTTTTTTATTTGTACAGCAGTACAACTACTAAAAATCAGTGATGCTGCCATAAAAAAGGCAGTAATAGATTTATTAGACATCATTTTCTTACTCCTTTAGGTAAATTAATTTCACCCACTAAGAATTTAATACTCTCAGCATATTGACGAATTTTCTTCTGGTAAACAACATAATATGAACCAGGATAAAATTTCAGTAGAGAAATTTCATTCAAAAAAAACAATTGCATATTCTTGAGTTTTGAGAAAAAATTAATTCGCCGTTTATCCAGTTCCCTAGTTCAACCATTTCCTCATAACCAAAATCTTGTACCTTATCCCAACCATAAACAGCATATTAATCCCAATAATCCTATCAATAGACTTGCCAACAAGTAGAAATAGAAAAAACTCAACTTTCCACTTGCCATTTTATCAATATTTACCCCTTCTTACTTCTTCCTTCTTCCCTCTTATCTAACCGCAAATTTTAAACAAAGAACCCACAACTTGAGGAATATTTTATAACTCCATTGCCGCCATTGCTGCTGTCGGTTCATAACCACAATGAACTATACAATCAGCACATTTAGGATTTCCACTTTTATAACCATAATTATCCCAATTAGTTTTCTCTAAAAGCTCTTTAAAAGTAGCATAATATCCTTCATTCATTAAATAACAAGGTTTTTGCCAACCAAGCACACTATAACTAGGACTATCCCAGGGAGTACAATCATAATCTTTTTCCCCCATCAAAAAATCTAAAAATGAAGTTGAATTGCCATGAATAACCTCTGATATTAAGTCGTAAGTATTTAGCTGTCAGCTAACAACTAACAGCTATTATTTTTGGTACAGGTTTAAAGCTATATTAATTGATCTAGAATAAAATCTTACTACAAAAGTTGTTAAAATCTATATTTAGGGTTTGCTGAAAAAGTCTTATGGGTGAGGGTAGGAGTCAGGAGACTCGAGACTGGAGACAGGGGGAGTAAGGAATTTAGAGGAGGCAGAAGGAAGAATTCTAAGAGTGATTTTTCTGCTATAGTCAACTCAAAATCCTAACATGCATGAGTTTTAAGGAGCAAAAATCTTGTACTTTTTCAAGACCATTACAGGCTAAAACCTTTATCTGTCAATGCTTGAAAATTTAATCAGCAAACCCTATTTATCTAAATCTATATAGACTCTTACCTTATTAATGAAAACTTCTCCCAGATTAAAACAGGGTTTGGAGACAAAACCCCTACGATAAAATTTTACAACCTAATTTATGATTGCTATATAACCCTCTAATAAATCTCATAATTTCATAAATATCTATTTGGTTTATATACTATATATTCCTTGACTAAATATGTGTAATTAATTTTGCACAACTACTTAAAAATTTAATTATGTGTCAGTTGAGAATGGCGGACTAACTCTAAACGTTTATATAATTCTCCTAACCATTTATCTACCATTAACTTCACTAATTCCGTAGCTTCTTGCTTCTTAACAGCACTGTAATTTGTAAATAATTTCTTCCTCTCTTTACCCTTAGAATAATACTGCATTAATTCACGCATTTGTTCTTTTTCGTTTTCAGATAATGAAATTTGGAAAAAGTCTGGAATGGAACTCCATATTGCTTCAGGCAACTGTTTGTAGTTCAAAAATAAAGCATTTTGGTCGAACATTTCTAGTGCTGCACTAAAGAAACTTGCCAAAATTATACAATAGTATTCTTCATAACTAAGTAGCATTCATGCATGAAAAATGGTATAACCTCTGCCTGTTTGCTCCGCATTCCGCAGGAAAGTCAGAGCCTTGAAATCAGGAAAATATTTTGGATTTTTTCATTCTGAAGAACGAGACTTGAATCCTTAATTAAACAATTATTGAAATTAAGTTAAAACCAAAATTTTTTAACTTTGAATGAATGCGCGAATTGTGAATAAAAAAAATGCTCAGATTTTCAGATATTAATATCAACCAGGTTTCTCTACTTTTTCAAATATACTAATATCATCAGGTAAACTATATTGCCACTCTTCCAAAGCAAATTTCCATTCCTTAGCTATTGTGTCAATTTTTTCTTGGTCTAATACATACTGATTAACTTGATAATTTTTCTGATATTCAAGAGATTTTTTAAACTCATATTCTGCTTCCGCAAAGCCAGAGATATTCAAATTAGTATATATCCTTTTTAGTTCTGCCATTTCGTTGCCAATAAAATCCTCATACTTAATTTCCACTAAATTTTCTGGCTTAATCATTTTCTTGTCATCTAAAAATTTTCTCATCATTTGTTGATAAAATAAAATAATATTTTTCTCAATATCTGGTTCATTTACATTTTGAAAACCCATAGCTTTTATCAGTCTTTTAAAAAGTTGATTAGTTGAAGCATATACTTTGTATGGATTTCTATAAATATGAAGAAACTTTGCCTCTGGAAACATTTCCAATAAGATTGGGATACGGGCTGTATTTAAAGGATTTTTCAGCACTAAACTTTTCCCTTCCGCACTCAGAGTTATTTTTTTTATCAGTCTCTCATAAACTTTTTTCCATTCGTTTTTTTCTTTTTCATCCAGACCTTTAAACAAGACATTTATTTCAAAAATTTTAGTGATATTTTTAGGAAAGTAAAAACCTAAATAAAATGAATAAGATGAACTATTAGCCAGAGCAAATTCTTCCTCACAAGGAAAATTAGCCGACATAATTATATTATCTGAAATTCTCTTCCTATTAAAATCTTCATCAGTCCAACGTTTAGCTAATTCAGAGGAAGAAAGAAATATTTCAGACCCTCTAAACCCTTGTAAACTTGATATATATCCTAAATTTTTATCCTGAGCAAAAAAATTGAGTAAATAAGTTGTGCCACTCCTCCAATAACCAACAATAAATATAGGAGAAAATTCCAGGGATAAATCTTCAATCTTTTTACCAAATTTGACTTGATCTAAAATTCTCAAGGGAATAGTTAGCAAACTTTCCTGGGCAACAGACAAAGCTCTGGGTATGTATTGTGAATCAATACCACCATTAGAAATAACCAGTTTTATCCAGTTAATAAATGAACCCCCACATAGTGGATGTTTTTTGTAGGCAGTAAAGTCTTTTTTTCGCTTCATTAATTATTATCTTCCATTGATAGTTTCTCTAGCATTATTCCTATTATTTCGGAAACAGATTTTCTTTGGCTTAATTCCCCTAAAATTTTGATTTTTATCCCTAGAATAATTCTGCTTATTCCTACTAATTTAAAAATCCCTGTAGGTTGGGTTAAGCGACAGCGCAACCCAACAAAAATATGTTTCTATTAACTGATAACAGGACTTACGCAAAATTATAAATCATACACCATTTGTAGGGACGAATGCCATTTGCCCTCTACTAGATATAGTGGTTTTGCGTAAGTCCTGTGATAACTGAAATGACCACGCAAACCATCAATAAATTATGCTCCTAAACTAATCTCATATATAAATAAATCTCCCATATTCATGTAATTTTCTTCAGTTAAAAGCGTTCTCAGATTAAATCCTTCTTGAATAGCGATCGCTTGAGGATCATTTTCAGGATCAGACATTTTTACAAAACTTGTCAATATGACACCACCAGCATTCAGTCGATGTTTAGCTTCAGATAAAAAACGCTGAAACACATCTTTTCCTCCGTCATCGTTTTCTCCAAAAATTCCAGTACCTCCCGGACGATAAAAGTGGTTAAACACCATTAGATCGAAAACAACTTCTTTTTCAATTTCCTGAAATAGATCGCTCTGACAAACTTCTATGGGACCAACTTCTGGGTTATTTCTGATATTCTCCAAAACGCATTCAATTGCAGGTGGATGGCGGTCTGCTGCATATACTTTAGGAACGCCGTTTCTTCTCATCACTAATGCCAAATAACCACATCCACATCCCATATCGATAGCGTATTCTGGATGATAATTGCCAAGAATATGTCCTAACTTCAGGGTTGCGAATGATACATCAGTGGGAAAAACACCCTTGCCAATTTTTAATTGAAAGCCATCAAATTCAGTCGTATAGGGTTGTTTATCGTATGCTTTCATCAGTTCTGCAACCCTTAGCGCCATAGTATCGGAACTCATAGAAAATTCTCCAAAATTGTTAATTATCAATACACTATAGTATGACTTGACTTACGCCGTTCTTAGAAACCCAGTTTATTGTATTGCCTAATGTACGCAAACTTTCATTGATAAATCCGGTTTCTGCCTAATTTCTATATAATGCTATTTAATTATCGGCGTTGCTGAAATTTTGGGATGAATATTCAGTGGGGGTGGGACACGCATCCTGCCTGTTCCTGCCTGTCCGAAAATATCAATACTGAAATCTGCTGCAAGTATAGCTTGAATTATTAAACCTTTTGATCAAAAAATCTCATGCGTTTAAGTTTTATATCAAGTATCATTAATTAGGTATATAGCAGTCCAAGCAAAAGTTAGGATATTTATAAATCCTGTTTGCGGAGCATTTCCCTATAAGAAAAACCCTTTGATAGTCTGCTGTTCCCTATTCCCTATTCCCTAGCGTGTAGCGCTATAAGCCATAATAAAAATGTTCTTCTCTGATATTACAGCAATGCATGAGGATGCTGAGGTACAGTTGAAGATTAATCTCTATCTTTGCAATTCAGACTTCTTACCTGTAACAAGCAGGATGCTTGAACTGCCAAAATTACTAAATGAAATTTTGTACCTCACGCGCGGGCGTGAAATTGCTGTAAGATAATTTTCCAAATTTCCCCAATCAAAACTCTGTACCAAAACCATGATGAATAATCAAACTAACACAAAAAAAATTAATTCACTCAGCACCTACTATCTACTAGGTCGTAGCGGTCTGCGTGTATCCCGACTCTGCCTTGGAACAGCAACATTTGGTACAGCTTGGGGAGAAGGATGGAGCATTTCTGAACAGGAAGCAGAAAATATATTTTACACTTATCTGGATGCAGGGGGCAATTTTGTTGATACTGCCGATTGCTATCAAGATGGAGAAAGTGAACGTTGGGTCGGTAAATTTATCAATGTACGAGGGATACGCGATCGAGTTGTGCTTGCCACCAAATTTGCTATGACTATGGACCCTTCTAACCCGAATGCAGGGGGAAATAGTAAAAAGTCTATGATTAAAGCTTGTGAAAACTCACTGAGACGACTACAGACCGACTATATCGATCTCTATTATATGCACCACTGGGATACAATAACCCCTGTTGAGGAAATGATGGCTGCATTTGACGAATTAGTGAAGTCGGGCAAAGTCCTGTATGTAGGACTCTGTAATCCTCCTGGTTGGTATCTTGGTCGGGCACAAACTTTGCCAGAATGGCGTGGTTGGCAGAAAATTTGTGCTATTCAGTTGGAATATTCTCTAGCAATGAGGGATATAGAACGAGAATATGTTGATGCTGCCTTGGAATTGGGAATTGGTATTTGTCCATGGAGTCCACTAGCGAATGGTCTTCTGACTGGAAAATATCAAGTGACAGACTCTCAGCAGCTTGAGGGAAAAGGCAGAATGACCTCCACCTGGGTGACCGATCCTGATGTCGAGCCCAAAAGTAGTCGCAATCAGAGAATAGTAGATAAGTTAGTTAATATTTCCGAAAAGATAGGATATTCCCCTGCCCAAATTGCTATAAACTGGGTAACAAACCGCCCAGGCGTAATTTCCACAACAATTGGAGTAACATTACTTAGTCAACTTGAATGTAATATTTCAGCATTAGAGTTTGAAATTCCAGCAGAGGAACTCAAAGAGCTGAATGAAATTAGTAAACCTGATACAGCTTACCCTTATGTTTTCTTCAATGAGTTCACTCAACGGACTATTATGGGAGACAATACAGTCTTAAAAGAACCTAGTGCCGCTACGCGGAATTAAAAATTCAAAATTCGCGCATCCATGCATTATTGCTTAGTAAGGCTTAAGGCAAGCATGTAACTGGTCAGTTATTTCTGCCATCCTGCACTAGAGTATTGACTTAATCAAAGAATAACGATATAATACTTTAGGGTGCGGTCACTTCCAAGATATGCCGTTAAATGTGAGAACTTATGACTGCCCCGATTGTGGGATATCTATAGAGAGAGATTTAAACGCAAGTATAAATTTAAGAAATGTGGTCGCAAGGACTGTTAATGCCTGTGGACGGAGTGCTGCCGACAGTTCCGGTAGAAGCAGGTAGGGACGTATCGCTGCGCGACATGTAACGCATTTTTGTTATGCAACGTCCGTACACAGTAAAACGTCACATTATGACGTTTTATATCGGTTTTATAGAGCAGTATATAGAGATCTATGAATAACTCAAACAAAATTAAGAAGTGAGAATTTTACAATTCCTCACCATAGACAGTTTCGTTTTCTTCACGCCAATAGGGATCGACAATACATAGAAAAACTAAAGGTTCTGTCCCACGGTTGTCAAGGTATTGTTTGGTATTAGGTGGAACGTATATTGTATCACCCGTTTCAACTGCCTGAGTTTCGTTATCAATATGCATATCTCCTTGACCGCTGAGGATATAATATACTTCCGAAGATGTTAAAGAGTGGGGTATTGAACTTTTTCCCACAGGAACAATTCCATGAGCAAAACTATAGCGTAGGGGGAGAGGCAAATTATTTGGATGAAGCAATTCACGCAGATGAGTACCATCTCCTGCAATCAATTCTGAACAAGCGCTAAATTTCTGGATAATCATCTTAAACTAAGTTATTTCTCAGGCGTTATATCAAATCTGGTTGAATACTTATTATATAGTTGGGGGTGGGAAGTGTGGGAAGATTACAGCGCTTTTCTTTCTTGATGAACCACATATTCACATTTCAAACCTAGTAGGGACGTTCCATGGAACGTCCCTACTGTGGTCTACTGAAATGAAAACCGCTGTAAAGTAATTATAGAGTTATAAACATATATTATATAACCCGATTCTATATTAAAACAGACTGCTTTCCCACTTACCGATTTTTTATGATGAAAAACCCGGGTTTCCTTAGTTAGTACATACATAAACCCGGTTTCTTTACTACCAAAAGATAACTAACTGAGGCATTGCATAAATGCGGGATGATTTTAATAGTTTTGTATTATATGCACCTTGCCCATTCCTTATATTTTCAGGCGAGCAGAATACCTACTCCACTTTTATTCATCCCTATGATTTATCAATACCCTAACTTACAGCAGCCATTTCATCCACAGCATCACCATGTTCTACCCGGAACACATTAGCACTTAGATTAGCTACAATTTGTTTTCCCTGTTGAGTCAGACTCAGGTAGCCGATCGCATCTTTAACATAGCTATAAACTACATTCCAGTAAAACCCAGGATAACCCTGACGTAGATCCCCAGGATTATTATATCCTAATACTTTATTCTGGCCTGTTTCTTCAAATTCATAGAACAAGGCACTAATTTTTTGTAAATAGCGGGGGTCACTCAATTGACCAATTAAATCTGCGGCCCTCACTAAACCAGGATAGTTTTCCTTCTCTTGATGATCCTTATCTGCTGGCACCGGGAAACGAGTCAGTTCTATATTACGCTTAATTATTTCTGCGTCAATTAACTTATGACCTCCAAAGCGTTCGTCAATAAATAGCTTACCTCGATCGACATGATAGGGAGTAAGACTAGCATCTGTAGCACCTCTTGCCAGAGATACTTTCATGTTATCTACACCCGTAGCATACAATCTTAAATCCCCTCGATCTTGACGACAGACACCTTTGACATATCCAATATCATGACAAAGTAGGGAAATGTGATAGTGTAACCAATCTTCACAAGATACCCCACCTTCACGGATATGCTTCCCTCGTAATATTTCTTGTCCCACTAAAGTTACAAGAATAGTATGTTCCACATTGTGATAAAGGGCATCACTATTAGCAATGTTTTCTAATGCCATCCCGGCCGCCCAGGCGATAATATCAGCATAATCTGATTTATATCCACCATAAGTATGACGATAGCCATTAATCAGCCGTTTTATGAAAGCATCAATCAAAAGTTCAGTAGAGTTAAACATCTGCAGTCTCCTAATCTGAATTTACTCTTTTAGTGAACTGATACTTATTTTTATTTACCATCATAAACAGATGATCTAAGCTCATTTTCTTCCTATTATAATTTTATACATCTATACTACTAAATTATTCTTATTAACAGGTAATCAATTTGTTTCAGGTTTCACTATCTCTATTTTGTAAGATTTATAGTCATTAATTAATTGAATCTCAAGTCTTTTTCAGGGAAAGGGAAGTAAATTAGCCAAGGAAAATCTAAAATTTCCTACCTTCATCTTTAATATAGGGGTTGGCAATTGAGTTAGATACATACATAAGTGGTTTTGTACATAATAGGCGACATACATCAATTTATTGTTTCTGCCCAGTTAAGTTCTTCCCTAAAATCCAAAATTTTTTACCTAGTTCAACGTTCAACGGAGAAAGCCTATATCAGTAATTTTGATTCTTAATTGAACACTACATCAATATTTTATAATCGCAATTGATTTGAAATCCAGTATATTTTTAATTTAGCTTATTAGTTAAATTATCTTACTATAAATATCGTAATTTCCATACTCTTGAGGTACAAAATTTGTTTGTTTTAGGGATTTGTTTTAGGGAGTAGATAGGAACGTTGCATATAACGGAAATAGGTAGTAGAAAATAAGAAAAAAACTGTATTTCACCTAACTTGAGAAACTCTATATTTTTAATCATTAATCCTATATATACCAATCCTATCCTATTTTGGTTTTGAAAAAAATATCTGGGAACTAGAGAATAGTTTAAATAGTCTCTATTTCTAATTGAAATTAATCTACTTAGTTAAGTAAATAAAAAAGCTTGAATTTGAGGAAATTTAACTAAAAAAAATATTACTAATTTTTACAACTACTCCCTTCCCGTTAGAAGATTACCTAGCCAAATTTGGCTATAAACTATATACTGCAATGATTTACTAATTATGATCTTGGGCCAGGAAGGGAGTAAACACTAGGAATAGATAATAGAGGTAATCGTTTCATACTTTTCATCTAAATTTATGTATTTTTGACAAATGATTTTTTTTGCTATAGCATTTCTTAGAGATTGAATGTATATTGAATGTATCAGGAAATATCAAAAAAATAGGGAATAGGGGAGTAGGAAGAAAACATAACTATATTTCCTAATAACTGATCAGGTCTGAATTCTAATACACTACTCTTTCATGCTTATTTGAATCCATGAACCTATTTCCAATTTTATATTTTGTCAAGCCATAATCTCTTAATACTTACTTTAAAAACGGTCTTTTAGTCAGGGTTAAATCAAATAAATAACATTCAAAGTAAAGAAAGAATAATTAGGGAAACTCAAAGGTTGATTTTGATAATTTAGTGCTAATTTATATAGAACTTTACAAACTAATTATATAATATTAGATAAAGTTTATTGGTAATTTTATTTTCTAGATTAAATCATTGATTATTTCAGATAACTAGATTATTTTTTAAAAAACTAAGTCTTATCTAAAATATGATTTGGATGAGAAGATTTAATTATCAATTTAGGCACTATTCGTTATTGATATATTTGACAAATTAATTGTAGCATTTTATATTCAAAATATCTATAGCAATCCTAAATAGGTTGCGGCTAATCAAAAAGTAGATAAAAAAGCTGAAACTCCCACCTGTTGCTTGTTGCCTGTTTCCTGTTCCCTAAAAGCGGTAAGATTTTTATACACAAATATATTAGAGGATTGCTATAGCTTTGAGCATAAAGTCAAAAAAAAATCATAGTCTCTGATGATGAATCATCATATAATTATTATCCGTAATCTTCTTTTCAAGCAGCTAAAATTATTAATATCTATACTACTGATACTTAGGAATCATCTTAAACTATCTTACATCATTGTATCTCAACTTGTCTGTGATTAAAGTCCACTATAATTTGTGACAATAAAATTATTTCTATGGGATTCTCAGCACAATCAGGTAACAATACATATTATATCGGCATTTATAGTAATTAAAAAAGATACCAATGAAGAATGACAAAGATAAATCTCAAGAAATATTTTTTGAATCTAATAAAGAAGATAGTATCATGGAAAAACTTCCTAAAGAAGTTAAACAATGGGCAGCTAGCTTACCTTGGCATCAACGCCGTTATGTTTTATCATTTTCCTATATCTTGTGTGCTTCTTCTCCTGAGAAACAAGCAGAATTTTTAGATGACTATATAGCAGATGGTTTAGCCGTAAAAATGCTGCAAGATATAGATACAATTAACAGGGTTAACAAATATCTGAGACGCTTTCGTGCCAAAACAAAAATTAATGAACAAGTACTCCGAAACTACATTAGACTATACTATATTCATGCAGCTCAAGATGTTAATTTTCAAACTAGACAGTATTTAGAATCTGCTATCAAGTTAGTCATTAATACAGAAGAAAGAAATCAAATATTCAACTATATATTAGGATTTGAGTTAATTAAAATTATTTTCACAATGAGTTGGCTACAACATGAGAGACTAGCTAGGCTTCAAACAAATCAAGAAAATTTTATTAATACATATATAAAACCTATTCAGTATGCTCATCAAGTTAATGGTATTATTGTACCTAAAGATAAAGGTGTATTTTTCGCTAAAAGAGATTATTATGTACAAATACCGGAAATATCTACTCCAAAATTAGTACAGTTAGTCATAGAAACTTTTACTCCTAAGAAAGTTAATAAATGTGGTTTTGTAATCACTCGCCATATTAAAGCTTTACGATTTGACTTTGATTACATCTTTCAACAACAAGAACAAGACGGAATTTTTCCCAGTGAATTTGAATCTATAATTAATTAGAATACAATCATTATTAATTCTAATTTTAATAGAACTAAATTAAAATTAAGTAATAGGACAATAATTAATTTTACTCAAAATTAAGACATAAGGCATAAAGCAAAAGGTGTTAAATACACGATAGGATAGGATAAAAAATATAAATCAATTAGATTCAGGAGCCTGTCGTGCTGCTATCAAAAGGATTTGAAGTAGAAATGTACACTGGCACACCCCAAGGTAATATAGTTGGCCTGTCAGAGCAAATTGTGGCCAAAGTAGAGGGGTTTGTTAGGGAGCCAGATAGTAGAAATGTAGAATACACTACTGCACCATTGTGTAACTATGATCGACTTTTATGCGCTCTAGTCAAGCCAAGATTAAAACTACGAAACTATTTAAGCACTTTAGGAGATTACACTATAATTCCAGGAAGTACCTTATCTCTAGGGAATAGTAATCTTTTTTATCGTTCTGATCCAAACAACCCATATCATACATATATAGAACAAACCTACGGTCCCAAAGTTGTTACAACCAGTATTCATATAAATATTGGTATTAGTGACCCAGAATTACTAATGCAGGCTATTCGCTTAATTCGGATGGAAGCTCCTTTATACTTGGCTCTTAGCGCCTCTTCTCCTTTTATAGATGGCCAAGTGACAGGGTTTCACTCTACTCGTTGGGCTACTTTTCCGAAAACTCCGACTTATGTCCCTTTGTTTGAAAGTCATAGTCATTTGATTAAATGGACTGAAGAGCAAATTGCAGCAGGTACTATGCAAAATGTCCGCCATCTTTGGTGTTCTGTACGGCCTAATGGCGATCGTCGTCCTTATAATCTTAATCGTTTAGAACTAAGAATTTGTGACTTTGTAGACAACCCTGTTATGCAACTAGCTTTAGTTGCCTTGTTAGAAGCTCGTTTATGGCAATTATTTGATAACCCTAGTCTAGATCCATTAGAAAAAAGTAATTTTTCTGCAACTAACCGTTCGGAAGACTTAATTACTTTAGCAGATAATAATGAAATTGCAGTAGCTCATCATAGTCTTGAAGCTGAAGTCTGCCATTGGCAAGATGGTAGAACTATTCTAGCCAGAAACTGGATTGAGGAAATTTATCAACAGGTTTTACCTTATGCTAAAGAACGTGGTTTTAGTTGCTTTCTTTCACCTATTAAAAAAATTCTTCGGGAAGGTAATACAGCACAAAAATGGTTACAGCAATATGAGAGTAATTTTGACACTCAAAATATAATTAAAGCCGCAATTTTGGAGATGGTACAACAAGAAGAAGAATTAGAAGATAAATTGTGTCAATCAATGGTTGCATAACCTTAGTTCGATTATATCAGCATTGATTGTTTCCCCTTATTGTGTAGGGAAATTCCATAGAACTTCCCTACAATATTTGTATTTTTACCGAAATAATTAATAGACCTATCCAGACAAGAGGGAACAGGAAACAGGGAATAGGGAGAGATAATTAATGATTTATGAATAATAATTGATTTGATTATTGATTTTTGGAGATGTCTAATAATTAAACAATTAAACAATTAAATAATTCAGGTTAAAAGCCTCCCCTTTCAAGGGGAAAAAATTACCTCTCCCTTTTAGTCAATCCTCTCCCTTTTAGGGAGAGGTAATTATTATTAATTATCCATTAATGAATGTCTGAATTTACTCTTGTTGGGCGATCTAAATACACTCTTAAATTATTAATTATTAATTATTAATTATTAATTATTCGTTTGACTCTTGTTGGGCAATCTAAATACGCTCTTAAATTATTAATTATTAATTATTCGTTATATTTAATTTATTTCATGCCTCAAATTGTCCTAGTCTATCCACAAATTCCCCCAAATACAGGTAATGTTGCTCGTACTTGTGCTGCCACCGATACAGAACTACATCTGGTAGGGCCTTTGGGCTTCGAAATTAGCGATCGCTATTTAAAGCGAGCTGGTTTAGACTATTGGCCTTATGTAAAACTCAATTATCATAATAACTTGGCACATTTTAATACCTATCATCAGGAACAAGGTGGAAGACTAATTGGCTTCAGTAAAAAGGGGAAATTTAATTATACCAAATTTCAATATCGAACAAATGATTGGCTATTATTTGGTTCCGAAACTAATGGATTACCGCAAGATGTCTTGGACTATTGTAGTGCAACTTTATATATACCAATGACACAGCCAAAGGTTCGTAGTTTAAATCTTTCTGTTAGTGCTGCTTTAGGTTTGTTTGAAGCTAGGCGTCAATTAGGTTATCTGAGTTAGAATCATCATTTTATGAGTCAAAAATTCAAATCTTTGACTCATAATAATTAAATTCGGCATTGCTAATTTTGGGTATGATTTGTATTTTTTGGTAATTGCAAAACTCTTGAATAACAACTATTTCAAATTGTTCAATTTTTATTTTCATACCTTGATTCAACAATGCCTTAAATTCATTTTAAAATGATTTTGAATAGTATTAAGTTGAATTAAATTTTTAAATATTTTTAGTTGATTGTGTAATTTTGCAATCTATTTATGAGTGTTAAATGTTCTTTTAAACCGAGAAATACTGACGTAAAAATGAATAAAAAAACATATAAAACTGAGGAAATACTCTAGGCAACATCAAGTATGAGTTGTAATATTAAATAAGTAAAGACTAGATGAATTTTTTTATAGATCGTCTTAGTATTTAGCATTATCAAGACTAAGAATCAAGTGAGATGGAAAAAATTAAAGAGTGATACCTGTTGCCTTCTGGAGCTTTTGACTAATTCTGCGGATATTTTCTACACAACCGTGCCAAGAACTGCTATATGATCCCTAATCTATATCTATAAGAAATTTATATCACTCCTGCAATTGTCAAAGGCAACAAGTTGTTGTATACAAAAATTTAGATTATATTTTCTCCTGAAATCCTCCTCTGAACCTAGAGGGTATTTACTACAGGAGTAAACAAAAGAAAAATATAATTGGACTAATTGCTAATTAAAAACAGAGCAATAGCAAACTAGGTACAACCATATTGCTCTGTATTAGTTTGTCATGTCAAATATTAATTATTTTCTTTGATTTTGGTCATAACATCAAAATTAAATTAAAATTATGCTTGCTTTTTTTATCAAAGCAAGATAACCTATCCTAAGCCTGATGATGAAAAGTGATTTGGATCTATAAATAAAGTGACCTATATCATTGACTCAATAAGATTCAGGACAATTATTAAACGCTTGTTGATAGGACTAACCACAAATCTAATCAAAGCACTCAAGTCGCGAACATGGTTAGTCCAGCCCACTTTTTTAAAGTAAACGTTATTTAGGTGATAACACCTTGGGGTGCGCGGCCAGCTCTGAGCTTCTGTTGTTCGGCATTAAACAGGTAAAGAGATTTGAAAAACC
>NZ_JAAHHT010000118.1:0-8772 GCF_010672085.1 Okeania sp. SIO3I5
TTCTATCTGACAACTGAAACGTTGGAGTTTTTGGTGAGAATTTCCTATTATTAGGATAAGTAAAAATTTCGGAGTAGAGATTTTTTCGATTTGGAGTCGAGCTGGAAACTGAAACGTTGGAGTTTTTGGTGAGAATTTCCTATTATTAGGATAAGTTAAAATTGAGACGAGAAATTGTTTCGATTTGGATTCTATCTGACAACTGAAACGTTGGAGTTTTTGGTGAGAATTTCCTATTATTAGGATAAGTCAAAATTTCGGAGTAGAGATTTTTTCGATTTGGAGTCGAGCTGGAAACTGAAACGTTGGAGTTTTTGGTGAGAATTTCCTATTATTAGGATAAGTCAAAATTTCGGAGTAGAGATTTTTTCGATTTGAAGTCTACCTCAAAACTGTAACGTTGGAGTTTTTGGTGAGAATTTCCTATTATTAGGATAAGTTAAAATTGAGACGAGAAATTGTTTCGATTTGGATTCTATCTGACAACTGAAACGTTGGAGTTTTTGGTGAGAATTTCCTATTATTAGGATAAGTAAAAATTTCGGAGTAGAGATTTTTTCGATTTGGAGTCGAGCTGGAAACTGAAACGTTGGAGTTTTTTGTAAGAATTTCCTATTCTTAGGATAAGTCAAAATTTCGGAGTAGAGATTTTTTCGATTTGGAGTCGAGCTGGAAACTGAAACGTTGGAGTTTTTTGTAAGAATTTCCTATTCTTAGGATAAGTCAAAATTTCGGAGTAGAGATTTTTTCGATTTGGAGTCGAGCTGGAAACTGAAACGTTGGAGTTTTTTGTAAGAATTTCCTATTCTTAGGATAAGTCAAAATTTCGGAGTAGAATTTCCTATTCTTAGTATAAGTCAAAATTGAGGGTAGAGATTTTTTCGATTAAGATTATTTTCTATGGGAAAAAAAAGGGCAAAGGTGAACTTTGTAAAAGTATAGATAAACTTTGTGCAAGTCTGGATGAAGATATACAATTTTATTTATATTTACCTTTTGTCAAAAACGACGGCAATCAAAGAATTTTTAATTGTTTATTCGGAGAAACTTATCTTGGTGTATATAGATATAAGACAAACTCAAAATTAAGCTTTTGTGGCATATATGAAACAGATAAATATTTAAAAATGTACGAAAAATTAACAGGAAAAACAGTTACTTCTAACTCTTTAGACAGTTTTGTAGATATAGCTTTAGAAGAGTGGCACAAACGACAGTCAATTTAGAGAAATCTGGAAAATTTTAAAACTATGCTCAAAAAAACAGAAGATAAATGGGAATTTTAAATTGAGGAAGATTTAGAAAATTTTGTTTGGGAAAATTTACCAAATTTATTGAAGTTAAACCCATTGAAACGCCAACATCCTATTAATAGAGAAAAGTCCGATATTTTACCAGTATCTAAAGACCGACAACTCGCAATATTAGAGTTGAAAAATATTGAAGACCGTTATATTGTGCAGCAACTTACTTGATATTATGATAATTTATTAAATGAAAAACCATTCCCTACAGAAATAGACTATAACAAGCAAATTCGTTTAATAGCGATCGCTCCCTCTTTTCATAGATATAATTTCATCGATCAAAAACATCATCAACTTTTGTTTGAATTTCTTATATTTGAAATTCTTGAATCGACAAACCAGCTTAACTTTATTCTCAAGACTACAGGCGGAAATTTATTCTCAAAAATTCAGATTCCTTATCCTCAAGAAAAAATTATTCTTGCCTCTCAAACTACACCCGATTTAATTACTATATCTGAACCACGTAAACCACTTTTAAGAACCTTAGAAAATGAAAGTATTGAGACACAATATACTGTATTGAAACTCCGAGAAAAAATTATAAAATTTGACAAATATATTGGAGAAAAAGCACAAATTTTACTATTACTTACGGTAAAAAAAGGAAAGACGGTGAACTTTGCCAACCACCACACAAACTTTTAGGAGGATTTCAATTTCCCAAAGATGCCCCTGGTTTAGAAATGTTTTTGTATTTACCATATCGGCATTTCAAATCATTACGAAGATATATGCGCAACCAATATAACGATCTAAAAAGCGTTAAAATTGCAATTTTAACTGATGATTGGAAAACAGCATTAGCATACAAAATTCCTAGTCGTTATAGTTATAGAGGTGAAACAGGATACTATGAGATTGAAGGATATCTAGAAATGTATGAAAAAATCACAGGAACATCTATTAAATCTAAATCTATCGATGCCTTAGTTGATTTAGCTTGATCAGAATGGCAAAACAGAAACTCATCATAAATGAATCAAAAAATTAGTCAAAATAGAAAATTATTATATTTAGGAAAATAGTTAAATAAGTAAGCGGAAATCAACCTAACTATCTAACAAAATATAAATCAGCAAAAACCGGACTTATCCACAAACATTCCTGTATGCTTCCCCAATAATTTAATTAGTGAATAAATCTACTTTCAGAGATTAGGAAGCTTTTTTATGACCAGCATTTTAGCAGACATCATAATTTACTCCCTACACTCTAGTTAGTTAAATCAATCATAACGAATCAGCGTCTATACCCAAATCTCGTAACTTAATAGCTAATCTTTCAACTCGTTGTTTTTCTTGTTCAACTCGTTGCTTTTCTTGTTCAACTTTTTCGCTGCTCCATAACAACAAATTCCCTGACTTATCCCACCATCTTAACCAGTTAATATTTTGCCCCAGTCTTTCTCCTTTCCATATTCCCAAAAATAGCTCTAATTCTGGTATCTAAAAATGCCCCTTCTCATGTTGACAAAAGATTAAATCTCTAAGATCACCATGAATGTATGTTAATGTCTAATAGATATCTCCAACAATCAGAAATCAAATCAATTATCATACAAAAATTATCAATTATTTCCCCCTATTGCCTATTCCCTATTCCCTGTTCCCTATTCCCTCTTTTCTAATGAATACACCAAGTCATGCCATTATTAATCTCGCACTTCTTAGTAAACCTCAACTACCACAAGCTAATCTTGCTATTGTAATTGGTGGAATTTTACCCGATATTCCTATCTTTATTTTCTACTTTTGGGCAAAATTTATTGCTCGTTTACCAGAGACAAAAATTTGGTCAGAAGCATATTATCAACCATTAATCCAAAATCTTGTTGCCATCTTTCATTCTATTCCTTTGGCTATAATTGGATTGCTAATTTCTTACTATTTTGGTTGGCAAATTCTACAAGTAATTTGTATTAGTTTAGTATTGCATTCTCTTCTAGATTTGCCAGTACATAATGATGATGCTCATAGACACTTTTTCCCTTTCAGTAATTATCGATTTATTAGTCCTATTTCCTATTGGGACCCGAAGCACTATGGCTCAATTGTTGCTTTGATAGAAATTTTGCTAGTTTTATTAGGGACTTTACGAGTATTTCCCGGAATTAATTCTAATGTAGGAAAAGGATTAATGATTTTAGTAAATATATTTTATTTAGGTGGTTATATTTATTTTTATCTTCGTTCTAGAGTTTTAATCAACTAGATAACAAAAGCCTTTCCTTGAGTAGAGAAGTAGGTAGGACGTTCCATAACAAAAATGCGTTTTATGTCGCGCAGCGTTAACGTTTGCGGTAGCATTCCGTAGGAAAGTTGTGCTTTAGCTAAACGTCCGTACACATAAGAATAATTAACACGATCCTAGCTTATAATTATCAAAAAAGTCATTCTGACTATTCTACTATTCTAATTGCTTAATAATTTTTTTTCACCCTTTGCCTTCTTCCTTTTTCCTTCTTCCTTCTTCCTTCTCCCTACTCCCTATTCCCTATTCCCTAATTAGGGTTTGCTGAATAAATTTTAAAGCATTTACAGATCAAGGTTTTAGCTGTTTTAGGTCTGGAAAAAGTACAAGGTTTTTGCTACGCAAGAGCTGCATAAAGTTAGGATGAAAGGGTTGACAAGAGCCGAAAAATTATGAATTAAATTCTTCCTTCTGCCTTCTCTAAATTCCTTACTCCTCCAGTCTCGAGTCTCCTGTCTCCTGACTCCTACCCTCACCCATAAGACTTTTTCAGCAAACCCTAATTATTTAACACCGCCGAATATTAAAACAACACCACTCTCCTCGCTTCCAAAGAGTAGCTACAACCCAACCATTTTGTTCTAAAGTATCAGCAATTGATTTAGCTTGCTCTAATAAAATTCCACTCATAATCCCCCAAGTAGTCGGTTTAGCGATCGCTTCGAGATGGGGAATTATATCAATAATAACTTCAGCTAAAATATTACAAACTACACCATCTACAGGTTCAGGAACTATTTTAATTAAATGCTCAATATCTCCCTGTTCAACAATTAATTTTTCCCCATCTATCTGATTTAATTTTCCATTATTAATAGTCGATCTAATCGCTAAAGGATCGATATCTACAGCATAAATCTGACGTACTCCTAATAATGCTGCCCCAATGGACAAAATACCACTACCACAACCAATATCAGTAATTATCGCTTCAGGATTCGGTTCTAAACCCAAGCGCATTTCCAATGACTCTAAACATAATTCTGTAGTAGGATGAGTACCAGTACCAAAAGCTGCTCCTGGATCTAAACGGAGAATAATTTTATCTGACTCCTCTGGTAAAGCTAACCAAGCAGGATGAATCACAAAGCGATCGCCAATTTCTTGAGGTTGCCAATATTGCTTCCAACTACTTGCCCAATCTTCTTCCTCAATTAAATGCCAATCCATTACTGGAGTTGGTAAATTCATACATAGAGCATCTTGACGCAGACTTAAACTCAGAGCTGACAAGTCCAATAGTTGAGTTTGCTCTTCTGGTAAATAAGCTAATACTAAACAATCATTACCTTTAACCTGACTCGCTGTCCCCCGGCAACCAAAATTATCGAGACGCCAGAAGATTACTTCCTCCAAACTTTGGTCACACAAGACTCTAATTTCCCACCAGTTATATGCCATAAAAATAGAATTTAGAATTCAGAATTCAGAATTTAGAATTTAGAATTGGTTAAATAGAATTTAGAATTGGTAAATTTAGCTTTAGTTACCCGGTGTGCAACTTTTTCCAATCCACGAGATATCGGGAGTTTTGAGAACTATACTTGACAACTTAATACCCAGGATGCTGATTATTTCCTAGAAAGTTGCACATCACGTTTTAGTTCTGCATTTTCATTTTCAATTCTAAATTCTAAATTTCAATTACCTTTAATTCTAAATTCTACATTCTACATTCTATATTCTAGAGAGCAACTGTATAAGCATCCCTAATTCCTGGTTCCTTAGTAATTTCAGTTAATATTTCTTCTGGCAATGGGTCATCAATACTTAATACCATCACTGCATCACCTCGAACAATTTTACGACCGACCTGCATACTAGCAATATTGACATTAAAATTACCAAGAAGTGAACCAATTTTACCAATAATTCCCGGCATATCTCGATGGAGAGTCAATAACATATATGGACTAGGAGGAACATTAATTGGAAAGCCATCAATATTAGTAATCCGAATCTCATCTTCTCCAAGTACAGCACCTCTAACAATATGGTCGCCTAGAGAACCCTTTGCTTCCAACTGTAATGAACCAGTATAGTCCCGGACTGAAGCATCTCTAGTTTCCACTACCCGAATACCTCTTTCCTTAGCTTCAATAGAAGCATTTACATAATTGACGCGCTCTCGCAAAGCTTGAGAAAGTAATCCCTTCAAGGCAGCTACTACTACAGGTTTACTATCTCCAGTGGCCAAATCTCCTTCAAGACTAACATTCAGAAAATCAATACGCCCACCTGCTAACTGACTGACCAAATTACCAAGAGTTTCGGCCAATAATAAATAAGGCTTGAGTTTTTCTAAGGTATCTGGATACATACCAGGGATATTCACTGCCGATCTAGCAGGCAACCCTAACAATACATCTCTAATTTGTTCAGCAACATCTACTGCCACATTCACTTGAGCTTCAGCAGTAGAAGCACCCAAGTGAGGAGTCATCACAATTTTTTGCCCCAACTCTCGTAGTTGAGACTCAGCCTCTAGAGGTTCATTTTCATACACATCTAAAGCAGCTCCAGCAATTTTTCCTTCTTTTAGAGCTTCAGCTAAAGCAACTTCATCAATAATTCCACCTCTAGCACAATTAATAATCCGAGCTGTAGGCTTCATTTTGGCAAAAGTTTCAGCATTAATAGAATGATAAGTTTCGTCAGTTTTGGGTATATGAAGAGTAATATAATCAGACTCCTGGACTAATAGTTCCATATCTACCAAACTACAACCCAATTGTTCTGCTCTTTCTGCAGAAATAAATGGATCGTAAGCCAAAATTTTCATACCCATAGCTTTTGCCACCTTAGCTACATGGGAGCCAATTTTACCCAAACCAACAACACCGAGAGTTTTTTTGTAGACCTCTACCCCAAGAAACTTTTTGCGGTCCCACTTACCACTTACAACTGATTGGTTAGCTTCTGCAACGTGGCGCGACATAGACAACATCATCGCTAGGGCGTGTTCTGCTGCTGCAATGGTATTTCCTTCTGGGGAGTTAACTACCACAATACCTTTACGGGTTGCTGCTGGTACATCTACGTTATCTACACCTACTCCAGCACGTCCAATAATTTTTAACTGTGTCGCAGCTTCTATGATTTCTTTGGTGACTTTAGTACCTGAGCGAATCATTAAACCATCATATTCTGGTATTATTTTGACCAATTCTTCTGCAGGTAAACCTGTTTTTACATCTACCTGAGCTACTTGGGAGAGAATATCTATTCCACTTTTATCGATTGAATCGGATACAAGAACTTTTGGCATAGGAATTAGTTGAATAATTTGGATTATTTGATTGTTTTTCTGATAGAACTTACGCAGAAACCGGGTTGATCGAGAAAATTTCCTGGTTTAAGCAATAATTAGGGCAATAAACCTGGTTTCTTGCTTAGTTGCCTAAGTCCTGTCTGACTGAATTTTCTGCTTCAGTTTAATTTTTTTGTGCCTTAAATAACAGCTTCACCCTTTAGAGTACCAGTATGGCCCTATAATTTAATTGATTGTCAGAAAGATTTTAGATTGCTTTTGTTAATTTCTATGAATTATCTCGTCGCTGTATTATCAGACCGTATTCAAGCTGAGGCCGCCTATTCTGCTTTGGAAAAAGAGGGTTTGCCCATGAAACAAGTGGCGATATTGGGCCGGGGCTATCAAACTGCCGATGAATATGGCCTAATTGATCCGAAAGAAGAGGCCCGCAAACAAGCGATGCGAATGGTGATTTGGCTTGTACCTTTTGGGTTTGCTGCTGGTTTTACTTTTAGTGTGATTACGGGTTTGAATACTTTTGCTTGGGCAGGGGAATTTGGCAATCATTTTATTGGGGGTATATTGGGTGGTATTTCTGGTGCGATGGGTGGTACTTTTGTTGGTGGTGGAGTGGGTTTGGTTATTGGTAGTGGTGATGCTTTGCCTTATCGTAATCGTCTGAAGGCGGGTAAATATTTGATTGTTGTTCAAGGTTCGGAGGCTTTGACTCGTTTAGCAACTCGCACTTTATATCAGTTTAAACCAGAAAATATTCAAGGATATTCTGCTCCAGATAATTAACCTTTAGACATCTCCAGAAAAGAGGGAACACTTAACTGGGAACACTTAACTGGGGGGAGTAATTGATAATTTATGAGTAAGAATTGATTTGATTTTTGATTACCGGAGATGTCTTTTGTAAAATTTATTTGTCTGAATGCGATCGCAAGTTCTGTTAACTCTCAAAACTGGATTTCTTGTCGATCGCATTGCTATATCTGGCAACGTTCTAAATAAATTTGAGCTACTCGAACGCTAGGATTTTGATTTAGACAATCTGGAAATAGTTGAGCAGCTTGACTTATTTTTCTTTGAGAATAGAGCAGAGCATCATTGCTTATTTAAAGATAGCTTTTGTAATTTTTTTCTCCTCTACACATTCAGGTGAATCTACATCAAAAACTTCAAATAATGTCACTATTTCTGCTTTTCCTTTAACTTTGACTCTATCAATTAAACGAATGGAATATTCAAGGGAATTTTCTCGGGAATTAAAAATCCTCAAACCTTTTTTTTTGTAATTTGTAAATATGCCAATTACATTTCTAGATTTGGCAACGTTCTCAATAAATTTGAGCTACTTTATCCCTAGGATTTTGATTCAGACAATCTGGAAATAGTCGAGCAGCTTGACTTATTTTTCTTTGAGAATAGAGCCGAGCATCATTGCTTATTTAAAGATAGCTTTTGTAATTTTTTTCTCCTCTACAGATTCAGGTAAATCTACATCAAAAACTTCAAATAATGTCACTATTTCTGCTTTTCCTTTAACTTTGACTTGATCAATTAAACGAATGGAATATTCTCGGGGATTTTCTCTGGAATTAAAAATCCTCAAACATTTTTTTTTGTAATTTGTAAATATGCCAATTACATTGCTAGATTTGGCAACGTTCTCAATAAATTTGAGCTACTTTATCCCTAGGATTTTGATTCAGACAATCTGGAAATAGTCGAGCAGCTTGACTTATTTTTCTTTGAGAATAGAGCCGAGCATCATTGCTTATTTAAAGATAGCTTTTGTAATTTTTTTCTCCTCTACAGATTCAGGTAAATCTACATCAAAAACTTCAAATAATGTCACTATTTCTGCTTTTCCTTTAACTTTGACTTGATCAATTAAACGAATGGAATATTCTCGGGGATTTTCTCTGGAATTAAAAATCCTCAAACATTTTT